>NZ_SAUN01000001.1:2490588-2801911 GCF_004011505.1 Nonomuraea polychroma
AACAACCACCCGGCGATCCAGCAGGCCACCGTACGGAACGAGGACCGGGCGCACGCCGCGACCGCTCACCTGGGGGCGACCTGGTCGCGTACCGACGAGTGGTACAACTACCGCTCCAACCCCCGCTCGAACGTCCGGGTGCTGCAGAACCTGGACGAGAGCAGCTACAGCGGCGGCGGCATGGGCGATCATCCGATCACCTGGTGCCACCCCCAGTCCTCCGGCCGCGCGTTCTACACCGGCCTGGGGCACACCCGGGAGTCGTACGCCGACCCCCTCTTCCGCACGTTGCTGCTCGGCGGAATCCGGTACGCGGCCAAGGCCACCAACGCCGACTGCCGCCCGGAGACCGGGTACACGACGTTGTACAACGGGTCGACGACGGGCTGGTCGCAGGCAGGGCCGGGGGCGTTCGCCAACAGTGATGCCACGCTGACCTCCCAGGGCGGCATGGGCATGCTGTGGTACAACGCCAAGGAGTTCCGCTCCTACTCCCTCAAGCTCGACTGGAAGATGACCGGCGACTCCAACTCCGGCGTGATCGTCGGGTTCCCGGCCACCAGTGACCCCAACGCGGCGCTCAACACCGGATACGAGGTGCAGATCGACGCGACCGACACTACGGACAAGACGACCGGGGCGATCTACGGGTTCAAGGCCGCCGACATCGCCGCCCGCGACGCGGCGCTGAACCCGCCAGGGCAGTGGAACACCTATGAGCTGCTGGTGGAGGGTGAGCGGCTGCAGGTGTTCCTCAACGGCACGAAGATCAACGATTTCACCAACACCGATCCGGTCCGCTCGCTCCAGCAGGGCTACATCGGCATCCAGAACCACGGGCCCGGCGACGTGGTGTCCTTCCGCAACATCCGTATCAAGGAACTGACCAGCACACCGGGCAGTACGAGTGCGCTGCGGGGTGTGGGGTCGAACCGGTGTCTGGACGTCAACGGCGCCTCGCAGGCCAACGGCGCGCAGGCGCAGATCTGGGACTGCAACGGGCAGGCCAACCAGCAGTGGACCTCCACCAGCGCCGGTGAGCTGCGGGTCTACGGCAACAAGTGCCTGGACGTGAACGGGGCCGGGACGGCGGACGGCACCAGCGTGATCATCTGGGACTGCAACGGCCAGAACAACCAGAAGTGGCGACTCAACGCCGACGGCACCATCACCGCCGTCGGGGCCAACAAGTGCCTGGACGTCAGCGGCACCGCCAACGGCACCAAGGCACGCATCTGGACCTGCACCGGAGGAACCAACCAGCGCTGGACCCGCGTCTGAGACCATCCGTCCACACCCCGGGAGTGGCCAGGGACTTCAGTGCTCGAACCCGACGATCATGGAGCAAGCATTCGGGTTCGCCGGCTCTGCCCAGGCCGCTCCCGTGTCCGTCCAGGGCGGGCAGCGATCAACGAGTGGCCGTAGTCACGAGATCTGGGTGCTGAACACGGTGTTGCGGCGCAGCTGTCCGGCGCACCATCGGAAGTGCCCATCGCTGTCGTCCATGCCGAACAGATCGTATGTGGTGAGGGCGTAGACGGCCTGGTAGGTGGTGAGGGCAGCGGGCGCGTAGCCGAGTTCTTGTGCGAAGAACCGGGTGAGTTCCGCGGTGTGCTCCTCGGCGTACGGGCCGTACATGTCCCAGACGGCTGCGGTGACGGCCGCCTCGAAGGCCGGGTCGCCTGCGGTCGTGTAGAAGCCGAAGTCGAGGACGGCGACGGGTCGGCCGGCGGCGTCGGTGTGGATGTTGGGCGGGACGAGGTCGCCGTGGATCGCTGTGACCGGAGCATCGGGAAGCGATCGCAGGGCGTTCAGCGTGCGTTCGACCCCCGCGCTGAAGTCCGGCACATGCACGGCCAGCGCAGCGCCGTGCCGGTCCGCGGCTCGAACGACCAGGGCCGCGAGCGCGTCCTGGAAGCGGTCGTGTCCCTCCCACAGCGGGCGGTCGTCGCCCTGGACGGTCAGCCGGCGCATGGCGTCCGTACCTGGCACCGAGGCGAGGCCACGCAGGACGGCAAGCAGCGCGTTCCTGTGATGAACGGGCAGCGTGCGCTCGTAGTCCTCGTGCGCGGAGTCACCCCGCATCGGGACGCCCGGCAGCTCGCGCTCGTACGTCACCACGACACCCTCGTGCTCGTGGACCTGGAAGATCTCCGGGGTGGCGAATGGCAGCCGGTGTTGTGCGATGTCCGCGTACACCTGGCGGGTGAGCTCGGTCGGCGGCCGACCGGTCCACACCTTGGCGACCTGGCCGTCGCCCAGCCTGTAGACGACGCCCTCGACACCGGCGCCGATACGGCGGGCCCCTGGATGTCCGCGGTCCGCGAAGTATCCGGGCCACGGATCGGCGACGTGGGCCGCCTCGGCCTTCAGCGAGATCTCCATATGCACATTGGATCAGCAGCTGTACCGGCCCAGCCAGTCATTTCCGAGCAGCGCCACGTCGCGCCGTCACCACCTGACCGGCGAGGATCACCGTCACCGGCCGCAGACGGCAACCCGCTCTCGGGCCACCCGGCCGGCCGCCTGTCGCAGTGCCGGTGCCCGGTCAGCGGCTTCTCCTGGCCAGGCCGGCCAGGAGTCCCTTGACCTCGGTCGCCTCGTAGGAGTCACGGTCGAAGGGACCGATGATCAGCGGGCCGTCGTCGGGGAGATCGGGCAGCCGGCCATGGCTGCCCCGCACTGGCGCCGGGTCGAGCGGGACCACCCGCATCGTGTAGCGGAAGCCCATCTTCTTCCTGACGAGCGCCGCCGCGGCACGGAGCTTGACGAACGGATCACTCGGGTCCATGAAGAGCTCGGCCGGGTCGTAGCCGGGTTTGCGGTGGATGTCCACGAGCCTGGCGAAATCCGGGGCGCGGTCGTCGGAGAGCCAGTAATAGTAGGTGAACCAGGCGTCCGGCTCCGCCACCGCGACGAGCTCACCGGCCCGTTCGTGGTCGAGCCCGTACTTCGCCTTGCCTGCCTGGTCGAGCACCTCGTCCACGCCGGTCAGCTCGGTGACGACGGCGCGGGTGCGGGCCAGGTCGGCGGGGTCGCGCACGTACACGTGGGCCACCTGATGGTCGGCGACGGCGAAGGCCCGGGACGCCCACGGGTCGAGGTACTCCATCCCCGCCTGGGTGTAGACCTCCAGGAGACCCGCGGTGCGCAGCGCCCGGTTGATGTCCACCGGGCGGGACGCCGGGGTGATGCCGTATTCCGAGAGCACGACCACCTGGGCGTCCTCGGCGAGGAGGGGAGCCAGTGCGGCGTCGACGGCGCGGGCCGCGGTGATCGCCTCGGGAGCAGCAGGGCCGTACCGCTGCAGGTCGTAGTCGAGATGGGGCACGTAGACCAGGAGCAGATCCGGCCGTTGGCGGGTCAGGATGCGGCGAGCCGCGGAGATGATCCATTCGGAGGAGGCGATCCCCGCGTTGGGGCCCCAATAGGTGAACAGGGGGAAGGGGCCCAGCGCGGCCTCAAGATCGTCGTGGAGTGAGGGCGGGCGGGTGTAGCAGTCGGGCGACTTGCGGCCGTCGGCGTGGTAGACGGGGCGCGGGGTGACGAGCAGGTCGGTCGGCGCGCCCATCGCATACCACCAGCACACGTTGGCCGTGCGCAGGCCGGGCACGGCGGTCCACAGCTGATCGCCCTGGATGAGCGCGTTGTGCTGGCGCCACAGCAGCACCTCTCCAAGATCCCGGAAGTACCAGCCGTTGCCGACGATGCCGTGGTCGCGGGGCAGTGAACCGGTCAGCAGGGTGGCCTGCATCGAGCAGGTGACGGCCGGGAGCACGGGCCGCAGCGCGGCCGCGGCGCCCGCTTTCGCCACGTTCGGCATGTGCGCGAGCAGGCGCGGGGTGAGCCCGACGACATTGATCACGACCAGCGGCGCCATCACGTCTCCTTCAGCCCGAGGGCGGCGAGCCGTCCCCGCATCCAGTCGAGCTCGGCGGCGATGCCTTCGGCGATGTCGGCAGGCGCGCTGGGAAGCACGTTCCACGTGTAGGTCTCCACCTCGACGTGCCTGGTCAGCGGACGGTCTCCGCCGAGGAGCGCGTCCAGCAGGCCACACAGGTAGGGGGCGCTGGTGGCGAGCGGAGGGGGCGGCGTGTCGTGCAGCGGAACGTGGAAGTGCACGCGCCAGCTCTCGTCCGCGGGCAGGCCACCGGCCAGGGCTTCGCCCAGGTCGTCGGCGTATCCGGTGGCGGAGCGCGTCTGATGGAGGAACCGGGCCTCGTCGAACGCCGCGAGCGCCCGGTGTGCCCCCGGCGGGGCCTCCAAGGCGCACGACGCCTGGAGCTTCACGATCGGCAGCCCGCTGCCGGCGCCCGCGCCGGGTTCCTCGAATCCCACGGCCATGTGGCAGGCGTCCAGGCAGAGGCCGAGGTAGTCCCGATCCACGTCGCTCAGCAGGGCGGTCGCCTGGGGCGTCGTCTCGATGATGCAGCCGGGCTCCGGCTCGAAGCCCAGGCGGATCACCTTGCCGGTACGGCCGGCCAACGCGCGCAGGCCCTGGGCGACCGCGTCGACATTGGCCATGACCGCTGCCGCTTTGTCGTTCGTCCACCCGGTCCGCCAGGCGAGGGGGAGTGTCGAGATCGTTCCCTCGGTGACGTCGTCCGGCAGCAGCGCGGCGAGGATCTCGGCGAGCCCGAGCGTGTAGCGCAGCCGCTCCGCGTCAGCCCAGTCAGGGCTGTAGACGCGGTACTTCACGATCTCGTCGTGGAAGCCGCGGTAGGGGAATCCGTTGAGAGTCACGACCTCAAGTCCGAGCGCGCTCAGCCGCTCGCGGAGCCCGGCGAGCTCCTCGGGCCGGGCGAGCAGGTCCGCGGCGGCGTGCTGGGACAGCCACAGGCCGAGCCCGAGCCGCTCGGCACCGAGCAGTCGTCTCACCCGCGCGGCGACGCCGGACAGCTGAGCGTGGATGCCGGGGAGATCCTCGGCGGGGTGGACGTTGGTGCAGTAGGACAGGTGCACCGTCGAGCCGTCGGGATGGCGCAGCCTCATGGTCAGCCTCGCTTGATCGTGTTGCCGGCGTAGTCGGGGCCGGCTTCTGAGCCGGTCTCGAGGTCGAGCCGGCCGCTCTGCCCGTAGAAGGCGACCGGATTGCGCCACAGCACCTGATCCACGTCGTCGTCGCCGAAGCCGGCCGCGAGCATGACGTCGGCGACCTCGCGCGTCTTCAGCGGGTCGCTTCGTCCCCAGTCGGCGGCGGAGTTCACCAGCATCCTGTCGGTGCCGTACTCCTTGAGCACGGCCACCATCCGGTCCGGGTCCATCTTGGTGTCGGGGTAGATCGAGAACCCCATCCAGCATCCCGAGTCCGCGACCATGCCGACGGTCATCTCGTTGAGGTGGTCGATGAGCACCCGCTCGGGGGGCGTCCCGGCGGCCCGGACCACGTCGAGCGTGCGGCGGGTGCCGGTGACCTTGTCCCGATGCGGCGTGTGCACCAGTACGGGCAGATCATTCTCCCGCGCCAGGGCGAGCTGGGCCTCGAAGGCCCGTTCCTCCTCGGCCGTCATCGAGTCGTAGCCGACCTCGCCGACCGCGACGACGGAGTCCTTCAGCAGGTATCGCGGCAACTCGGCCAGCACCCCCGTGCACCGCGGATCGTTCGCCTCTTTCGGGTTGAGCGCGAGCGCGCAGTGGTGGCGGATGCCGTACTGCGCGGCGCGGTACGGCTCCCAGCCGAGCAGCGCGTCGAAGTAGTCGAGGAAGCTCCCCACGTTGGTACGGGGCTGCCCCAGCCAGAAGGCGGGCTCGACGACGGCGCGGACCCCCGCGGCGTGCATGCGCTGGTAGTCGTCGGTGGTCCGGGAGGTCATGTGGATGTGGGGGTCGAAGATGCGCATTCAGATCCTCTCCAGGACGTCGCGCGGGACGGGCCGGCCGGCCGCCCGCAGCTCCGCCGCGTAGTCCGACAACATCCGGGCCAGCTCCGCGTCGAACCGGCGGTCCAGTTCGGCCACCGCCACCAGCGGGATCGACATGAAGACGCACTTGAGCACCCCTTGCCGGAAGGAGTGGTCGTCCAGCCACGCCGAGCCGTACGGGCCGAGGGCCGCGGCGACCAGCCGCGCGTCATTGGTGCGCAGCGCGTCCTCCACCAGCCCGACCGCCGTGCCGCCCAGATCGAGCTCATGCAGGGCGGTCAGGATCGCCAGCCGCTCGCCGCTGTCGCCGGCCTCGTACAGGCTGTGGATCACCGCGTGGTGGCCGTGCAGCGCGCCGAGCAGCGCGCGCCGGGCACCTGGGCCGCCCCGCCGTTCGGCCTGCGGGAAGAGCCGGTGGATCGCGTGCGGGTCAGCCTTGACCTGCCGGACGGCCTGTGCCAGCCACTCCTGTGCCGGCTCCTTCATGTGCCCTCCTCAAGAAGTCGATCGATCGGCGGGCGACCAGCGGGGCCGCATGGCTGTGCCGGGCCAGCTCCACGGCCACCAGACCGGAGTAGCCGTCCAAAGCGGCGAGCACCGGCACGAAGTCGATCTCACCCTCGCCGAACTCCAGGTGCTCGTGGACACCCCGGCACATGTCCTCGATCTGCACGTGCACGGTGTACGGCAGGGCCCGGCGGACACAGGTGTCCAGGGCCTCCCGCTCCACGCAGTGGCAGTGCCCGATGTCGAGGGTGAGACCGAACCGGGGATGGGCGTCGAGCATCGCACGCAGCCGCTCGAAGCCGTCCAGGTCGGCGACGAGCATCCCGGGTTCGGGCTCGAATCCCAGCGTGACGCCCACCCGGTCGGCCTCGTCGAGGAGCCGCGCGCACTGGCAGGCCAGCCGCGTGTACGCCTCCCCCTCCTGCATGCCGTCGGGCCGGACCCCGCTCCACAGATGCACCACGGGAGCGCCCAGGTCGGCGGCGACCCGCATCGCCGTGGTCAGGAACTCCACTCTGCGCTCGGCGTCGTCGCTGATGAGAGTCGGATGGTGTTTGCGCAGGGGATCGAGGGTGTAACGCCCGCCCGTCTCGACGACGGCATCCAGGCCGAGGCGTTCGAGGAGCCCGGCGATTCGCGACACCTCCGCGGCCAGGCCGGGGGAGTAGGGGTCGAGATGACCGTGGTCGAGCGTGATCGCCGCACCGGCGTACCCCAGATCGGCCAGCACCGCGAGCGCCTCGGGGAGCCGGTGGTCGGCGAAGCCGTTGGTGCAGTAGGCCCACTTCACGATGTCGCCAGCCGGGACGAGAGCCACCTGGCCATGGGCAGCGAGCACAGCAGTGCGCCCGCCGTCGCGAACCGCCCGCCACCCGCGACCGCCGCCGCCTGGAGCGGGATCAGGCCGAGGATGCTCAGGCGAACGGCCTGCCGCACGTTCTCGGGGTCGGGACGGGCCCGTAACCCGGCCTGGACCGGGAGGGTGGAGGCGAGATAGCCGGCGATGAGGACGCCCGCGCCGGCCCGGGCGGCGGCTCCGTTGCGCAGGCAGGAGGCGGCCGCGAGTCCGGCTGCCGCGGTGCTGGCCACGAGCGCGCGCTCGGCGGTCCCGGGTGCCGCCCCTGTCACCTCGGCTCTGCCCAGGACGCTGATCCCGTAGGTGTGCGCGCCTATCGCCAGGGCCGCCGGCACGGCGGCTCTGGCCTGCTCGCCGGCGCCGAGGAGCACGTCCAGCACGCGGCAGGCCGCCATCGACGCCGGTCCCGCCGCCGTCCGTTTGAGGCCCAGGTCATAGGCCCACACCGCGCCGGCCAGCAAGCCGGCGACGGTGAGACCGCGACGGCCGCCGGCGACGGCGGCGGTGGCCAGGCCCGCGCCGGTCAGGGCGGCCGCGAGCCCGAGCGCGGCACCCGGGCGTACCCGGCCTGACGGGATCGGGCGTTCAGGACGCTCGATGGCGTCGGCCTCACGGTCTGCCCAGTCGTTGAGCGCCATTCCCGACCAGTACATGAGCACCGACGCCAGGGCCAGGCCGGGTGCCGGACGCCGCCCCGCGGCGGCGGCCCCCGCCATGGTGTCCCCGGGCACCGACAGTGCGGCCGGTGCGCGCACCAGCTCGAGCAACGCCCTCATGACAGCTCCTCGGCGAAGGCGCGCAGCCGGGCGTACTGGGCGGCCAGCGCGTGCTCGTCCGTCCCCAGCGGGCTCTTGAAGAAGTAGCCGAGCTCGGGCAGGACGCCACGCCGCCCCTTCTCGTGCGCACGAGCGACCAGCCTCGCCAGATCCAGGACGAGCGGGGCGGCCAGCGCCGAATCGCAGCCCTGCCAGGTGAACTGCATGGCCATCCGCACGCCGAGAAACCCCTCGAAAGTCACGTGGTCCCAGGCGGTCTTCCACTCTCCGAGATCCGGGACGTAGTCGATGTGCGTCTGCCCGTCGACGGGTCCTCCCAAGACCTTGGCGACGACCTGGTCCTTGGAAAGCTGCTTGCTGGACCTGGCGGCCGGATCGGCGAGTGTCGCCCCGTCGCCGCCGCCGAGCAGGTTGAGCCCGGACCAGGAGCGAACCCGCAGTGCCCGGTCGGCGAACATGGGCGCCAGGGCGCTCTTGACCAGGGTCTCGCCGGTCTTGCCGTCGCGTCCCGCGTACGGCACGCCTTGCTGGGCGGCGAGTTCCGTCAGGGCGGGCAGGGTCGGCCCGGTGGAGGGGGTGAACTCCACATAGCCGCACCCGGCGTGGAAAGCCGCATAGGCGTACAGCGAACTCGGCGGCAGGACGTCGTCCCCCGCGGCGAGGCGCTCCTCAAGGTCGGCCAGCCTCTCGAACTCCGGGCGCGAATCGACCGGGGGCTCGGTCGACGACACGTTGACGACGACCACGCGGGCCGGCCCATGCCGGGCGCGAAAGCCGGCGATGTCGTCGATCAGCCGGGCCGCGGCCCGGCCGCCGTCGCCGGGGACGTAACCCGGCCGGATCTCGGCGTCGGCGGCGTCCAGATCGGACGCGAGCAGCGCCGGGAGGTCCGGTGGTATCACCCCTGCTCTGCCAAGCTGTTCGGCGCGCTTGCGTAAGGAGGTCTCGGTGATGTCGTGGCCGCCGAAGAACAGGTCGGTCAGCGGAACCAGGTGCCCGGGAAAGCCGGGGGACTCGCTCACGCATCCCTGCGGGGACGCCGCTCCCGCCCTGATGGCCGCGGCGCCCACGATGGCGGTGGTCGCCACGGATCCCCGTGCCCCGATAAGCCACACACCGAGCTTGTCCATGAAAGCTCCATCGTGTCGGGACTACCCCCGCATGCGGAAGGCATCCGGTATGTAAGTATCCGCGATGTTAAGAGCTACTTTTGTCGATGGTCAAGCATAAGAGAGCCAACAGCTGTCTTATCACCCGCCGCTTACGGCCATGACCGCCTGGTCCACCGCCTCGGGTGCCAGCACATGCTCGAGCACCATCACCGCCGCACCGGTGATGCCCGCGCGGTCGCCGAGCTCGCTCGCCAGGATGCCGAGGTGCTGCGTGGCCAGCGGCAGAGACCTGCTGTAGACCACCTCACGGACGCCCGCGAGCAGGTGTTCGCCCGCCTCCGCGATGTCGCCGCCGATGACGACGAGCGAGGGGTTGAAGAAGCTGACGACCGAGGCCAGGACCGTGCCGATCTCCCGGCCGGCCTGCCGGACCGCCTGGATCGCGGGGACGTTGCCCGCCCGCACCCGCTCGACGACGTCGCGGCTGACGGAGGTGTCCTCGCCCGCCGCGCGCAGGCGGGCGGCCAGCGCGCCACCGCCGGCCACGGCCTCCAGGCACCCGGTATTGCCGCAACGGCAGACGACGTCCTCGAACGACGGGACCCGGATGTGGCCGATGTCGCCGGCCGCTCCCTGGGCGCCGCGATGCAGGCGGCCCTCGCTGATGATCCCGCAGCCCACACCGGTGCCGATCTTGACGAAGATCATGTGCTTGACCTGCGATCTGACCGCCCAGTACTCGCCGAGCGCCATGATGTTCACGTCGTTGTCGACCAGCACCGGGGCGCCAAGTCGCGCGCTCAGCCACTCGGGCACCGCGAAGCGGTCCCACCCGGGCATGATCGGCGGGTTGACCGGCTTGCCGGTGTCGTGCTCCACCGGGCCGGGCAGGCCGACGCCGATGCCGCACACGTCGGCGATGCCGCGCCCGCACTCGCCGAGCAATTCGTGGAAGCTCTCGACGAGCCAGGTCAGCACGGGCACCGGACCCCGGTCGATGGGCATCTCGGCGCTGCGCTCGGCGAGCACGGTGGTCGCGAGGTCGGTGACGGCGAGCCGGGCGTGCGTCACGCCGAGATCCGCTGCCAGCACGACCCGTGCGCTCTGGTTGAAGGCGAATGTCGTCGCAGGACGCCCGCCGGAGTGCATCGCATCGTCGGTCGGTGCCACCAGG
Source organism: Nonomuraea polychroma (assembly GCF_004011505.1). Classification (NCBI taxonomy): domain Bacteria; kingdom Bacillati; phylum Actinomycetota; class Actinomycetes; order Streptosporangiales; family Streptosporangiaceae; genus Nonomuraea; species Nonomuraea polychroma. Next base: position 2,500,875 of record NZ_SAUN01000001.1, read on the forward strand.
CGCTGATTGAGCAGGGCGTCAAGCCGGAGCGACAGCGTCGAACGGGCCCATCCGGTGAGCTGGACCAGCTCGGCGCGGGTGCGGGGCCGCCCGTCGCGCAGGATCGAGAGCAGGACCCCTGCGCCGGTGGCCGAGCCACCTGTGTCGACCAACGTGCTCTCAGTCAACACCCGCTCCGTTCGTCAGGACCGACATCTTTCGCGATCACCCTCCGATTATGCCGTATTGGTGCCCCACTTTTGCTTGACCGTCGTCATAAGACGCCTTTAGCATCCCGCAACATGAGGGATATAAGCCCGAAACCCCCCGATGGCCCGAGGATTGGCATCATCGGGACGGGTTTCATGGGGCGGGTGCATGCCCGCGCCGCGCGGCTCGCCGGTGCCACCATCGCAGGGGTGGCCGGATCGCGGCCCGAGAAGGCGCGGCAGGCCGGCCTCGGCCCGGCGAAGGTCTTCTCCTCCGCCGACGAGCTCATCGAGTCCGGCGAGATCGATCTGGTGCACATCTGCACCCCCAACCACCTCCACGCCCCACTCGCCCTCAAGGCCCTGTCCGCCGGACTGGCCGTGATCTGCGAGAAGCCGCTTGCCATGGACGCGGCGACCGCCACGCTGATGGCGGGGCGGGCGGCCGAAGCGGGCCTGGTCGCGACGGTGCCGTTCGTGTACCGCTTCCACGCCATGGTCAGGGAGGCCCGTCAGCGGATCGCCCGCGGCGACGTCGGCCGGGTCAGCCTCATTCAAGGGAGCTACCTGCAGGACTGGCTGCTCCGCCCGGACGACGACAACTGGCGCGTCGACCCGGAGCTGGGCGGGCCGAGCCGGACGTTCGCCGACATCGGCTCCCACTGGTGCGACCTGGCGGAGTTCGTCACCGCCGACCGCATCGTCAGCGTCTGCGCGCAGACCGCCGTCGTCCAGCCGGCGCGCGCGAACACCTCCGCCGTGGTGACGGAGGACGTGGCCACCGTCCAGTTCCGCACCGCCTCCGGGGCCATCGGCGCGCTCGTCACGAGCCAGGTCTCCCCAGGCCGGAAGAACCGGCTGCTCCTGGAGATCTCCGGCACGGAGGCCAGCCTCGCCTTCGACCAGGAGCAGCCGGAACTGCTGTGGCTTGGACACCGCACCGGGTCACGGGCCCTCATGCGCGACCCGGAAATCCTCTCCGAGGCGGCCTTGCCCTACTCACCGCTGCCGGCCGGGCACGCCCAGGGGTACCACGACTGCTTCGACGCCTTCGTCGCCGACACCTACGCCGCACTCCGCGGCGAGCGGCGTGAGGGGCTGCCGGTGTTCGAGGACGGCGCCCGGGCCGCCGCGATCTGCGAGGCCGTCCTCGCCTCGGCGCGGACGGGGAGGTGGACCGAGTGCTGAGCATGCGCGGCATCGGCAAGAGCTTCCTGGGCGTGCGGGTGCTGTCCGGTGTCGACCTGGACGTGACGGCCGGCGAGGTTCATGCCGTCGTCGGCGAGAACGGCGCCGGCAAATCCACCCTCATGAAGATCATCTGCGGGGTGCACGCGCCGGACGAGGGCACGATCGAGATCGACGGTCGGCCGGCCTCGTTCGGCCACCCGCTCGACGCGCAACGCTCCGGCATCGCGATCATCTATCAGGAGTTCAACCTGCTCCCCGAGCGCACCGTCGCCGAGAACGTCTTCCTCGGGCGCGAACCGGTCCGGCGCGGCCTGGTCGATCGTGCCGCCATGGAGGAGGCGACCGCGCGGCTGCTCGGCGAACTGGGCGAGGACTCCTTCGGCCCCGCGACGCCGTCAAACGGTTGTCGGTGGCTCAGCAGCAGGTCGTCGAGATCGTCAAGGCGCTGTCGGTGAACGCCCGGCTCGTCGTCATGGACGAGCCCAGCGCGGCCCTCGCCGAGCACGAGGTCGAGCTGCTCTATCGGCTGATCGGGCGGCTGCGGGAGCGCGGCGTCGCCGTCGTGTACATCTCCCACCGCTTACGCGAGGTGTTCGACCTCGCCGACCGGGTCACCGTGCTCAAGGACGGCTCCCGCGTCACCACGCTCCCGATCGGCGAGGTGTCCTCCGACGAACTGATCCGCCTGATGGTGGGCCGCGACCTCGGCACCTACTTCCCGCCTCGCTCGGCGGGCGCCGGCGAGGTACGGCTCAGCCTGCGCGGAGCGGGCAACCACAAACTCCGCGACATCGATCTGGAGCTGCGTGCCGGGGAGATCGTCGGCATCGCCGGCCTGCAAGGATCCGGCCGGTCGGAACTCGCCAAAGCGATCTTCGGCGCGGAACCGTTCACCACAGGCGAGATGACCCCGTCGCGCCCCCGCTCGGTCCGGGAAGGCGTGGCCATGGGCATCGGGCTCGTGACCGAGGACCGCAAGGCCGAAGGGCTCGCGCTGCGCCAGTCCGTGCGTGACAACGCCCTGCTGGTGGCCCGCGCGGTGGGCGCCAAGAGCCGGAACGGCGTCCGCGACCTGCTCGAACGGGTACGCCTCTCGCCTCCGCGCCAGGAACAGGAGGTCCGCTACCTGTCCGGCGGCAACCAGCAGAAGGTCGTGCTGGCCAAGTGGATGACGATGGCGCCGCGCGTGCTGCTGTTCGACGAACCGACCCGGGGCGTCGACGTCGGGGCCAAGGCCGCGATCCACGACCTGATGCGTGAGCTGGCGAATGACGGCATGGCCATCATGATGATCTCTTCCGAGCTGCCCGAGCTCATCGGCATGAGCGATCGCGTCGTCGTCCTGCGGGACGGCCGCATCGCGGGCACGCTGCCGGCCGGACCCTCCGAGGAGGCCATCATGCGCCTGGCCGCAGGAGAGGTGGGCTGAATGAACACGCTCTCACGCATCCGCCGTCCTGCCCGCCGCAGCGAAGCGCAAGGCGGCCTGGCGGCGCGGTTGCGCGAGCCCACGCAGGTGGTGTTCCTCGCGCTGCTCGGCCTGGTCGCGGTCGGCTGGGTTCTCGTGGCGCTCGACGGCGGTCAGTTCCTGACCATGGAGAGCGTCGTCGGGATCCAGCAACGTTCGGCGGCCCTCGGCATCGTGGCGATCGGGCAGACGCTGGCGATCCTGGCCGGGTCGCTCGACCTGTCCGTGGCGTACCTGATCAGCCTGACCTCGCTCGTCGCGGCGGAGATCATGGCGGGCCAGGACGGGAACATCCTGCCCGCTGTCGCGGCGGTGCTGGCCATCAGCGCGCTGGTGGGGCTGGTCAACGGGCTCGTCATCACCAGGCTCCAGGTCCACGCCTTCATCGCCACGCTCGGCACCGCCCTGATCATCAAGGGCATCGTCGACCACCTGTACGACGGCCCGGCGGGCAAGGTGCCCGAGTCGTTCCAGCTCCTCGGCTACTCCCGGATCGGGCCGATCCCCATCTCCGCCCTGCTCTGGGCGGGCGTGGCCGTCGTGGCCTGGTTTCTGCTGAGCAGGACCCGGCTGGGATACCGGATCTACGCGGTGGGCGGGAACGAGGAGGTCGCCCGGCTGTCCGGGATCCGCACGGGCCGGGTCATCGTGCTCACGCACGTGCTCTGCTCGCTCTGCGCCGGCATCGCGGGTCTGCTGCTGGCCAGCAGGCTCGGGGCGGGCGCCCCCACGGTCGGCACCGACGGCGGCTACGACCTGGAGTCCATCGCCGCGGTCGTGCTCGGCGGGACAGCGCTGGCCGGAGGCAAAGGAGGCGTCGCCGGAACCGTGGGCGGGGTCCTGCTGCTGGCCGTCCTGGACACGATCTTCAACCAGCTCGAGGTCAACTCCTTCGTCAAGGACGTGGTCCGCGGCGTGGTCATCGTCATCGCGGTGGCCGTCTACGCCCGGCGCGGAATGAGGCGGTCGGCATGAGGCGGTCGGCATGAAGCGGGCACTTCCCATCCTCGCGGTCCTCGTGGTGCTGCTGGCCGCGATCGCGGTCGCCAACCCCTATTTCCTGGAGCCCGCCGGGTTCCTGGCGTTCCTCAAACGGGCCGCGCCGCTGGTGATCCTCGCCGCGGGGCAGTATTTCGTCATCGTCTCCGGCGAGTTCGACCTGTCGGTCGGCTCGCTCGTGACGGCCGAGGTGGTGATCGCCGCGCGGCTCATCGACGGCGAGGAGTCCGCCACCTGGCCGGTCATCGCCCTGCTGATCGTCATCGGGCTGCTCGTCGGGCTGGTCAACGGCGTGGTCACCACCAAACTGCGGGTGCCGTCGTTCATCGTGACGCTCGGCATGCTGCTCATCCTGTCCGGAGCGGTGTTCCTGTGGACCGGCGGCGCGCCGCGCGGCGCGCTGTCGGAGGGCTTCCGCACCTTCGGCCGCGGCGGCCTCGGACCTATACCGTGGTCGGTGCTGATCCTGCTCGCCGTGGGCGCTGCGGCGATCTGGCTCATGCGCGCCGACTTCGGCAAGACGCTGATGGCCACAGGCGACAACGAACGGGCCGCGGCACTGTCCGGGGTCCGCGTCGACCGGGCCAAGATCTTCGCCTTCATGCTCTCCGGCCTGGCGGCGGCCGTCGCCGGAATCCTGCTCGGCGGATTCGCCGGTGTCTCGGCGCAGGTCGGTCAGGGCCTGGAGTTCTCCGCCATCACCGCGGTCGTCCTCGGCGGCGTGGTGCTCGGCGGCGGCCGCGGCTCCGTGCTGGCCGCCATGGCCGGGGCCTTCACGCTGGAGGCGCTGTTCACGCTGCTCAACCTGTACGGAATCTCGGGGGCGCTGGAGTTCACCGTGCAGGGCGTCATCATCATCGCCGCGGTCGCGGCGGGAGCCATCCGACTTCCCTGGAAGTTCACCCCCCGAAAAGGAGACGCACATGCCGCGTCATAAGGCCGCAGTCGCCGTGTTCGCCGCGCTCGCCCTCGCGGGCTGCACCACCGACAAGCCGGCGGCCACCAGCCAACCCGCCGCGCCCGCCGCAAGCGCCAGCCAGAGCGCTCAGGGCTCCGGCACGGGCGCGCAGTCGAAGTTCTTCGTGCAGGCGGACTTCGACGCCCAGCTGGCCATGCGCTCCCAGACCCCGCAGGGCCCCACTGACAAGCCGTGGGAGCAGGCCATCGCCCCGCAGATGACCGACACCGCCAAGTACAAGAAGGACGGGCCGTACCACCTGTGCTTCTCCAACGCCGCGGTCAACAACCCCTGGCGCCAGGTCGGATGGAAGACGATGCAGGCCGAGGCCGGCCTGCACAAGGAGATCTCCAAGTTCACCGCCCTGGATGCCGAGGGCAAGGACGACAAGCAGATCTCCGACATCGCCGAGCTGCAGGCCAAGGGCTGTGACGCGCTGATCATCTCGCCGAACACCACGGCCACGCTCACCCCGGCCGTGACGGCGGCGTGCGAGAAGGTGCCCGTCATCGTGTTCGACCGGGGTGTGGAAACCGACTGCCCCGTGACGTTCATCAAGCCCATCGGCGGCTACGCCTTCGGCGCCGACGCCGCCGAGTTCCTCGTCGAGAAGGTGCCGGCCGGCGGGAAGGTCCTGGCGCTGCGCATCCTGCCCGGCGTGGACGTGCTGGAGACCCGCTGGTCGGCGGCCAAGGTGGTCTTCGACAAGAGCAAGGTCCAGGTCGTGGGGGTGGAGTTCACCGACGGCGACGCCGCCAAGACCAAGAGCATCGTCAGCGACTACATCCAGCGGCACGGCAAGATCGACGGCGTCTGGATGGACGCCGGAGCCACGGCGGTGGCGGCGATCGAGGCGTTCGAGGACGCCGGCCTGCCCGTTCCGCCGATCAACGGCGAGGACCAGCAGGACTTCCTGCAGAAGTGGAAGGACGCCAACCTCACCGCGGTCGCGCCGACCTACCCGACCTACCAGTGGCGCACCCCGATCATCGCCGCGCTGAAGATCCTCAAGGGCGAGGAGGTGCCCAAGGCCTGGAACCTGCCGCAGCCGAAGGTCACCGCCGAGAACCTGTCGACCTACCTCAAGCCGAACATGCCGCCGCTGCACTACGCGCTGTGCGGTTGCGAGGACCTGCCCGGGTTCCCGGAGACCTGGGGCGGGAAGAAGAGCTGATCGGGGTCCTTCCGCCCATCCGACGACGAAGAGGGACGCATGTTCTCCATCGGAGTGAACACCTGGGTCTGGGTGTCCCCGCTGACCGACGACGAGCTGGCGCGGCTCGCGCCCCGCATCGCGGGGTGGGGCTTCGACGTCATCGAGCTGCCGGTCGAGCAGCCCGGCGACTGGGATCCCGGCAAGGCAGCGGCGGTGCTGGCCGAGCACGGGCTGGCCGCGTCCGTGGTGCTCGTCATGCCGCCGGGCCGGGAGCTCGTCGCCGCCTCTCCGGAGACCGTCCGCGACACCCAGGACTATCTGCGGCACTGCGTCGACGTGGCGGTGACCGTCGGCTCCCCGGTGATCGGGGGGCCGGCGTACGCCTCGGTCGGCCGCACGTGGCGGCTGTCACCCGACGAGCGCCGTATCGCCTACGCCGAGCTGCGGGAGAACCTGCGACCCGTCCTGGACTACGCGGCCGAACGTGGGATCACGCTCGCGGTCGAGCCGCTCAACCGGTACGAGACCAGCCTCGTCAACACCGTCGAACAGGCGCTGGAGGCGTTGCCCGAGGACTGTCACCTGGCACTCGATACCTACCACATGAACATCGAGGAGAAAGACCCCGCCGAGGCGGTCCGGGCCGCGGCCGGCAGGATCGGGCATGTGCAGGTGTGCGGCACCGATCGCGGCACGCCGGGGGCCGACCGCTTCGACTGGACTGGGTTCATCCGGGCCCTGCAGGACGCCGGCTATGCAGGGCCGCTCGTCATCGAGTCCTTCACCGCGCACAACCAGACCATCGCCACCGCGGCCTCCATCTGGCGGCCGCTCGCCGAAAGCCAGGACGCGCTGGCCGTGGACGGCCTCGCCTTCCTGCGCACCCTCTGACGCCCATTCACCCGCGCACCCTCTGAGACCCGGTCACCCCGCGCACGCTCTCACGCTCAATTTCACGCTCGCTTTCGCGCGCACCTCTGACGCCTGCCGTTCAGCGGCGTCTCCTTCACTCCTCACCTCGAGGTGTCCCCCCGCACCCCCGGAGATTCGCCATGCGACGATTTCTCGCTGCCCTCTTACTCCCAGCCTTGTTGCTGGCGCTGGCGCCGGCTCCCGCCCACGCGACCAGCGCCGCCCTCCACGGGTTCCGCGCCCTGCTGTTCACCAAAGCAGTGGGGTACGTGCACGCCTCCATCCCGGCCGGCATCCAGATGGTGAACGAGCTGGCCGCGGCCCATGACTTCGAAGTGGTGCAGAGCGCCGACTCCTCGGTGTTCAACGACACCGACCTGGCCACGTTCGACGTCCTGATCATGCTGCAGAACTCCGGCATGGTCTGGGAGAACGACGCCCAGCGGCAGGCGCTGCAGAAGTTCGTCCGGTCGGGCAAGGGCGTGGTGGCCATCCACAACGCGCTCGACATGGGCATCGAGAACGAGTTCCCCTGGTGGGACGAGCTGATCAACGGCGGGGCCCACATGCCGGCGCACTCGCCCGGCACCCTCCAAGGGCTGGCCAAGGTCGTCGACCGGGTGCACCCCTCCACCAAGAACCTCCCGCAGCGGTGGCAGCGCCCGGAGGAGTGGTACAACTTCGCGCCCAACCCGCGCGGCAACGTGCACGTCCTGGTCACCGCCGACGAGACGACCTACAACCCCGGCTCCTCGGCCATGGGGGCGGACCACCCGATCTCCTGGTGCCGCCAGGCCGAAGGCGCCCGGGTGTGGGCCACCGCCATGGGGCATGAGGCAGCCTCCTATGCCGAGCCGGAGTTCCGCGAGCACGTCCTCGGCGGCGTCGAGTGGGCCGCCGGCGCCCAGCCGGGCGACTGCGGCGGCACCGTGTGGAGCAGCTTCGAGAAGGTCACCCTGGACGACAACACCAGCAACCCGATGGAGCTGGACGTCGCCCCCGACGGGCGGGTGTTCTACGTCCAGCGCCAGGGCGAGGTGAAGATTCACAAGCCGGACACCCACATGACCGTCACCGCCGCCACCCTCAACGTCTACACCGGCGGCGAGGACGGCCTGGTCGGCATGGAACTCGACCCGGACTTCGCCCAGAACGGATGGATTTACCTGTACTGGTCGCCGGCCGGCAGCGCCGAAGACGTGAACCGGCTGTCCCGGTTCACCGTGCAGGGTGACACGATCGACCTGAGCACCGAGAAGAAGATCATCGAGATTCCCGCCTATCGCGCCCGGACCTACCCCGAGCCCGGCCACACCGGCGGCGCGGTCGAGTTCGGCCCCGACGGAAGCCTCTACCTGAGCGTCGGCGACGACGTCCCGCCGAACCTGTCCGGTGACTGGCAGGGCTACGCGCCGCTCGACTGGCGGCCCGGCCAGCACATGCTGGACACCGCCCGCACCGCGGGCAACACCAACGACCTGCGCGGCAAGATCCTGCGGATCAAGCCGAAGGCCGACGGCGGCTACGACATCCCCGAGGGAAACCTCTTCCCGCCGGGCACCGCGAAGACCCGGCCGGAAATCTACGCCATGGGGTTCCGCAACCCCTTCCGGTTCACCGTCGACGCCAAGACCGGTTACCTGCACGTGGCCGACTACGGCCCGGACCGGGGCGGCCCCACCACCGACCGCGGCCCCGAGGGCCTGGTGGAATACAACATCATCAAGAAGCCAGGTAACTTCGGCTGGCCGTTCTGCCACGGTGACAACCAGCCCTACGCGCCGTACAACCCGGACACCAAGGAGGTCGGCGCCAAGTTCAACTGCGCCGCCCCCGTCAACGAGTCGCCGAACAACACCGGCCTCACCGAACTGCCGCCGATCGAGAAGCCGGTCATGTGGTACGGCTACGGCGCCTCCCCGACCTTCCCCGAGCTCGGCTCTGGCGGCTCGGCGCCGATGAGCGGCCCCGTCTACCGCTATCAAGCGGACAACCCGTCGAAGACCAAGTTCCCGGCCTACTTCGACGGCGTGAACTTCTTCTACGAGTGGTCCCGCCACTACATCAAGGAGATCCACCTCGACTCCAACGACCAGGTCTTCAAGATCAACAGCTTCCTGGGGACCACGCCCTTCCTCAAGCCGATGGACATGACGTTCGGCCCGGAGGGCTCGCTGTACCTGCTGGAGTGGGGCACCGACTTCGGCGGCGGCAACAACGACTCCGGCCTCTACCGGATCGACTACGCGGCCGGCGCCCGCTCGCCGGTGGCGAAGGCCACCTCCTCGCGGGTCGACGGCGTCACCCCGCTGACCGTCGAGTTCGACGCCTCGGGCAGTTACGACCCCGACGGTGACTCCCTCACCTACGCCTGGGACTTCGACGGCGACGGCACCGCCGACTCCACCCAGGTCAAGGCCACCCACGTGTACCAGACCGCGGGCCGGTTCACCGCCCAGCTCAAGGTGACCGACGGCACCGGCAAGGAGGGCTTCGCCAACATCGAGATCATCGCCGGCAACAGCCGGCCCACGGTGACCATCGAGACCCCGCTCAACGGCACGCCGATCCAGTTCGGCCAGGACGTGCCGTACAAGATCAAGGTCACCGACCCCGAGGACGGTGAGATCGACTGCGCCAAGGTGTTCGTCAACCCGACGCTCGGCCATGACGACCACGAGCACGAGACCGTGGAGATCCCCGGCTGCGAGGGCGTCGTCAACACCGGCGACCTCGGCGGCCATCCCGACGGCGCCAACCTGTACTACGTCCTCAACGCCCACTACACCGACGGCTCGCAGGAGATCCCGCTCACCGGCCGCGCCAAGGCCGTCCTGCAGCCGATGCGCAAGCAGGCCGAGTTCTTCAACGCCCAGGCCGGCGTGCGGGTCATCGACGAGCCGGGCGCCGAGAGCGGCAAGCGCATCGGCGACATCAGCAACAACGACTGGATCTCGTTCACCCCGATGAACCTGCACGCCATCAAGGGCGTGAACTACCGCCTGTCCAGCCCCAACGGCGGCGGCTTGATCGAGCTGCGCGCCGAGTCCCCCACCGGCCGGCTGCTGGCGAGCAACGCCGTCCCCAAGACCGGGGGTTGGAACAACTACCAGCAGACCCAGACCGCCTCGGTGGCGGCGGACGCGGCCACCTCGACGCTCTACGTGGTGTTCAAGAACTCCGCCGACAACGCCTTCGACCTGGACGCCATCCAGTTCGTGAGCGAGGCTCCGCCCCCCGCGATCGAGCCGGGTGTCTACACGATGACCGCCCAGCACAGCGGCAAGAACGTGACCACGCAGAACGCGTCGACGGCGGACAACGCCAACCTCGTCCAGATGGGTGCCACCGACGACCCCATCCAGCGGTGGGAAGTGGTGCCCGCGCCCGGCGGCTACCAGCTCAAGAACGCGGGCAGCGGCAAGTGCGCCGACATTCCGGGCGGCACGACCACACCCGGCACCCAGCTCGTCCAGTGGACCTGCCACGCGAGCGGCAGCGGCGACGCAGTCAACCAGTACTTCAACCTGGTCCCGACCGGCGGTGGCGAAGGCCTCTTCCAGATCGTCTCCGCCAAGACCGGGCTGTGCGTCGACATCAACGGCGTCTCCCAGGCCGACGGCGCCGCGGTGATCCAGTGGAACTGCTCGGCCGCGCCCAACCAGACCTTCCGCCTCACCAAGGCCGGGGGAGGCGGCGACCCCGTCGACGAGACCGCGCCGACCACCGTGGCGAAGCAGAACCCGGCCGAGCCGAACGGCAAGGACGGCTGGTACACCGCCGTTCCGGTGGAGATCACCCTCACCGCGGCGGACGAGGAGGGCGGCTCCGGCGTGGCCGCCACCGAGTACCGGCTCGACGGCGGCGCCTGGACCGCCTACAGCACCCCGTTCACGGTCAGTGGCGACGGGGCGCACACGCTCGAGTACCGCTCCCGGGACGGCGCGGGCAACGTCGAGCAGGCCCGCTCGCTCACCCTCAAGATCGACGCCACCGCCCCGCAGACCACCGCGTCGTTCGCCCCGCCGAACGAGAACGGATGGAGCAAGGACTCGGTCCCGGTCGAGCTGGCGGCGCAGGACGCCCACTCCGGCGTCAAGCTCATCGAGTACGCGCTTGACGGCGGCGACTGGACGGCCTACACCGGAACGCCCGTGGTGGTCGACGGCGACGGCGAGCACGAGCTGCGCTACCGCACGGCCGACGCGGCGGGCAACGTCGAGGAGGAGAAGGCGGCGGTGCTGAAGATCGACGCCACCAAGCCCATCCTGCTCGTGTCGGGCGTGGCCGACGGCGAGGTGTACGGCGACTCCCAGGACGTGGTGATCACCTGGGAGGCCGTGGACGCCACCTCGGGCGTCCGCAGCACGACCGGCACCCTCGACGGCGCTCCGCACACGCCGGGTGCGGTGCTGCCGCTGTTCACCCAGACGCTGGCGGCGCACACGATCGCGGTGACCTCGACCGACAACGCCGGCAACGCGGTGACGACCTCGGTGCGGTTCAACGTCACCACCTCGCTGCGGGACATGCAGAACCTGCTCGACCGCTTCCGGGCAACCAGCTGGCTGTCGGCCAAGGCGCACGACAAGCTGACGAGCAAGCTGACCCAGGCCCGCAGGGCGGAGGCGTCGGGCAACGACGGCCGAGCGGTGCGGCTCCTCACCGAGTTCAAGGGAATCGCCGCGGACGCGAAGCTGGTCCCGCGCGCCGAGGTTCGCCAGGTGCTCACCCGCGACGCCGACAAGATGATCTCCGTCATTGGCGGCTGACAGCTGAAGGTCGGAGGCCGGAGCGCATTGCTGCGCCCCGGCCTCCTCAGAACCGGATCGCCCGTCGTGTACGCGCGATGCAGGTGCTTGGCCTGCATGCGGTAGTACTCCAGGTCCGGCTGGGCTGGCGGCTCGAAATGGCGACCGAACATTGAAGTGTCGCTTGAGGTGCAAAATCCCTGCCCCGCGGGCTGGCAGCACCCCAACCGTGGGAAGTGGTCGAGGAGTCTGCGCTCGGTACAGAGCCTGAAAGTTTCATACTCATCATAGGACTTACCGTTGGATGTATAGCGCTAATTTCTGCCGGGTTCAGAGCGCTGAGATTGGCGCGGCAGTGTCGGCATCGTGTGTTAATGCAGGTTTCTGGTAAGGGCAGCGGGACGCTGGACCAGTGGAACAGGAAAGACGGTCTTTGATTCCCGCAGATAAGCATGCTTGACAGGTCTGTTAGGCAGACCTATTTTCGTCTCCGAATCGATTCGACTTCTGTCGCATGGTCAGGCTCGGCGTCCGCCGCGCCACGCGCCGTCCAGCCACCCTGGCGTCCTCGCCGATGACCGGCCCGGCGAGCTGCGCGCCGGGCCCGGCACGACTCCCACCCGCCCGTTAGGAGATCCCCGTGCATGTCTCCTCACCCCGTACGGCACGGAGACTCACCGCTGCGGCGCCTCCCGCCCCCGGTCCGGCCCCCCGGATCAATGGGTGGGCCACGTGCTGGTCCTGTACCTCTCGCACCGGCTTCGCGAGATCTTCGAGCTCGCCGACCGGATCACCGTGCTCGGGGACGTGCCCGGGCCACCACCGCGCCTCGACCTGCGCGCGGGGCAGATCGTCGGGGTGGCCGGGCGCAGGGCCCTCGGACTCGGCGCGTCGGTCGTGCTCAGGATGCCACTGGGACGCGAGTCGACGCCTCCGGGCCGTCTGGCCGGCGGACGCCAGGATCGCCCACTTTCAGGTGTGCCGGACCGCCCAGGGCGCCCTCGCCACCAAACGCCTCGGCTTCCTCCGCACCTTCACGACCTGACCCCACGACCCTCACGCCAGCCGAGACGAGGCATGCCTTCGCACCCTTCGACTCCGACCGTTTCCGGTACCCCCAGGAGACCCTTCATGCGAACATCACGCTTGCTACCCGTCTTAATCGCAGCCCTATTAGGGCTGTTGCTGTCCGCGGTGCCGCTGGTGGCGCACGCGGCCGCTCCGCAGTTCAAGGTGCTGCTGTTCACCGAGACCGCCAGTGGCGCCTACCGGCACGACTCCATCCCCGCCGGTGTCGCGATGTTCCAGCAGATGGCGACCGACAACAACTTCCAGCTCGACCACAGCGAGAACTCGGCCGTCTTCACGACCGCGACCCTGAACACCTACGACGCGGTGATCATGTTCCAGACCAACGGCATGGTGTGGGACAACGACGCCCAGCGTCAGGCCTTTCAGGCGTATGTGCGCAGCGGCCACGGCATCGTCGCGGTCCACAACGCCACCGACATGAACATCGAGGCGCAGTTCCCCTGGTGGGACCAAGTCGTGCTGGCCGGCGCGCACATGACCGCGCATTCGGCGACCGTGCAGGGCACCGCCAAAGTGGCCGACAAGGTTCACCCCTCCACGAAGGGGCTGCCGGATCGGTGGGTGCGTCCGGAGGAGTGGTACAACTTCGACAAGAACATGCGCGGCTCGGTGCACGTGCTGGTGACCGCGGATGAGACCACCTATGACGCGGGGCCGAGCAAGATGGGCGCCGACCACCCGATCTCCTGGTGTCACAACCCGGAGGGCGGCCGGGTGTGGGCCACCGCGATGGGTCACCAGGCGTCCTCCTATTCGGAGCCGCTGTTCAAACAGCACCTGCTGGGTGGGGTGAAGTGGGCGGCGGGAGCGGAGCCGGGTGACTGTGGCGGCACGGTCGCGGCCCGGTTCCAGAAGGTGACTCTCGACGGCGCACCGGACCAGCCGATGGAACTGGACGTGGCCGCCGACGGCAGGGTCTTCTACATCTCGCGCTCGGGCAAGGTGAACATGATCCCCGCCAATGGCGGGGGGACGCGCGTCATCGCCACCCTGCCGGTGTACGACGGCGGCGAGGACGGCGGCATCGGGCTGGCGCTGGACCCGAACTTCGCCACCAACGGCTGGATCTACGTCAACTATTCGCCGTCCAATGGCGGTGAGGTGAACCGGGTGTCGAGGTTCACCTTCAACGGCACCAGCCTCGACTTGGCGAGCGAGAAGAAGATCATCGAGGTTCCGGCGTACCGCAACGTCGACGAGCCCGGTCACACCGGCGGCTACCTCGCGTTCGGCCCGGGCGGCAACCTGTACATCGGTCCCGGTGACGACACCAATCCCCACGCGTCCAGCGGCTACACCCCGATCGACGAGCGGCCGGGCCGGGAGCATTACGACGCCCAGAGGTCCTCGGCCAACACCAACGACCTGCGCGGCAAGATCCTGCGCATCCACCCAGAGCCCGACGGCACCTACACGATTCCGTCCGGCAACCTGTTCCCGCCCGGCACCGCCAAGACGCGGCCGGAGATCTACGCGATGGGCTTCCGCAACCCGTTCCGCTTCTCGGTGGACAAGGTGACCGGCTGGATTTCGGTGGCTGACTACGGCCCCGACGCGGGAGCCGCGAACCCCAACCGCGGTCCCGAGGGCACCGTCGAGTGGAACCTGATCAAGCAGCCGGGCTTCTACGGCTGGCCGTACTGCGTCGCCAACAACATCCCGTACAACGACTACAACTTCGCCACCAACACCTCCGGCGCGAAGTTCAACTGCTCGGCGCCGGTCAACAACTCGCCCAACAACACCGGCCTGACCAACCTGCCCGCGGCCAAGGCCGCGACCGTCTGGTACAACTACCACGCCTCGGCCGAGTTCCCTGAGATCGACTGCTGCGGCGGTGCCGGCCCGATGGGTGGCCCGTTCTACCGCTACGACCCGGCCAGCAGCTCTGACCGCAAGTTCCCCGAGTATTTCGACGGCACGCCGTTCTTCTACGAATGGAGCCGCAACTTCGTCAAGGAGTTCCGCCTGGACTCCTCGGGCAACCTCCTGAAGATCAACCCCTTTGTGGCACAGCTCGCCCCGCGTGCGCCGATCGACATGAAGTTCGGTCCGGACGGCGCCCTGTACATGGCCGACTGGGGCAACGGCTTCGGCCACGCGAACACCGATGACAGCATCTACCGCGTCGACTACGTAGCCGGAAACCGCGCACCCCTGCCCAAGGCGATCGCCAACCCCGACTCGGGCGCGGCGCCGCTGACGGTGGCGTTCTCCTCCGCCGGCTCATCCGACCCCGACGGCGACGCGATCACCTACGCGTGGGACTTCGGCGACGGCGGGACCTCCACCAGCGCCAACCCGTCCCACACCTACACCACCAACGGCACCTACACGGTCAAGCTGACCGTACGGGACTCCGGCGGGAAGACGGGCAGCGTCACGTTGTCCATCGTCGTCGGCAACACCCGCCCCAACGTCGCCTTCTCGGCTCCGCCCGACGGCGGGTTCATCGACTTCGGCGACCAGGTGGCCTACACGGTGAACGTCACCGACCCCGAGGACGGCGCCGTCGACTGCACCAAGGTCAACGTGATCACCGCGCTCGGCCATGACCAGCACTCCCACGACACCGGTCAGTACACCGGTTGCTCCGGAACGGTCACGACCACCGCCTCCGGCCATGACGACGCCTCCAACGTCTACTACGTCCTGTCCGCCGACTACACCGACAAGGGCGGCCTGAAGGGCAGCACCGGCATCACCCTGCAGCCCAAGCACAAGCAGGCCGAGCACTTCACCGGCTCGTCCGGAATCCGGATCATCGATGAGCCCGGAGCCGAGGGCGGCAGGCGCATCGGTGACATCTCCAACAACGACTGGATCTCCTTCAGGCCGATCAACCTGTCCGGGATCGACACGGTGTCCTTCCGTGTCTCGGCGCCGTCCAGCACCGGGGCGTCCATCGAGCTGCGCGCCGACTCGCCGACCGGGGCGCTCATCGCCTCCAGCCCCGTGCCGGCGACCGGGGGATGGAACACCTACGTGTCCCTGCCCGCGGTACGGGTCACCGACCCCGGTGGCACCCGTAATGTCTACGTCGTGTTCAAGGCGCCGTCGGCGAACTCGTTCGACGTGGACTCGTTCACCTTCAACGGCAGGGGCGTCGGGCAGGGTGGGCCCTCGGACAGCACGAGCGCTCTGCGGGGTGTGGGATCGAACCGGTGCCTGGACGTCAACGGCGCCTCGCAGACGAACGGCGCCCAGGTGCAGATCTGGGACTGCAACGGGCAGCCCAACCAGCAGTGGACGTCGACCGCTGCCGGTGAGCTGCGGGTCTACGGCGGCAAGTGCCTGGACGTGAACGGGGCCGGCACGGCGAACGGCACCGCAGTGATCATCTGGGACTGCAACGGCCAGAACAACCAGAAGTGGCGCCTCAACGCCGACGGCACCATCACCGCCGTCGGGGCGAACAAGTGCCTGCAAGTCAGCGGCGCCGGCACCGCCAACGGCGCCAGGGCGCAGATCTGGGACTGCAACGGCCAGAACCACCAGAAGTGGACCCGCGTCTGATCCCCATGTGACGCCCGAACCCCGGAGCCGGCCCGCCTCCTGCGGACCGGCTCCGCGGCCTGGCCGGCGTGCCGTGCCGAGTGGGCGGCCAAGGTTCCGCCGAACACGGCGCCTGCTTCACGGAAGCTTCACGGTCGAAGTCGTACGCGCCACATGATGCCCCGGTTCGCTGTCGTGGTGTGGACAGCTTTCCCCTCACCCGAAAACTCGTGGTCGCGGCTCATGCCGGGCTGGCCGCGGCGCTGGTCGGCGCCGCCGCCCTGCACCTCGGCTGGGCGAAGCAGGTGGACACCGTCCGGAACGTGTTCAGCGACTACGCGCTGAGCGACGGCGCGGACCAGGTCTTCGCCGGGACCGTGGCCTGTCTCTCGATGGGATCGACGGCGCTGGTCGCCGGACTCGTACGGTCCAGGCTGCCGGTCGGCGCGCCGGCGATCGTACTGCTGGGCGCGTGGTGCGGCGGGCTGTTCATCGCAGCGGTCTTCCGGACCGATCCGCCGGGCGTCCCTTCCATAGGCGGGCTGGTGCACCGGTACGCGGCGGGGGGAGCCGTGGCGGCACTACCGGCCGCCACACTCCTGATCGCCCGGCGGCTGGGGCGACGGCCCGGCTGGCAGACGATGGCGCGGTCACTGCGCCGTACCTCCTGGGCGAGTGTGGCGGGCTGCCTCGCTTTCATGTGCGCGCATCTGTGCGCCACGGCCCCGGACCCGACCCCGGCGGTCCAGGAGATCGGCGCCTGGCTGGGGCTGGCCGAGCGGGTCACCCTCGCTCTGGAGATGAGCCTGCTGTTCATGCTGGCCGGCGTGGTCCTGGCCAGCCGGGAGGGCAGATGACCTGGCTCGCCATCGGCCTGGCGGTCCTGAACGCCTGCTGCTTCACGGCCGGGACCTGGCTGCAGCACGGCGCGTCGGCGGGTGGCGCGTCCTTGGCGGCCGCGGTACGGCGGCCCCGCTGGCTGGCGGGGCTGGCGCTGCTGGCGGCGGGGGCGGTGTTGCAGGTCATCGCGCTGCGGCTGGCTCCGGTGACCGTGGTCGAGCCGGCCGGGGTGCTCGGGATCGTGATCAGCGTGGTGTGGGCGCTGCGGATGCGACGCGCCCCGCTGCGGTGGGACACCGGCCGTGCGCTGGCGGCGATCCTCGTCGGGACGGGCGGCTTCGCGGTGCTCGCCGCGTTGAACACCGTCCCCCGTCCGGTCCCCGCGGCGGCGCAGATCCAGGCCGGTGCGCTGGTCTTCGCCGTGATGGCCGTCTGCCTGCTGGTCGCCCATCCGCTCAGGGGCCGGGCCCGGTGCCTGGTCCTGGGCATCGGCGGGGGTGCGGCCTACGGCTGCACCTCTACGCTGATCCGGGCCGCGACGGAGCAGTTCGTCTCGCACGGCATCAGCGCGCCCCTGCTCGGCACGCTCGCCGGTCTGGCGGCGACGGTCCTGGCCGGCTTCTGGTTCGTGCAGCGCGCCTACGCCGACGGTCCGCCCGAGAGCACGGTGGCGACCCTCACCGTCGTGGACCCACTGGTCGCCGTCACCATCGGCATCGGCCTGCTCGGCGAGGCCCCCGGCCTGACTCTGCCGACCGCCGCCCTGGGGCTGGCCTTCGCCGCCGTCGCGATCGGCGGGGTCGTCGGCCTCTCCCACGACATCCCCACCCGGCTGCCCCCTTCCTCTCCGTTTCCGCACGACAGGAGCACCTCATGTCCGGCAGTCCCATCCGGCGTATCGTCATCGGCGCGGACACCTATCCGCCCGACGTCAACGGCGCCGCGAACTTCGCCCACCGCCTGGCCACCGGACTCGCCGGCCGAGGCCACGAGGTCCACGTGATCTGCCCCGCCACGGGCGCCGGTCCCGAGCGCGTCACGCCCGACGGTCCGACTGTGCACCGGCTCCCCTCACACGGCACCCCTTTCCATCCGACCTTCCGTGTCTGCCTGCCCTGGCAGATCCGCGGCTCGGCCGCCCGGCTGCTGGAGCGGATAGCACCCGACGTCGTCCACGTCCAGTCCCACTTCGCCGTGGGCCGGACACTGATCAGAGCCGCGCGGCGCGCGGCCATCGCGGTGGTGGCGACCAACCACTTCATGCCGGAGAACCTCGTCGGCTACACCTCCCTTCCCGGCTGGCTCGCCGCCCCCACGTGCCGGCTGGCCTGGCGCGATTTCGTACGGGTCTTCCACCGCGCCCAGGTCGTCACCGCCCCCACCCCCAGCGCCGTGCGGCTGATGCGCAGGCACGGCCTCGTCGGTGACGCCGTCCTCCCGGTGTCCTGTGGCCTGGACCTGCACCGCTTCGCACAGCACACGGCGAAGAATCAGGGCGAGGGACTGCGCGTGCTGTTCGTGGGCCGGCTGGACGCGGAGAAGAACGTGGGCGAACTCCTGCGCGCCCTGCCGCTGCTGCCCACGTGGCTCCCGGTCACGGCGGAGATCGTGGGCGACGGCTCCCGCCGCCGTGAGCTGGAGGACCTGGCCCGCGCACTCCGCGTCGCCGACCGCGTCACCTTCCACGGCCTGGTCGGCGACCAGGAGGTCCTGGACGCCTACGCCCGCTGCGACGTGTTCTGCATGCCCGGCACCGCCGAACTGCAGAGCCTGGCTACGATGGAGGCCATGGCCGCCGGAAAGCCCGTCGTCGCCGCCGACGCCACGGCGCTGCCCCATCTGGTGCACCAAGGACGCAACGGACTGCTCTTCCCGCCTGGCGACGTCCCGGCCCTGGCCGCGGCCCTCGGCTCGATCCTGGGCGACCCCGAAGGCCGGACGCGCATGGGCGAAGCCAGCCGTGAGATCGTCGCCCGCCACGATATCGGGCTCACCCTGGACACGTTCGAAATGCTCTATCGGGAAGCGGCCAAGCTCACGACGGCCCGTGGCAGGGAGAACCATGAGCACACAGCGCATTCTGGTCGTTGACGACGAACCCAAGATCCGGATGACGCTGCGCGGCTATCTGGAGGCGGACGGCTTCGAGGTCCTGGAGGCGGCGGACGGCCCGTCCGGCCTCGCCTCGGCCGTCCGCGAGCGGCCTGACCTGATCGTGCTGGATGTGATGCTGCCTGGCCTGGACGGGTTCGAGGTGCTGCGCCGTATCCGGGCGACCCGCCAGGTTCCGGTGATCCTGCTCACCGCCCGGACGGAGGAGGTGGACCGGGTCATCGGCTTCACCGCGGGCAGCGACGACTACGTCACCAAGCCGTTCAGCGCCCGTGAACTCGCCCTGCGGGCGCGGGCCATCCTGCGCCGCGCGGAAGGCCCGGCCCAGGCCGCGGCGGAACGGACGCTGCGCTTCGACGGCCTGGTCATCGACCCCGGCACGCGTACGGTCACCTGCGACGACGACCGTACGGTGGAGCTGTCCGCGCTCGACTTCGACCTGCTGGTGGCCCTGGCGCGCGCGCCGGGCCGGGTGTTCACCCGCCGCGGGCTGATCGAGCACGTATGGGGCAGCGACTTCTTCGGCGACGAACGCGTGGTGGACGTCCACATCCGCACGCTGCGGCGCGCGCTCGGCGACGACGCGAGTGCGCCCCGGTTCGTGGGCACGGTGCGCGCCATCGGCTACCGCTTCCTCGCCCGTCCCGCCGTATGACCCGCCCGCCCCGTCACCGGAGGACCGCGTGGGCCGGCGCGCTGCGCAGCGCGGTACGACGGCTGCCGGCGCTGCCGCTGACCATCCGCCTGACGCTGTCCCACATGACGGTCCTGGTCGTGTCGCTCGTGGTGATGGACGCCACCTCCGGCGTGATCGGGCAGCCGGCGCCCGTCACCGGGCGTACCGACTTTGAAGCACTGGTGGCCGCGCTGGCCAGCCAGGACGAAGGAAACATCGCCTTTGAGATGGTCCTGCCCGCACTGACCGTCGGCATGATCTCGGCGCTCGCCCTGTCCCTCGTGTTCTCCCGGTTCCTGCTCCGGCCTCTGCGCCAGGTCAGTGCGGCGACCCACCGCCTCGCCGACGGGCACTACGACGACGTCCTCAACGTTCCCCGCGAGCCGGGACTCGCCGCACTGGTCGAGGACGTCAACCGGCTGGCCGCCGCACTCGCCGACATCGAGCGGCGCCGCGCCCGCCTGGTCTCGGAGATCGCCCACGAGATGCGCACCCCGATCACCATCCTCAACGGCCAGATCGAGGGAATGGCCGACGGCATCTTCACCCCCGACGACGCCATGTTCGCCTCCCTCACCGACGATCTCACCCGGCTGCGGCGTCTCACGGACGACCTGTCCAACCTCTCCCGGGTCGAGGAGGGCGCGTTCACCCTGCGGCACTCGCTCACCGACGTGACGGCCCTGACGCGGACCACCATCGAAAAGTTGCGTCCTCAGTTCGACGACGGCCAGGTCACGCTCGCCATGACCCCCGGCCCGCCGGTCAGGGCCCTGCTCGATTCAGGCCGCATCGCCCAGGTGCTGGTCAACCTCCTGGGCAACGCCCTGCGTGCCTGCGATCCCGGCGGCCGGGTGTCGGTCACCGTGCGCACCGGCGACGGCCCGGCCCCGCACGTGGAGATCACCGTTCAGGACGACGGGGTCGGCATCGCCGCCCACGACCTCACCCGGATCTTCACCCGGTTCGAACGCGTCGAGCACCCCGGACGCCCGGCCCCCGCGGGGGGCAGTGGCATCGGCCTGACCATCGCGCGCGGCATCACCCGCGCCCACGGCGGCAACATCACGGCCACCTCCGAGGGCTTGGGCCAAGGGGCGACCTTCACCGTCCGCCTGCCGTTGGCACCGGTCGGCGCCTGAAGGGCGTTGCAAAGAACTGGTTCTCAGGGTTTACTCGCACAACTTCCAGGTCATTCGCACAAACGCACTCTACGGTCGCGGCGTGTCAGTAGAAACGGAATCCGTCGACAGCGACGAGAATCGGGAACGAACATTCCGCCGAATGGGACTGGTGGCCGCGGCGGCCATGATCGCGGTCATGGCCAGAGTCGCCATGTTCGACCACGAGTCCTTCGACTACAAATTCTTTGTCAAAAGCTGGTATGACTTCATCTCCACACATGGTGGATTCGGCGCCCTCAAGCACCGTTTTGCGGACTACAACGTTCCCTATTTGTACCTGATCGCATTATTGACCTATCTGCCGATACCCCCGCTCGCCGGAATCAAGATCATCTCGGTGGCGTTCGACCTGGTACTGGCGTACTTCACCTACCGCATCGTCGCGCTGCGCCACATCGGCCGCTGGTTACCGCCACTGGCCGCCCTCATCGTGTTGTTCCTCCCCACCGTGGCGACCAACAGCGGGATGTGGGGGCAGGCCGACTCCATCTACGCCGCGTTCGGCCTGGGCGGCGTGTACTTCCTCCTTCGCCGGCGGCCGTGGCCGGCCGGCCTCTTCTTCGGCCTGTCGCTGGCCTTCAAGTTGCAGGCGGTCTTCCTGTTCCCGCTGCTCCTGGTGCTGGTACTGAAGAAGTGGATGCCGTGGCGGGCACTGCTGGCCGTCCCCGGGGTCGTCCTGCTGCTGGACGTGCCGGCGCTGCTGGCCGGAGCGCCCTTGGGACAGTTGCTGTCGGTATATGCGCAGCAGGCCAGCTCGTATTCGGCGCTGTCGCTGAACGCGCCGTCGATCTACCAGTTCCTCCCGGCGGGCGCCGACGCGGCGCTGATCCGGCCCATCGGTGTCGCGGTGACCGGGCTGGTGATTGTCGGGCTGTGCCTCGGCGTACTGCTCAGCCGGGTGCAGCTGACGACGGCGAAAATCGTGCTGATGGGAGCGACTTCGGCCGTCCTGATGCCGTTCCTCCTGCCGTCGATGCACGAGCGCTACTTCTACCTGGCCGAGGTACTCGCCGTGATCGCCGCGTTCTCCCTGCCGCGCCGTCTCTGGTACGTGCCTGTCCTCGTCCAGGTGGCCTCGCTCCTGGCCTATCTCCCCGTGCTGTTCCCGGCGGCGGATTCGGGGCCTCCTGGAGGCCCGCCAGGGGAGATGTTCACCGGTGAGCCTCCTCCCGGCGGAGACCCGGCGTCCGAGGTCCTCGCGGACGAGATGGCGAAGATGTACGCGCCGACCCTGGAGTTCCGGATCCTCGCCGCGCTCATGGCGGTCGCGGTCGTTTCCGTTCTGTGGGCGACATTCCGCGAGTTCCGCCGGGACGCCCGCGCCGGGAGCGCAGAGAACACGGAAAACGCCGACTCATGATGCGCTGAATACGCATTCCCGATCCTCGTCGAGGACTTAGGGCGAAGGAAAACCATGGCACAAATCTGCCATCCCAGAATGTATGAATATCGCCGCCTCCCAGGCTCCTTTGAGGTTCCGTCCAGCCTCCTGGCGGTTGCGCCTGGCAAACCTTTAGTCATGATTGGCATTCCAGCCCCGGCGACTCCGCCGGACCTGACCGGTGCGACAAAAGCCGCCACGGTCGACGTCGTGATCCCGGTGTACAACGAGGAACACGCGCTGCGCGGCTGCGTGGAAGTCCTGCAGGCGTACTTGGGGGAACAGTTCCCGTTCGAGTGGACCATCACCATCGTCGACAACGCCAGCACCGACGCCACCCTGGCGATCGCCGACGAACTGGCCGAAACGACGGATCAGGTCCGCGTGCTGCATCTCGACGACAAGGGCCGTGGCCGTGCCCTGCGCAGGGCGTGGCAATGGAGCGACGCCGACGTGGTGGCCTACATGGACGTCGACCTGTCGACCGGGTTGGACGCGTTGCTGCCCCTGGTGGCTCCGCTGGTCAACGGCCACTCGGACGTCTCGGTCGGTTCGCGGCTGGCCCCGGGCGCGAGGACCGTACGCGGCCCGAAGCGTGAGTTGATCTCCCGGTGCTACAACGCGATCATCCGGCTCAGCCACGGCGCGAAGTTCTCCGACGCCCAGTGCGGCTTCAAGGCCGCGCGCACGAACGTGATCCGCCCGCTGCTCGACCACATCAAGGACGACAACTGGTTCTTCGACACCGAACTGCTGTTGCTGGCCGAGCACAACGGACTGCGGGTGCACGAGGTGCCGGTCGACTGGGTCGAGGACATCGACACCCGGGTCAAGATCGGGTCGACCGCGATCGAGGACATTCGCGGCCTGATCCGGGTGGCGAGGGCGAAAGCCGGCGGCACAGCGAGAGTCGCTGACCTGCCAAGGCGTCCGGGACCCAAGCCGTCCCACCCGGACGCGGTGGTGTCCAGACGGGACACCGGTCTGGTCTGGCAACTGTTGTCGTTCGGTGCGATCGGCGTATTGTCCACGGCGGTCACGCTGCTGCTCTACGCGCTCTTCCGGTCGGCGATGGACCCGTTGACGGCCAACCTGCTGGCGCTCGTGATCACCACGATGGTCAACACCGAGGCCAACCGGCGCTTCACGTTCCTCGGCTCCCGTGGCTCGTCCGGCCGGGTGCACCTGCAAGGTCTCATCGTTTTCTGTCTCTACTACGCGTTCACGTCGAGCGCGCTGCTGGTCCTGCACTCGGCAGTGGCCGAACCTTCGCGTCTCCTCGAGCTGGTCGTGTTGCTCGGCGCGTCCGTGCTGGGCACGGCCGGCCGGTTCGTCCTGCTGCGTGGCTGGGTTTTCAACCAGGGAAAGGGAAACACATGACCGCCGCCGACACTGGCCAAGCGGAGCAGACAGTGCCCATCGAACCGGCAGGGCAACCTCCCAGGCGCCGGCCGCGATACGCGCTCATCGCGATCCTCGTGCTGGGGGCGGCGCTGTACGGCTGGGGGCTGTGGAGCGGCAGTTGGGGCAACACGTACTACACCGCCGCGGTCAAGTCGATGTCGTTGAACTTCACGAACTTCCTGTTCGCTTCGCACGACCCGGCCGGTGTGGTCACGGTGGACAAACCGCCGCTGGCGTTGTGGCCGCAGGTGGTGTCGGTGTGGATCTTCGGCTTCCACAACTGGTCCGTGCTGCTGCCGCAGGTGATCGAAGGCGTCGCGGCGATCTTCCTGCTGCACCGGACGGTCCGGATGTGGGCGGGGGAGAACGCCGCGCTGATCGCCGCCTTGATCTTCGCGCTCACCCCGATCACCGTGGCGACCACCCAGACGAACAACACCGACACCATGCTCCTCCTCACGCTCGTCGCGGCGGCCTACGCCTTCACCCGGGCGATGAAAGCGGTGGAACCAGGCAGAAGGACGAAGTGGCTGCTGTTCACGGCCTTCCTGGTCGGTTGCGGCTTCCTGGCGAAGATGGCGGCCGCGTACATCGTCCTTCCTGCTCTTTTCGCCGCTTACCTGGTCGGCAACAAGGCTCCTTGGCGCCGTCAGGTGCTCGACCTGGCCAGTGCGGCCGTGGTGCTGGTGGCGAGTTCACTGTGGTGGGTGGCGGCGGTCGACCTGTGGCCCGGCCAGAAGCCGTACATCGGCGGCAGCACCAACGGCACGGCCCTGGACCTGGTGCTGGGCCACAACGGGCTCGGCCGCGTGTTCGGCGCTGAAGGAACGGCGAACGGCGGGGCGGCGACCGGTACACCCCCGCCGGGCGGAGGTGGCCCCGGAGGACCCGGCGGGCCTGGTGGCCCAGGGGGCCCCGGGGGCCCGTCGTTCGGCGGCCCGTCCGGTATCGATCGGATGTTCGCCGACGCCGTCGGCGGGCAGATCAGCTGGCTGCTTCCGTTGGCGCTGATCGCGCTGGTGGTGGCGGCGGTGCTCGGCTTCCGGCGGTGGCGCCGGTCCGCCCCGGCCGACACCGCCGGCCGCGCGGGCTGGGTGCTGTGGGGCGGCTGGCTCCTGGTGTACGCCCTCGTGTTCAGTTTCCAGAAAGGCGTCTTCCACCCGTACTACACCACCGTCATGGCACCCGCGATCGGAGCACTCGTCGGTGCGGGCACAGTGTGGGCTTTCCGGAAGTACCGGGAGCCCGAGGGACGGACCTGGCTCGTGCTGCCCGCCGGCGTCGCGGTGACCGTGGCGTGGGCGTGGGTGGTCATCTCCCGGGACACCTCGTGGCACGGCTGGCTGCGGTACGCGGTGGTGATCGTCGCGCTGGCCGCGATCCCGGCCTTGGCGCTGCGTAAGATCCCGAGGGTGGCACCCGTGCTCGGACTCGTCGCGGTATTGCTGGCACCTGCCGTGTGGTCGGGGGCCAGTGCGTTCGCCTCCACCGCCCCCGCGAGCTTGCCGGCCGCGGGGCCGGTGGACAACGAGATGCCGATTGGCTTGGACAGTGGGGAACTCACCGCGGACCAACGCAAGGTCCTGGACTACGCCACGTCACATTCGTCCGGAGCCGAGATCACGATGGCGGTCGAGGGCGGCGCCCAGGCCGCGAACACGTACATCGTCGCCACCGACGAGACCGTCATCGGAATGGGCGGGTTCGACGGCCGCGACCCCGCGCCCTCGACGGACCAGCTGACCGCGTGGGTGCGGGCGGGCAGGCTGCGGTTCGTGCTCATCGGCGGGCTGGCCGGCGGCGGGATGGGGGACGACAACAGGGTCATCGAGCGGTCCAAGTGGATCGAGCAGCACTGCAAGCCCGTGCTCACCGCGATCGGCGAGGGCGAGACGCTTCACGAGTGCACGGTCGGATGACTCACAGCGCGTTCTCAGGAAGTTCCCAGGTTCGTCGTCGACGCTGGTCAGGTGGATCAGCAGCGTGGTGAGGCGACTGTCCTCGTAGTGGACGACGAACCGAACATCCTGGAGCTGCTGTCGGCAGCGCTCCGGCTCAGCGGGTTCACCGTACACGCGGCGGACTGCGGAGCCGAAGCGCTGGCCACGGTCCGGCGCGTCCGGCCGGACATCGTGATCCTGGACGTGATGCTGCCCGACACCGACGGCTTCGACCTCGCCCGCAGCCTCCGTACGGTGCAGGACCAGCTGCCGGTGCTCTTCCTGACCGCACGGGACGCCGTGGCGGACCGGATCGCGGGCCTGACGGCCGGTGGCGACGACTATGTGACCAAGCCCTTCAGCCTGGAGGAAGTCGTGCTGCGGCTGAGGGCGATCCTCCGGCGCACCAACGGCGGCGCCGACGTCCTGCCGGACGGCGGCACCTTCCGGTACGCCGATCTCGTGCTCGACGAGGACGCCCACGAGGTCCACCGGGCCGGCCGGCTGGTGCCGCTGTCGCCCACGGAGTTCAACCTGTTGCGGTACCTGATGGTCAACGCCGAGCGGGTGGTCAGCAAAGCGCAGATCCTCGACCGGGTGTGGAGCTACGACTTCGGCGGGGACGGCCGGATCGTCGAGTCGTACATCAGCTATCTGCGCCGCAAGATCGACTCGGTGGAACCGCCGCTGATCCACACCATCCGGGGCGTCGGCTACTCACTGCGGTTGCCCAGGGAAGAGCGTTGAGCAAGAACCGGTGGCGCAGACCGTGGACACTACGGGCGCGCCTGGTCATGGTCTTGCTGGTGCTGGCTACCGTCGGCGTGGGCACCATCGGGGTCGCGAGCGTCGTGCTGCTCCGCACCTCGATGATCGTCCGAATGGACGACCAGCTCAGGGATTTCGCGCAGCGGGTGGACGGCCGCCCGGGAGGGTCGTCGCCGTCGCCGGACGACCTTCAGCGCCAGTCTGACGGTCTGCCCACGGACTTCGCGGTCCTGGTGCTCTACGACAACGGGACGCCGGAGTTGTCCGCCCCGGTCACCGCGGACGGGCCGGTACTGCCGGTGATCAACTCGACCACCATCGGCCAGTACGACGAGCGTCCGTTCACGGTCGACGACAGGCGAGGCGGCGCCGGGTGGCGCGTCCTGGTGTCGCGGCGGACGACGCCCGAAGGGCCGCGGATCGTCGTGGCCGCGCAGTCGACGGAGACCACCGAGGTGACCGTGACGCGGCTGATCTGGATCGAGGCCGGGGTCGGGATCACCGTGCTGCTCGCCCTCGGCGTGGGTGGGTTCTTGCTGGTACGGCTGGGACTGCGGCCGTTGACCAAGATCGAGAAGACCGCGGAGGACATCGCCGGCGGCCACCTCGATCTGCGGGTCGCGTCGGATCCGCGTACCGAGGTCGGCCGGCTCGGCGGCGCCCTGAACACCATGGTCGGCAGGCTTTCCGCCGCGCTGCGCCAGCGGGAGCAGTCCGAGGCGCGGCTGCGCAGGTTCGTCATGGACGCCTCGCACGAACTGCGCACCCCGCTGACGTCGATCCGCGGCTTCGCCGAGCTGAACCGCCGCGGCGGCGCCCCGGACCGGGCCGACGTGGACCGGCTGATGGGCCGGATCGAAAACGAGGCGATCCGCCTGGGCCGGCTGGTCGACGACCTGCTGCTGCTGGCCCGGCTGGACCAGGAACGCGCGCTGGACCTGGCCGAACTGGACATCCGCACGCTCGTCGAGGACGCCGTGCACGACGCCAAAGCCCGCGACCCGGAGCGGCCACTGATCCTGGAAAGCGCCGGCAAACCGGTCCGCGTCACGGTGGACGAACATCGGATGCGCCAGGTGATCACGAACCTCGTCAGCAACGCCATGGCCCACACCCCGCCCGGCACGCCCGTACGCGTCCGCGTAGGCATGCCCGCCAAACAGCCAGGACCTCCTGTGGCCGCCGCGGGGAGCCTGGAATCGCACGGCCGCGTCGTACTGGAAGTGATCGACGACGGGCCCGGCGTGCCGCTGGAGGCCGCGCCGAACATCTTCGACCGGTTCTACCGGGTCGACGAGGCCCGCTCCCGTACCCGCGGCGGCACCGGGCTAGGCCTGGCCATCACCGCCGCGATCTTGGAGGCCCACGGCGGCCGCGTCGAACTCAGGACGGCACCCGGCGAAGGCGCTCACTTCACCGTGCTGCTTCCCTGGTCCTAGGCCGGGCGACCGTTCCATCCGCCGAGGACCCCAGTGGATCGAGCACAACTGCAAGTCCGTGGGCTCACATCGGGCGGCGAGACGCTTTATGGGTGCACTGACGGATGAATCACAGCCCTTTCCCAGGCTGTTCCCACGTTCGTCGTTGAGTCTCACCCTCATGACTGATTGGCTCGTTGGACTGATGGAGAGCCTCGGGGCCCCTGGGGCGGGCCTCGCGATCGCGCTGGAGAACCTGTTCCCACCCCTGCCCAGCGAGGTGATCCTGCCGTTGGCGGGCTTCACCGCCAGCCGGGGCGAGATGGGCCTGCTGGACGTGCTGGTGTGCACGACCCTCGGCTCGATGATCGGCGCGCTGGCGCTGTACTGGGTCGGGGCGCTGCTGGGCCGCGAGCGGGTGCTGGCCATCGCCGCCAAGCTGCCGCTGGTGAAGGTGTCCGACATCGAGAAGAGCGAGGCCTGGTTCCAGCGCCACGGCCGCAAGACGGTGTTCTTCGGCCGGATGATCCCCCTCTTCCGCAGCCTCATCTCGATCCCGGCGGGCGTGGAGCGGATGCCGCTGCCGACGTTCACGCTGCTGACGATGGTCGGGAGCCTGATCTGGAACACCGTCTTCGTGCTGGCCGGGTATTTCCTGGGCGAGAACTGGTCACGGGTCGAGACCTACGTCGGCCTCGGCACGAACGTGGTGACCGCCATGGTGGTGGCGGCGGTGCTGGTCTTCGTCGGGGTCCGGCTGGCCGAGCGGTACAAAGGCCGCCATGCGGCTCGTCGCGCAGTTCTTGACGGCACCCCAACTCGAGGAAAGCCTGGTGAAGGAGATCACGGCGACCGGCGTCCCCGCGCTCGTGGGTGAGCTGGGCGCCGGACGGTGCTGCCCCTAGGAGGCCGCGCTTCGGCTCAGGCGGTTGAGAGTAGGGGAGGCCCGGTGCTCTCGCGTACGACGAGTTCGGTGGCCAGCTCGACGCGGCTCTGGGGCAGTTGCTCGCCATGGGCCAGCGTCAGCAGCATCGAGGTTGCCGCGCCGGCCATCTTGGCGAGGGGCTGGCGGATGGTGGTCAGCGGTGGAATGGCCCACCGCACCGACGGCAGGTCGTCGAAGCCGATGACGCTGAGATCGTCCGGGATGCGCAGGCCGAGCTGACGGGCCGCGTGGTAGACGCCGATGGCCTGGCCGTCGTTCGTGGCGAAGATCGCGGTTGGCCGGTCGGGCAGGCGGAGCATGCGGTGTGCTTCGGCCAGACCGCCCTCGATGAGGAAGTCCCCCCGGCCGATCAGCTCACGGTCGACGGGCACGCCGGCCATGTCGAGGGCGGTTCGGTAGCCGTCGAGACGGGCCCGGCTGGGCAGCGCGGAGTCGGGTCCGGTGATGATGGCGATGCGGCGATGCCCGAGCTCCAGGAGGTGGCGGGTGGCCGTGAGCCCGCCGTTCCAGTTGCCGGCGCCGACTGATGGGATGTTCCGCGCGGGAGCGTCGGCCGGATCCAGCAGGACCAGCGGGATCTCGCGGCGGGCGAGCTGTTCGTGCTGGGTCTCGGTCAGGCCCGAGAACACTGCGATCACGCCGCTCGGGCGGCGCCGCAGCACACTCTCCAGCCAGGCGTCTGCAGCGGTGTGGTCACCGTGCAGGTCCGATATCGCCACCGTGAGGTCGTGCTTACGGGCGGCCTCCGCGACGCCTTTGGTGATCTCGACGGGATAGTCGCCCTCCAGCGCGTGGAAGACGAGCTCCACCAGGGCCGTCGGCGTGGAACGGCGGCGCTGTCGCCGGTAGCCGTGCCGGCGGATGAGCTCCTCCACGGCGGCGCGGGTTTCTGACGACACCTCGGAACGGCCGTTCACGACCTTGGAGACCGTCGCGGTGGAGACTCCGGCCAGCTCGGCGAGCTGAGCGATGGTGAGAGGGGACGACTCCGTGGTCATGGCGGCAGTCTAGTCACGGAGTGCGGGGAGGCAGCGCTGACATTTCTGCATGACCCGGGCGGGCTCGGCCTTGCACCGAGCCCGCCACGCCGGCTCCACCCGGACCTGATCGCGTGTGGTGGCGCTCACCCGATGGGGCATACGCCTTTGCCATGAACGTCAGGAACATCCGAGCCGGACCCGTGTCACGCCGTTAGCGCTGCAGTGTCAGCAGACCCGGTCGGTAGGGCAGGAGGCCGTAGTCGCCGCCGGAGTTGGGGCTGCGTCCCTGGTAGAGCAATTGGAGGTTGCAGGGATCGACGGTCATGGTCTGGTCGGCGCTGGTGCGGATCAGTTCGCCGTGGCTGATGTCGTTGGTCCAGGTGGCGCCGCTGTTGGCCTTGCCGGCGAAGGGGTTGCTCTCGGTGGCGGCCTGGGGCGTCCACGAACCGTTCAGGCTGGTGGCAGTGAATGAGCGGAAGTAGCGGCCCTGCGAGCCGATCGCTTCGACGATCATGAGGTATTTGTTCTGGTCCTTGAGCTTGTAGACCTGGACGGCTTCGAACAGGTTGTTCGTCGTGTCGCTCATGATCACCGTCGCTGTGCTGCCGAAGCTGCCCGGGAAGTTCCCGATGGGCATGCTGGCCCGGTAGATCTTGCCGTTGTCCCCGGCGAAGAACAGGTACATGTTCGTGCTGTCACCGATGAGCGTCTGGTCGATGGGGCCTGTGCCGGAGCCGGAGATGCTCGCGGTGGAAAGCACCTGCTGCGCTGACCAGCCATTCGGGTTGGTGGGGTCGCTGGAGGTCCTGTACGAGAAGGCGGTCCCGCCCCACTGGTAGGCCAGCACCCAGATGTTCTTGGGGGCGAAGTAGAGGAGCGTGGGCGCGACAGTCGAGGAGTTCATCGTGTTCTGGCTGGCCGAGGCCATCTCGGACCAGTTGGTGAAGAGGCTGAAGTTCATCGAGCCCCACCTCGTGCCGAAGTCGTGCGTCGTGGCGTAGACGAGGTGCCTGCCGTTGTAGGGGGCGACGGTGAAGTCCTTGAGCGAGACCCAGCCCGACTTCGGCTGCGCCAGCGGGCCCGTCGAGGTCCAGCGGTACGTCGACGGCAGATCACATTGACCCGGGTTGCCGCCGCCATCGACCTTGACGAGCTGCCACTGCTGGTTGGCGCCGCCCCAGTCGTCGTACTGGACGATGTTGGCGCCGTCGGCGGTGGAGGCGCCCTGGACCTCCAGGGCCTTGTTGCTGTGGCGCGAGATGAACCGCACATGGCCGTCCGAGCTGTCGGCCAGCCGCCACTGCTGGTTGGTGCCGTTGGTGTCGGACCATTGCACGATCGCGCCGCCGTTGGCGGTGGACCAGTTGTAGACGTCGAGCACCTTGCCGGAGTGGCGGGACTTGATGCGGTAGTAGCCGCCGCCGGAGTCGACGAACTGCCACTGCTGCTGGTTCTGGTTGTTCCTGCTCCACTGGGTGATGCGGGCGCCGTCGTTCGTCGCGAGGTTGTAGACGTCCAGGGCCTTGCCGCTGTTGCGGTTGACCAGGACGTACCAGGCGGTGGTGTCGACGGTGGCCGCGCTGGCGGACTGCGTCTGAAGGGCGACGAACAGGCTCGCCAATAAGGTGGCCAGCGTCGCGAGGACGGCCAGGGATCTGAATTTCACGTCTGTGCCTTTCTGTCAGGGGGTGGTGAGGTCGAAGCGGCGTACGGTGACCGCCCCTCCGAGGGACTGGGTGGCGTAGTTGAAGATCCCGAAGCGGTAGCCCATGAAGAACTGCCAGGCGTTGTTCAATGTGAAGGCCGGGCCGAGGCTCACGAAGGTGCTGCCGTCGGTGCTGTAGGAGAAGCGGGCCTGCCTGCCGGAACCCGGCCGGATGTCGGCGCTGACCCGCAACCAGATCCGGCCGCCCGAGATGTTCGCGCTCGCCGCCTCGGTGCCGGTGCCGGTGGTCTGCCACGAACTGTTCATGGTCAGCCCGTTGGTCATCACGACCCGGTCGACGCCGTTGTCGCGCTTGACGCCGATCCAGGCCGACTGGTCGCGCAGCATGGCCAGCCCGGCGCGGTCGCCGCCCGCCATCTGCGAGTAGTCGAGCTCGATCGTCGCCGTCGACGACGGGCCTTGGATGCGGTGGGTCAGCGTGTTACGGGCGTTGTAGAGGTCGCCTGTGACGGTCGCGGTCTGCAGACGCAGGCCGTTGCCGGTGGAGAAGCGGCTCGTGTCGGGGTTGTGGTTCCACTCCCAGCGGTGGCCGAGGCTACCCGAGGAGAAGGTGTCGGGGCCGATCATGGACGCCACGGTCCGGCTGGTCTGGATGTTCGGCTTGGGGTAGTTGACGCCCCAGCCGCCGTTGACGGTCTGCACGGTCGGCCAGTCGTTGGTCCAGGTGATCGGTGCGAGCGCGGGGACGCGGCCGCCGGGGTAGGCGTCGACGAACGACATGTAGTACCAGTCGCCGTTCTGGGTCTGGACGAGCCCGCCCTGGTGGGGGACGCCGCCGCCGGGGATGGGGCCGGGCATGTCGAGCAGGACCTGGCGCATCTCGTACGGGCCCCATGGCGAGGTGGAGCGGAGCACGTACTGGCCGTTGGCGGGGCGGGTCAGCCAGATGTAGTAGTAACCGTTGCGCTTGTAGAAGCGGGCGCCCTCCAAGGTGCCGACGCTGCTCGGGGTCTGGAACACCTGCTGGGCGCGCACCTGGCTGAGCCCGTCGGCCGAGAGTTGGGCGACGCTGATGGTGCCGTTGCCGTAGGCGACGTACATGGTGTCGTTGGTGTCGATCAGCAGGCCGGCGTCGTAGTAGCAGTTGTTGATCCGCGAGCGTTTGGTCCACGTGCCGTCGACGGCGGAGGCGGTGTAGACGTAGGTCCGGTTGAACTCGACGCAGCCGATCCAGTAGTAGGTGCTGTTGCTGGGCCGGTAGTTCAGGGTCGAGGCCCAGATGCCCTTCACGTACGCCCGGCCGCCGTTGAGGTCGTAGGCGCTCGAGTCGAAGTCGAGCCTCGGGACCGAATGGCCGGCGTACTCCCAGTCGACCAGGTTGTAGGAGCGCAGGATCGGCGCGCCCGGCGAATAGTGCATCGTCGAGGCCGAGTAGTAGTAGGCGTCGCCGACCCGGATGATGTCGCCGTCGGCGAAGTCCTGCCAGACGACCGGGTTGGTGTAGTTGCTGCCCGGATCAGGGTTGCTGCCGACGGGGATGAGTTGCCATTGCTGGTTGGTGCCGCCCCAGTCGTCGTACTGGACGATGTTGGCGCCGTCGGCGGTGGAGGCGCCTTGCACTTCGAGGGCTTTGTTGCTGTTGCGGTTGATCAGCCGGACGTGGCCGCCGTCGGAGTCGGCGAGTCTCCATTGCTGGTTGGCGCCGTTGTGGTCGGACCATTGGACGATGTTCGCGCCGTTGGCGGTGGAGAAGTTGTAGACGTCCAGGACCTTGCCGGAGTGCCGGGACTTCAGCCGGTAGTAGCCACCGCCGGAGTCGACGAACTGCCACTGCTGGTGGTTGCCGTTGTTGCGGGTCCACTGGGTGATCCGGCCGCCGTCGGCGGTGGACAGGTTGTACACGTCCAAGGCCTTGCCGCTGTTGCGGTTGACCAGCACGTACCACGTGTTGGTGTCGACCGTCGCGGCCGACGCCTGGGGCGTGAGGAACACGCCCGCGAGAAGCAGTGATGAGAGAACCGCGAGCACGCGCCTCACAGGAACCTCCAGAGGTTGTTGTTCGCGCCGTTGTCGTCGGCGAGCACGACCTGCGCGCCCTGGGACGTGCCGCCGAGGCCGAGGACCCGGCCGCCGTTGGCGCACTGGATGCGGAAGGCGGCGCCCGACCCGTAGCGCAGCCGCCAGCGGTGGTCGTTGGTGCCGTTGTCGGCCCATTGCACGACACGCGACCCGGCGGCGGTGCCCATGTTCTCCACGCCCAGCACCTTCTGGCTGTTGGAGTTGCGCAGCCTCAGGTAGCCGCCGCTGTCCACGATCGCCGTCCAGAGGTGGTCGGCGGTGCCGGTGTCGCCCCACTGGACGACGAGCGCGCCGTCGGCCGTGGACATGTCGGTGACGCCGAGGACCATCCCGGTGCCCACGTTCTGGATACGCCGCGCGCCGTTCGGCACGAACCGCCACTGGTTGTCCGGGCTGCCGTTGTCGGAGTCCTGGACCACCTGGGCGCCGTTGGCGGTCGAGCCGTTCTGGATGCCGAGCAGCTTGGAGCTGTGGACGTTGCGGATCTTGACGGAGCCGTCGCCGACGTCGGTGATCGTCCAGCGGTGGTCCGCGGTGCCGGTGTCACCCCACTGGAGCACCCGGGCGTTGTCAGCGGTCGACATGTTCTCGACGCCGAGCACCTTGCCGCTGTGCACGTTGCGGAACCGCAGGGCGCTGCCGTCGATGACCGGGACCCAGTCGTGGTCGGCGGTACCGTTGTCGGTCCACTGGAGGGCCAGGCCGCCGTCGGCCGTGGACATGTTCTGGATGCCGAGCACCAGCCCGCTGGCCGCGTTGACCAGCCGGAAGCTCGCCGCGCCCGTGCCGCCCTGGCCACCGGTGTTCCAGTAGACGACGTAGTTGTGGTCGTGAGCGTCGTAGAAGGGGCCCAGCCGCACCGACGCTCCGTTGGCCGTGGCCGTGAAGGCCAGGGAGGAGGTGCTGGTCCGGGTGATCGAGGAGGGGGTCAGGGCAGGGGCCGACGACAGGCCGGTGTTGCCGTAGTCGCCCGACAACACGACCGGGCCGTAGGTGACGGCTTGAACGTTGGGGTTGTCGTTGGCGGCCTTCATGACCACCCGCATGGGCAGCCGCACGGTCACGGTGTCGCCCGACGCCCACGACCGGGTGAGGTCGGCGTAGGTGCCCGGCGCGGTGGCGATGTTCTGCTGGACGCCGTTGACGCTGATCGTCGCGCCCTGGGTCCAGGCCGGGATGCGGATGCGCATCGTCCACGATCCGCTCACGTTGCCGGTGACCTGCAGCGACGTGGTGTCGCCGGCCGGGTAGGAGGTTGTCTGGGTGACCGTGATGCCGCGCTGGCTCCAGTTGAGCGTGGAGGGCGTGAACAGGTTCACGAACAGGGTGGTGCCGTTGTGGAAGTAGATCGAGTCCATCAGCTTGGTGTTGGTCTCGATCCCGGTGCCCTGGCAGCACCAGAAGGAGTTGTAGTCCGTGCTCCAGGTGCCGCCGCCCCAGGCCGGGCCGACGCCCCGGCGTCCGCCGGGGTTGAGCGGCGTGAAGTAGGTGACGTGCCCGCGTGCGTCAGCCGGGTTCTGCTGCCCGATCAGATGGTTGAGCAGGGCGTTCTCGTAATAGTCGAAGTAGTCGGCCCGGGTCGGCGACAGCAGCCACAGCTCCCGGGTCAGCTTGAGCATGTTGTAGGTGTTGCACGCCTCGCCGGTGTCCCTGGTCAGGTGGGCGGCGATCGCGTTGGGGGCGCGGAAGTGCTCGGCCTGGCTGTTGGAGCCGTTCGCGTACGTGTGCGCGCCGACGGTGATGGACCAGGCGTTGGCGGCGATGTCGCGGTAACGGGTGGTGCCCGTCGCCTTGTACTCCCGGGCCGCCCCGATCCACTTGGGCACCTGCGTGTTGGCGTGCAACCCGTTGAGCCGGTCCTGGCCTGCGGCCAGCGGGTCGAACACGGCCGCGTGGTCGAACCGCTGGGCCGTGGTCAGCCAGCGGGAGTCGCCGGTCATCTGGTACAGGTCCGTCAGCACGGCGTTCATGCCGCCGAACTCGGTGCCGAGCATGGCCTGCATCTGGCTTGAGCTGAGTCGCGACGTGCGGGCGTCCACCCATCCGGCCAGGGCCAGCAGCACGGTCCGGGCCTGGGTGTTGCCGATCAGCCGCCAGACGTCCAGCAGCCCGGCCAGGGTCTTGTGGATGCAGTAGTACGGCACGTTGCCGTTGGTCAGGGTGCGGTTCTCCACGGCCGTGATGTCCGACTCGGGGAAACCGGACAGGTAGCCGCTGGTGAATCCGGCGGCGCCGTTGTTCGCCTGACATCGGGCCAGCTCGGCCACCATGTAGTTCGCCTTGTCCCGGCAGGTGGTGTCGCCGAGCACGGCGTAGGCCTGCGCCCACGCCGTCAGGAAATGGCCCTGCATGTGGGATCGGAACGGGAAGCTCGGCGCGTCCCAGCCGCCGTTGGCCGCCGCGCCGTTGGTGGACAGCCGGTGGTTGGCCCGGAAGACGTACAGCAGCCGATCGACATCGACGAAGCGCAGGTAGTTGAGAGTGCGGTTCTGGTTGTCCAGCAGGCGGCCGGAGGTCAGCCGGACCTGGCCGAGGTCGAACTCGTAAGCCGAGACGCCGATGTCGGATCTGGCCCAGGGGAGTGCGGCCAGAGCGGGGGATATGCCGGCGACCGAGAGCGCGGCGGTCGCGCCTGATACCTGAAAAAGCTGACGACGGCTCAAGGACATGCCGAGCTCCTTGGATATGGGGGGCGATGACCGGCCACCGCCGGTCACGTGTTCACCGGGTCAGGCACTCGGAGAGGCCGCCCATGGGTGTCGGCGCGGAGACGCCGCTCTCGGACGATCTGTTAGCGTTCACATTTCGCTGGTGAGATCGCTCAGATCGGGGTCTTGGCGGTCGCGGCGCTCGACGAGGACCTGGTCGGGTGGACGCGATGCGCATGGAGCCGTTGACCGATATGGAGCTGTGGCGACCATGGCATACCAGCGAACGGTGTGTCCTGCGCCGTCGCCGGGGATGAGGGGGGACATCCAGGGCTCCTTGACTAGATCGCAGATGGGCCACGAAACCTGTTAGCGCTAACAACGGATCCTGCAGAGAGCTGTGTGGCCTCCTCCGTTGAGCGCGTTGTCGCGGAGTACATCCGACGATCCGGCCCGGCGTCAACGAGGGAGACCCCTCGCCGACCTGGGCGTTGCCATCGGAACGCCTTCCCGCCTGGAGTTTTGCCTCCAAGGAGATCGCGCCGCACTGCTCGTGCAAGTGAAAGTTTCACAGAAGTTACCCCTTGGCAATAGGGTAATTTGCGACCGATCAAGAGTTAAGTTGCTGCCTCGGAGTCGTGGCCATGCGACATAGGCGCAGTCGCCTTCGGCCTGGCACCGGCCTCAACCGCCGCTCGTTACCGTCGGCCGAATCCCCGCGGGAGATGAGTGCCACGGCCGCTGGACCGCTTGGGAGTGTGAGAAACCGTTATTGAGCCACGCCCGGCCGCTTCGGACGGGCGTGGCTCACCCTCCCTCGGTCTCCCCACCGGGGCCGAGGGAGGGTCGCACCGGGGGTGCGGTCAGCAGGTGGAGCGGTTCTGGGTCAGCAGGCCCAGGCCCCAGGTGAGCAGTCGGTGAAGCTCACGCGGTGCCCGCGTTGTAGGTCCACTTCTGGTTGCTGCCGCCGTGGCAGCTGTACAGCTGCAGGCCGGTGCCGTTGCCGGTGCCGGCGCCGACGGCGTCAAGGCACAGCCCGGACTGGACTCCGGTGATGGTGCCGTCGGAGTTGACGCGCCACTTCTGGTTGTCGCCACCCCAGCAGGAGTAGATCTGGATCTTGGCGCCGTTGCCGGTGCCCCCGGCGTCCAGGCACTTGTTGCCGTACACCTTCAATTCCCCTGCTGAGGTCTGCGTCCACTGCTGGTTGCTCTGACCGTGGCAGTCCCACAGGTGCACCGCGGTGCCGTCGGTGGTGCTGGAGTTGGGCACGTCCACGCAGCGGCCGGAGGCCACGCCCTTGATCTGCCCCACGCCCCCGCCGGGCGTCGGCGTCGTGGTGCCGCCGTTGAGCGCGTTGAGCACCGCGGTGTAGGCGGGCTTCTTGTTGCCGTTGCTGTCGAAGAGCAGCGGGGCGGCGCCTGCGCCGAGCCAGGAGTCGCTGTCGCGAACTCCCCAGACCGTGATGCCGGTACAACGCGGCACCGCCAGGCAGTCGTTGACGACGTTGGCGTACGTGGTGGCCGAGCCGCCCTGGATGTCCAGCTCAGTGATCTGCACGTCGACCCCCAGCGCGGCGAAGCTCTGGATGGTCGTGCGGTAGTTGCTGTTGTAGGGGCTGTTGCTGTTGAAGTGCGACTGCAGGCCGACGCAGTCGATCGGCACGCCGCGGGCCTTGAAGTCCCTGACCATGTTGTAGACGCCCTGCGTCTTGGCCCAGGACCAGTTGTCGATGTTGTAGTCGTTGTAACACAGCTTGGCGGCCGGGTCGGCGGCGCGCGCGGTGCGGAAGGCCACCTCGATCCAGTCGTTGCCGGTGCGCTGGAGGTTGGAGTCACGCCGGCCGCCGGAGTTGCCGTCGGCGAAGGCCTCGTTGACCACGTCCCAGGCATAGATCTTGCCCTTGTAGTGGCCCATGACGCCGTTGATGTGGTTGATCATCGCCTGGCGCAGCGAGCTCCCCTCCATCGGCCGCATCCAGTTCGGCTGCTGGGAGTGCCAGGCCAGGGTGTGCCCGCGCACCCGCTTGCCGTTCTGCACGGCCCAGTTGTAGACCCGGTCTCCGCCGGAGAAGTTGAACTGCCCCGGGTTGGGCTCGGTGGCGTCCATCTTCATCTCGTTCTCGGCCGTCACCATGTTGAACTCGCGGTTGGCGATCGTCGTGTACTGCGAGTCGCCCAGCCTGCCCGAGGCGATGGCGGTGCCGAAGTAGCGGCCGCTCTGCGCGGCCGCCGCGCCGAGCGTGCTCTCCGCGGCATTGGCCGGAATCGCCGTCGCCAGGGCCGTGATCAGGCCGAGTGCGCCGAGCGCGCCGGCGATCAGCGCCGGCCGACGCCCGCGGAGCGGCCGCCGGGCGGCAGGTGGGGACATGTCGTTGACACGCATGCTTGAGCCTCCGTATGCGAATCATGGGGAAGGGTTCGTGCGGGACACAGCCGCGGGACCCGACACCGCGCCCCGGTCGGGACGCACACCACAGGCGTCGGGACGGCAGTCCCCCTGCTGAGCACCACCGAGCCGGTAGGGGAGATCACCTCGGGCACTCAGTGTGGGAAGCTCACCGAAAATTGTCAAGGATAGAGTGAAAATTTTCGGTGGCGCCTATCCTGCCTGCATCGCTTGTGCTGGCTCAAGGTGTGAATTGAGGCCCTTGAAAGTTTCGGTGGAGCTCTTCGGGTGGAGTTCGAATGAAAGTTTCATGGCGACGCTCTCCGCTGGTCGACTGCGGTCAGGCTCGGAAATCCGAGGTGAGCGCGCTCGGGTGCCGCCTCCGCCGGCCCTCTGCACGTTAAGGCGCTCTTGACAGTACCTTTCTGCCTCGTGTTTGCTCCGTCCCGCCACCACCTCCACCGGCCCTAGAGGGAGCTCGACCAGGCCAGCAGTTGTTACCGCTAACAGCGGAGAGGCGAACCCATGAAGCGAAGCGAACCGCGTACGAGAAGGTGCGTGGGCATCGGAGCCGCCTTGGCGGCTCTGATCACGGCAGTGGCCACCGCCCTGTCCGTGTTCCTCACGGTTGCGCCGGGAGCGTCGGCGGCGGTCCTGACCGAAGTGACGAGCTTCGGCGCCAACCCCGGCGGTCTGCGGATGTACCTCTACGTCCCCGACAGAGTGGCATCCCGCCCGGGGGTTGTGGTCGCGATGCACGGCTGCAACGGCTGGGCCCCGGGCTTCCACCAGGGCACCGAGTTCGCCTCTTTGGCCGACCGGCACGGTTTCGTCGTCATCTACCCGCAGGCGAACAAGAGCGCCAACGGCATGTCGAACTGCTTCGACGTGTGGTCGAACGAGGCCCTGCGCCACGGTGGCGGCAGTGACCCGGTGTCGATCGTCTCCATGACGACCCATGTGCTGCAACGCTACAACGGTGACCCGGAGCGGGTGTTCGCCACCGGCTTCTCCTCCGGCGCGATGGAGACCCTCAACCTGCTCGCCACGTACCCGGACGTGTTCAAGGCCGGCGCGCCGTTCGCGGGAGTTCCCTACGGTTGTCTCGGGCCCGCCGGGTGCGGGGACAAGACGCCGCAGCAGTGGGGTGACCTGGTCAGGAACGCCTACCCCGGCTACACCGGGCCCCGCCCGCGCGTGATGGCCTGGCACGGCACCGCCGACTCCGTGCTGCCCTACACGATGCTGCAGGAGGAGGTCGACCAGTGGATCAACGTGCACGGGCTGGGCCAGACCCCCACCTCCACCGACAGCCCGCAATCCGGATGGACCCGGCGAGTCTTCGGCTCCGGGCAGGTCGAGGCGTACACCATCACCGGAGCCGGCCACGACCTGCCGCGACCAGGGATGGCCGCGCACGCCATCCGCTTCTTCGGCCTGGACGGCGGCTCGTCCACCACGACGCCCACTCCACCACCCGCCGGGCAGATCAAGGGAGTCGGCTCCGGGCGTTGCCTGGACGTGCCCGGCGCCGCCACCGCTGACGGCACCGCGGTGCAGTTGTGGGACTGCAACGGGCGCGGCAACCAGCAGTGGGCCGCCACCTCGGCCGGCGAGCTCAGGGTCTATGGCAACAAGTGCCTCGACGCGGGCGGCACCGGCAACGGCGCCGGCATCCAGATCTACTCCTGCCACGGCGGCGCCAACCAGAAATGGCGCCTGAACGCCGACGGCACCATCACCGGGGCGCAGTCCGGGCTGTGCCTGGACGCCGTGGGCCAAGGCACCGCCAACGGCACCCGGATCCAGCTCTACTCCTGCCACGGCGGCGCCAACCAGCGCTGGACCCGCACCTGACACACCGCGGCTCGCACCCATGCCGGCCCGACTTCGGAAGGTGACCATGAAAGTCGCATCCCCCCTTCGGTTCGGCGTCATGGCGAGGCTCGGCGTCATGGCGAGGCTCGGTGTGCTGGCGATCGTGGCGCTGCTCTGCGCCGTGACGGTGATCCCGGGCACGGCCAGGGCGGACAATCCGATCGTCCAGACGATCTATACCGCCGACCCCGCTCCACTGGTGCACAACGGCCGGGTGTACCTCTACACGGGACACGACGAGGACGGCTCGACGTACTTCACCATGAAGGAGTGGCGGGTCTGGTCGTCCGCGGACATGGTGAACTGGACCGACCACGGCTCGCCGATGAGCGTCGCCACCTTCAGCTGGGCGAGCGCGGACGCGTGGGCGGGCCAGGCCGTCTACAGGAACGGCAAGTTCTACTGGTACGTACCGGTGAAAGACCGGGCGAGCGGCCAGATGGCCATCGGCGTCGGGGTCTCGAACAGCCCCACCGGGCCGTTCACCGACGCCATCGGGCGCCCGCTGGTCAGGAACGGTGAGATCGACCCCACGGTCTTCATCGACGACAACGGGCAGGCCTACCTGTACTGGGGTAATCCGAATCTGTGGTACGTCAGGCTCAACGCCGACATGATCTCGTACTCGGGCAGCCCCACCCAGATCCCGCTCACCACCGCTGGCTTCGGCACCCGAACCGGCAACACGAGCCGTCCGACCCTGTACGAAGAGGGGCCCTGGGTCTACAAGCGCAACGGCCTCTACTACAACGTCTTCGCGGCGAAATGCTGCTCGGAGTTCATCGGTTACTCGACGGCCCCCGGCCCCACCGGGCCCTGGACCTACCGCGGGACGGTCATGCCCACGCAGGGCAGCAGCTTCACGAACCACCCCGGAATCATCGACTTCAACGGCGGGTCCTACTTCTTCTACCACAACGGCGCCCTGCCGGGCGGTGGCGGCTTCACCCGCTCGGTGGCCGTGGAGAAGTTCAGCTACAACGCCGACGGAACCATCCCCACGATCAACATGACCACGACCGGAGCGCCCCAGGTGGGCACGTTGAACCCCTACGTACGCCAGGAGGCCGAGTCGATCGCCTGGGAGTCCGGCGTGGAGACCGAACCCTCCAGCGAGGGCGGCATGAACGTCGGCTGGATCGAGAACGGCGACTACATCAAGGTCAAGGGCGTCGCCTTCGGCTCCGGCGCGACGTCCTTCAGCGCACGGGTGGCCTCCGCGACCAGCGGCGGCCGGATCGAGCTCCACCTCGACGGCGTCAACGGCACGCTGGTGGGGACCTGCACCGTGCCGGGGACCGGCGGCTGGCAGACGTGGACGACCGTCACCTGCCCGGTGAACGGCGCGACGGGCACCCACGACCTGTATTTCAAGTACACCGGCGGGAGCGGCAACCTGTTCAACGTCAACTGGTGGCAGTTCACCGGCGGCCCCGCAACCGGTGGGAACCTGCTGACCAACGGCGACATGGAGAGCGGCACGACGGGCTGGGGTGCGTCCGGCGGAGCCCTGTCGTCCGTCACCGACCCGGTGCACGGCGGCGCGCGGGCGCTGTCCATCACCGGGCGCACGGCGTCATGGAATGGCACCACCCAGGATGTGACCACCAAGCTCACCAACGGCAAGAGCTACACCACGAGCGTCTGGGTGCGGTCGCAGAGCGGCACGCCCAGCGCGAAGGCGACCCTGGCGGTCACCGCCAACGGCACGACGAGCTATCTCCAGCTCACACCGGTGACGGCGGTGAACTCCGGCGGCTGGACCCAGCTCACCGGCACGGCGACCGTGTCATGGAGCGGAACGCTGACCGGCGCCACCTTCTACGTCGAGACGGCCGCGGGCACCGACGGCTTCTCCATCGACGACGCCTCATTCCAGTAGTCCCAAGCCGGCTGTCGCGCACGCGCCGCTCCGGCACGACCACCGACCACGCGGTCGCGGCAGGAGGCGGCGCGATCGCCCGGGTGAGGGCCGTCACGACTCGGCTCCGACCCGCGCATGCCGGCCGACCGACACTCCCGCCTCATCAGGAGGACGTGAATGGCTTCTCTGTCCAGATGCATCGGTATCCGCACCACGAGCGAGGTCATGTGATGTCAAGGCACAGATTCTTCTTAGGAGCGATCGCGGTCGCGGCACTTCTCGTTCTGGTCACGGGTCGTGCGGCGATGAGCAACGACGTCGGCAGAGCCACGGCATCCGCGGGTGCCGGCACCCTTGCGACGACCGCCGGATGCGGCAAGACCCCGACGCTGAGGAGCGGCACGCAGTCGATCCAGACCAGCGGCAAGAACCGCTCCTTCATCCTGCGGCTTCCCGACAACTACCAGAACAACACCCCCTACCGGTTGATCTTCGGCTTCCACTGGCGGGGCGGCACCGCCGCCGACGTCGACTCGGGCGGAAGCAGCGGGTACCCCTGGTCCTTCTACGGACTCAGGCAGCTGTCCAACAACGGCGCGATCTTCGTCGCGCCCCAAGGCTTCAACAACGGCTGGGCGAATACCAACGGTGAGGACGTCACCTTCGTCGACGACATGATCCGGCTCATCGAGTCGGATCTCTGTGTCGACACCTCGCAGCGCTTCGCCACCGGTTTCAGCTACGGCGGCGGGATGAGCTTCTCTCTCGCGTGCTCGCGGCCGACGGTCTTCCGGGCGGTCGCGGTCTTCTCCGGCGCGCAGCTCAGCGGGTGCAGCGGCGGGACTCAGCCCATCGCGTACATGGGGCTGCATGGCATCGGGGACACGGTGCTCAACATCTCGCAGGGACGGGCGCTGCGTGACAGGTTCGTCCGCAACAACGGCTGTACCGCGCAGAACCCGCCCGAGCCGAGTTCGGGCAGCCGGAGCCACATCGTCACCACCTACTCGGGGTGCCGGGCCGGTTATCCGGTCGTCTGGGCCGCGTACGACAACGGTCACACGCCCGCCCCGGTGGACGGCACCTACACCGACAGCGGCGTCAACACCTGGACCAAGGCAGAGGTGTGGAAGTTCTTCTCCCAGTTCGGGAGTGGCTCGTCGCCCAGTCCGACGCCGGTCCCCGGTGGATGCACGGCCACGATGCAGACCGTGAACTCCTGGTCCGGCGGCTTCCAGTCCACCGTCACCGTCCGCGCCGGCAACACCCCCGTCAACGGCTGGACGGTCGGCTGGACCTGGCCGGGCGGGCAGACGATCAGCAGCCTGTGGAACGGCGTCCGCTCCGGCTCCGGAGCCGGCGTGACCGTCCGCAACGAGGCCTACAACGGCTCCATCGCCCCCGACGGCACCACCACGTTCGGCTTCACCGCCAATGGGGCCGCGGCCACACCCACCCTTACCTGCGACGCCTCCTGATCAGGTGAGGGCGTATGGACGGGCCGGACGCCACCGCGAACGGCACCAAGCTCAGCCTCTGGTCCTGTGACGGCGGCGCCAGCCAACGCCGGAGCCTTGCCTGACCCGGTTGTCGTCTCGGGGCGGTGCCTGGACGTCGCCGGCGCCTCGCAGACCAACGGTACGCAGGCGCAGATCTGGGACTGCGACGGCGGCGTCGACCAGCGCTGGACCCGGACCTGAGGAACATGGCGAGAAACACCTTCGCCGGAGGCGGTCCTCCGCTTCCGGCGAAGGTGTCCACGAGGTGCACTCCCTACGTGCTCACTCTGAAGTCGCTGAAGCTGAACTGGCCTGTCACGCCGGCCGCGTGAGAGGTCGCGATCAACCCCGCGTCCTGCGTTCCGGCGATGCCGGGCAGGGTGGCGGTCGGG
This sequence comes from Nonomuraea polychroma, assembly GCF_004011505.1. NCBI lineage: Bacteria > Bacillati > Actinomycetota > Actinomycetes > Streptosporangiales > Streptosporangiaceae > Nonomuraea > Nonomuraea polychroma. The sequence continues at coordinate 2,545,148 of NZ_SAUN01000001.1, forward strand.
CCGACCTTGATCCAATCGGTGCCGTTCGTGGAGTAGTAGCCGCTGACCTCGTTGCCGGAGCGGACGAGGCGGACCCAGGCCGGCGCCTTGGTCCCAGAGACTGCGCTGAACGAGTCGAGGTAACCGTTGCCGTTGGAGTCCCACTGGAAGGCGACCCCGTTGCCGGGGGTGACGACCATGACGGCGTACCCGGGCGACGACGCGGCGGCGGTGAGATCGTTGCGGATGACGACACCCGCCTTGGCCCAGGAGTTGGTGTTGTCCATCTCGGTGACCCGGGCCGTCACCGTGGCGGTGGTTCCGACCGCGTCGTCCTGGTAGATGGCGCCGTACTCGTCGAATGACCCGCCGCCGTCCTGCCAGATGTCGGTGCCGGAGGTCAGGATGGCGTACGCGGATCCGGCTTCGGCGAACCGGCTCGGCACCGAGCCGTACCCCTTCAGGGACGTCAGCGGGTTGAGCGCGGTCAGTGTCAGCGACCTCTTCAGCGCGTACTCGGTCCTGCCTGCCTGGAACGTCAGTGACATCGTGACCGGCGCGCGGTCGACCGGGGTCGTGACCGACCCGGGCGCCGTGACCTTCCACGACACGGTGGCCGAGGCGCCCGCGGGGAGGTCCGGCTTCAGCGGCTCGCCGATGGGCACGGCCTGCCACCTCTCGGGGACGGTGATCCGGGCACGCAGGCCGGAAGCCGGGCTGTCACCGATGTTCGCGACCGTGGCGGTGACCGTGCTCGTACCACCGGCGCTCACGCTGACCGGTTCGGCCACGAGGTAGGCGCCGACCGGCGGGCGCTGCGGGTCGGCTGGACCGCGGTACTGGCCGGTCGGACCCGCCTTGTGGATCACTTCGCTGGCCGCGATCGGGAGATTGCCGGAGGTGATGGCGGTGTTGTCGCGTGTGACATTGCCGCGCTGGCCGTTGACGATGCCGGTGATGGCCGGGTTGGTCGCGAAGTTTCCGGTCAGTGTGAGGTTGCCGGTGTGGTTGCCGTTCTGGTTGTTGGCATGCGCCCACTGCCCCGCGGTGTTGACGAACACGTTGCGGTTCGCGGACAGGTACCGCGAGCCCTCGTCGAAGTACAGGCCGAGCTGCCCGCTGTTCTCGCAGTAGTTCTCGTCGATCGTGCTGCGGGACATCGCGGAGAGGGTGTAGATGCAGCCGGCGTCGTTCATCGTCTGGATGACGTTGCGCACGTGGTTACCCACCACGCGGACATCGCTCGAGGTCGTCGGGGTGTCGTAGATCGGCTGGAAGTCGTAGAGCCCGCGGTTGATGTACTCGGGGCTGCCGCCCGGGTCGTTGGCGCCCCAGCCGAAACCGACGCCGATGCCGGTGTAGGGCATGTCCGAGACGTAGTTGTGCTCGATGGTCAGCCGCGTGACGTAGCTGGCGAAGATCGCGTCCTGGTCCTGGTATTCGAGCGCGGTCGCGTAGACCCGGTTGTCACTGATCTTTATGTCGCTGTTGACCATGCGCGGGTCGGAGGGGTGGTGGGCGTCGGGCCGTACACCGCCGACCACGATGCCGCCGCCGGCGCTCGCGGTGAAGGTGCTTCCCGTGACCGTCACCTTGTGCGCGCCCAATCCCACGCCGCTGGCGTGGGCGTTGGCGTCGTTGCCGATGCCGAGCCCGACGGAACCGAGGTTCACGAAGGTGGCGCCGGCGAAGCTGACATTCTCCGCGGCTGACACCTGCACCGCGGCGGGTGCCTGTGCCCAGCCGTTGCGCGCTCCTTCGAATCCCTTGCAGCCGACCGCGCACGAGGTGAACGCGTCGGTCGGCCGGTGCGGCTGAACGCCGCTGATGAACGTGCCGGTCTGCTGGTTGGCGTATCCGTCGGCAGTGCTGGGGTGCATCCATGTGGTGCCGGTGAAGGTCAGGCCCTCGAACCGCAGGTTGCGGGCAGGCTCGTCGTACGTCCCGCCGACCTGCAGCAGCGACTCCAGCCGCGGCAGCTCGACGCGCGCACGTGAGAGATCCTGCCCGGCGAGCGGCTTGTAGTAGAGCGTCCCGGCACTCGTGTCCAGGTACCACTCGCCGGGCTCGTCCAGGAACTTCCTGGAGTTCAGCAGGAAGAAGGTCGGCGTGCGGAACGGAGACTGGATGGTGTCGTAACCGTAGGTGTTGTTGTCCCAGGCTGGTTGCTGCATGACGACCGTGGAGCCGGAGATGCTCTGCACGGGCGCGAAACGGTTGGTGAACGACAACATCGCCTGGAAGTCGATGCGCTTCTGGTCGGGCAGCGTGGCCAGGTAGGCGAGACCGGGGTTGTTGACGGTGAAGCCGGTCGCGTTGAGCTTGATGTCGTCGCGGGCCAGCTTGGTGCGTGCCCGCTGTGCCATGACGCCGTCGACGTAGAGCTGCCGGCTGTCGAATCCGGTGCCGACCTGGGCCTTGTAGACGCCCGTCGCGGCGTCGTCGAGCACCCAGCCGGTGACGGGCTTGGCGCCGGTCAGCACGGGCTTGGCTCCGCGCCTGGCCTTCCAGGTCACGGTGTGCCCGTTCCGGCCGGAGTCGGCGGCGTCGAACCGCAGCGGTGCGGTCAGCCGATAGGTGCCGTCGAGGAGTTCGACGGTGACGTCGCGGTTGCCCTCCGCGGCCGCCTGGCGCGCCCGCCGTTGTGCCTCCTCCAGGGTCGCCAGCGGCCGTCCGGCGCTGGCCGGGCCCTTGTCGTCGGCGTTCTTGGCCCCGGCGGGCGCGACCACGATCGTCTGGTCTCCCCGGGCCGTGGCCTCCGCCCGGGCGGCGACCGGGCCGACGATGAGTCCGGCCGCGATCAGTAAGGCGGCCGACGCCGCAGCCGATGTTCGTCTGTGCAGCACGAGTGACGGACGCACGCGTGTTCCCTTTCTTCCGGCACGTAGGTGGCAAGGACGGGAGGCGGCGAACGGTGCGAGTTCACCTCGCCGTCCGGTCGTGAGGGTCTACGACTAGGGGGTGAGCTGGCGATGCGATGCGGCGCCGTGATCGGCCACCGCCAGCAGTCGCCGTCCGGCGTGCTCGGGCCGGACGTTGGGGGTCTCGGCCGTCATGCCGTCGTCCGGCCGACGGGTGAACGAGGTGACGGCGTCCTCGTCGATCGTGACGCCCAGGCCCGCGGAGTCTCCGAGGATGAACGCGCCGTCCTCGACGGTCAGGTCGAGGGACACGCCGAGTGGTGGCTGCAGGTCCTGCAGCTCGCTGATCAGGTGGTTCGGTACCGACGTCGCGGCGTGCAGCAGGGCGATCGGGGTGGTGCCGATCGGACTGACCGGCAGGTCATGGGCGTGTGCCAGAGCGGATACTCGCAGGAAATGGGTGATCCCCCAGACGGCGGCCATCTGGACGATGTCGACGGCTCCCGCGGCCAGCAGCGGTCGATACTGCTCGAGACCGGTGAGATTCTCCCCCGTGGCGACCGAGGCACGGACCCCGCGGCCGACGACGGCCAGGCCTTCGGCGTCCCACCGCCGGACCGGCTCTTCGATCCACGTGAGATCCAGTGTGCGTTCGAGCTCGCGGACGTGCCGGACCGCCTGCTTGCGGGTCCAGGCCTCGTTCACGTCGAGCATCAGGCCCGGTCGCGATCCGTGCCCGGCCTCGGTCAGGACCTCTCGTACCAGTGTCAGGCGGTGCCGGTCGCGGTCGATGTCGAGGCCGCCCTTGATCTTGGCCGCCCGCAGCCCGTGCCGGGCGTAGACCTGGTAAAGGGAGAGGAGTTCCTCGTCGGTCAGGCTGATGTCCAGGCCGGAGGCGTAGGCGGGAACCCGCCGGTCGCGACCGCCCAGCAGGCGCCAGAGCGGTTCGCCGGCGGCCTGCGCCTTGATGTCCCACAGAGCGGTGTCGAGCGCGCCGATGGTCCCGAACACGGCGCCCGCGTGGCCGGCCTTGAAGGTCTGCCGCAGCATGCGGTCGTAGAGCGCCGTCACGCCGCGCGGATCCTCGCCTTCGACGGCGGCGAAGATGGTGTCGAGGTGCGTGTGCGGCCCGAGGCCGACCCCGGTGATCCCCTCGTCGGTGTCGACCATGATGATCGGCACCGGCACGTTCCCGTCGGCGTAGACGCCGTTGGCGTCACCGACGGGGCGGCCCCATTCATGCACCGTCGTCAGCGTGCGATACCCCGAAATACGCATGTCAGCCCTTCGTGGAGCCGGCGGTGACACCGTCGGCGATCTGACGCTGAAGGAAGAGATAGATCAACAGGACGGGTATCGCGGCGATCAGAACTCCTGAGGCGAACTGGGGGATGTTGTCCGAGTACTGCCCGCGCAGCGAGGTGACCCCGACCATGAGGGTGCGATGCTCTGGCGAGGGCATCATCAGCAGGGCGATGAGCACGTCGTTCCAGCAGAACAGGGCATCGAGGATGCCGACCGACAACAGGGCCGGAGCACCGAGCGGGATCATGATCCGCCGGTAGACGCCGTAGGTGGAGTTCCCGTCGATCCTTGCCGCGTGGATGATCTCCACCGGGATGGTCCTGTAGTGGCTCGTCATCAGGAAGATGGTGAACGGGAGGAACTGTGCGACGTAGGCCAGAATGAGTCCCGGGTAGGTGTCGATGAGGCCGCTGTCCGTCATGATCCGGGCCAGCGGCACCATGATCACCTGGAACGGGACGAACAGCGCCGCAAGGCAGCCCAGGAACAACGCCGAGGAGCCGCGGAACCGCAACTGACTCAGCGCGAAGCCGGCCATCGACCCGAAGAGCAGCAGCAGGACCACCGAGACCGTCACCACGATGAGCGAGTTGGCGAAGTAGCGCGCCATGCCGACGCTGTTCCACGCCGCAGCGATGTTCTCCAGGTGCAGGGAGGTCGTGGGGGAGAACCGGTCGAGGATGTACTCCCGCCGGGTCTTCATGGCGACGTTGGTGGTGAACACGAGGGGATAGATGGTCGCCAGCGCGAGGAGCGCCATCGGGACGGCGGCCACCCACCTGCCCAAGCGCTTGCCGGGCATCAGTCTTCCCTCCCCGCACGGCGGAGCACGCTCACCTGCAGGATTCCGACCACGAGCATGATGAGGAACAGCACCGTCGATGCGGCCGAGGCGAGTGCCGGGCGGTTCATCTGTCCCTGCTGGATCCAGACGTAGAACTCCGGCAAGTATGTCGAACCTTCAGGGCCGCCGCTGGTCATGACGTACAGCAGGCCGAACATGGACGTCAGCATTCCGATCATGGTGGTCACGAACACGAACTGGATGGTGCGGGACAGGCCCGGGACGATGACATGCCAGATGATCTGGGGCAGTGACGCGCCGTCCATCCGGGCGGCGTCCAGGAGCGCGGCGTCCAGCGTGGAGAATCCGGCGAGGAACACCACCAGGGCCATCCCGAACGTCGCCCAGATGTGCACGCCGACGACCGTGAACATGGCGATGCCCGGGTCGCCGAGCCAGTCGATGGGGCCGAGGCCGATCTGCGCCAGGGCGGTGTTCAGCGGGCCGTCGAAGCCGAGCATCAGGTTGAAGATCGCACCGACGATCACCGGCGAGAGCACGGCCGGGAAGAAGTAGACGCCGCGGAAGACCCGATGCCCGGGCACCCGCAGGTAGATGAAGGTCGCCAGCAGGCCGGGGATCGCCACCGCGACGGGAAGCAGGATCACCAGCAAGCCGACATTGCGCAGCGCGGTGCGGAACAACGGATCGTTCAGCAGTTCGGCGTAGTTGTCGAAGCCGACGAAGGTCCCGTTGCGCTCGCCGTCGCCGGTGAAGGAGAAGTTGACGCCCAGCAGGAGCGGCCACAACCGCAGCGCCACGATGATCAGTACGGCCGGAGCCACCAGGACGAAGGGCGCGAGACGCTCGGCCCGCGCCCCGCGGGGGACGCGCCGCGAGGTCCTCCCGGTGCCGTGGCGCCCTGGCTGCTCGACCTCTGCTCCGGCGGTCCGCTCCGCCTGCGCCGAGCGGACAGCCGGTGACGAGCCTCCGATCGGCACGCGATCAACTCGCCTTGTCGGAAGCGGCCAGTTGCTTCACCACGTCATCGACGCTCGCCGACCCGCTCAGGAGCTGCTGGGACAGCCGGCCCATCAGGTCGAGGGTCTTGCTGGACAACGCGACGTGCAGTGCGGGCTTGCCGCTCTTGATCTGGGGCACGATCGCCGCCACGGCGGGGGCGCCCTGCGACACGTCGATCGTGGTGTCGGAGGTGATCGCGCCGGCGCCGGTGTAGAAGGCGGTCAGCGCGCCGGTCGAGGTCAGCGATCGCACCAGGTCCGCGGCCAGCTGGGGATTCTTGGTCGATTTGGCGACCCCGTAACCGATGCCGCCGTCGTAGGGGAGCACGGATGCGGCTCCGTCGGTGACCACCGGGGCGGTCATGACGCCGACCTGGTCGGCGCCCAGAAACTCGCCGAAGTCCTTCCAGTGTCCGATATCCGACATCAGCCCGATGATGTTGGCGGCCTTACCGGTGTTGAAGACGGCGAAGGCGTCGTTGAACAGCGCGGTGGAGTTGGCCCCGTCGTTGTTCAGGCCGTCGTCGTTGACCTTCTTCCACAGGGCGAAGATCTCCTTCACATGGGGAGAGGTCCAGTCGCGTTTACCGGAGATCCAGTCGTCGTACTCCTTGGGCGTCAGGATGCCCGGTCCGAGTCCCGACATGAAGAACTGGATCCCGAAGCCTTCCTTGTTGCCGAGGGCGAAGCACCTGGCGCCGGCCGTCTTCTTGATGGCGGCGCAGCCACTGACGAACTCGTTCCACGTCTTCGGCGGGTTCGCCGGATCCAGCCCCGCCTTCTGATAGATCGTCTTGTTGTAGTAGATCGGGTGGCCCTGCAGCGTCACCGGGGCGGCGTAGATCTTGCCGTCCTTGCTGAAGGCGTCCCAGCCCGCCAGCCGCTGCCTGTCCTCGGCAACGTACTGGTCCAGCGGCAGGAGCGTGTCCACCCGGTCGCGGAGCTGGCCGCCGCCGTTGAAGAGCATGACGTCGGGGCCCTTTCCCGACTGGGTCGCCGCGCCCAAGAGCGTGTAGTACTGATCGAACGGCTGGGCCACGAACTCGACGGTGACATTGGGATGTTTCTTGGCGAAGTCGGCCTTGGCCTTCTCAAGGTAGGAGGCCACGGCCGGTTCGCCGGATTTCCAGTCCCAGACCACGATCCTGCTCCTGGACTCCCCGGAGGAGGATTGCGTCGGTGCGGCGCTTCCGCAGCCGGCCACGGCCAGTCCCGTGACGAGGACGACCGACCATAGTGTTCGCTGCCTCATGGCTGATCACTCTCCAGAACGCGGCCGGTGTCCTCGGCCGTCTTGCGGGAAACGTAACTCGTATGACGTATGACGTCAACAGGAATGCCATATACTGACGCGGCGCTGTCCCAGCAGGTCACTGGAGGGGATATGACGGCATCGCAGGAATCGCCCGGCAGCGTCTCCGCGTCGCCTGCATGGGTCCGACGGCCGGCCAGTCTCGCCAAGGCGGTGACGGCGGAGCTCGTCGAGCGCATCGTCCGCGGCGTGCACCCCTCCGGCACGCCCCTTCCCCCCGAGCCCGTGCTGTGCGAGACCTTCTCGGTGAGCCGGACCGTCGTCCGCGAGGCCGTGAAGATCCTCCAGGAGAAGGGACTCGTGCAGGTCCGCCAGGGCGCGGGGACCATGGTGACCCCGCGCACGATGTGGGACATGCTCGACGAGCTCGTGCTCGCGGCGACCATCGACATGGACGAGAGCCTGGGGATTCTCGACGATCTCGTCGTCACACGCCGTCTGCTCGAGTCCGACATGGCCTACCTCGCCGCCCGCGTGGCGGGCGAGGAGACCACCGAGCGGCTGCGTGCTCTGGTGGACCGGATGGACGAGCTCGTGGACGACCACGTCACGTATGCCGACCACGACCGCGCCTTCCACGACACGATCATGCAGGCGTCCGGCAACCGCATCGCCCGGGGCGTGGTGCGAGCGCTGGAGAGCCAAGTGATCAACACCGCCCGATACATGGGCAAGACGGAACGCGCCCTGTGCGTGGCGTCCAACCAGGGCCATCGCCGGATCTATGAACGCATCGCCGCCCATGACCCCGATGGCGCCAGCGAAGCGATGTTCACGCACATCACCGAGGCCTGGCTCGTCCGGCGCAACGCACCCAGCGCCCCCGTGCGCCTGCAACGTTAGCGCGCCGTCGCGCTCTCGCCCGACGCCGGGCCTCGGCCGTCCCGGCCTTGCGCCCTGCTCATCGCCGCCTCCACCGCCTGGCAGCACCCTTCACCGGCGCGATCGCCCTGGCCGCACCATGTGCCGGGGCCTGGTCGCTACTCCCGCCCCTCATCGTGGCCGACGGCAGCAACCGGCCTTCATCGTGTCTCCTCCTCGCCGAGCTGGGCGCCCTCGACATTCACACCCCGGTCACGGGAGTCCTCGACGTCTCCCAACACCGAGCGCAGCCAGGTCTCGGTCGTGCCGATGTGCATGAGCGCCGCGGCCTGGGCGAGCGTCGCGTCGCCGGCGGCCAGGGCGTGGTAGATCGCCTCGTGCTCGGCGACGGTCTTGTGCGAGCTGCCTGCCTCCACCGTGCCGCGCCACACCCGCATCCGCAGCGTGCGGCCGGAGATTCCGTCGAGCAGGGTGGACAGCGTCTCGTTACCGGTCGCCCGCACGACGGCGCGGTGGAAGGCGGCGTCGTGGTGGTTCAGCTTCTCCACGTCATCGCAGGCGGCGCGCATCGCGTTCAGGTGCTCGCCGATCTCGTCGAGTTGCTCGGCGGAGATCCGGGACGCGGCGAGGGCGGTCGCCGCGGGCTCGAGCATCCGCCGTACCTGGACGATCTCCAGCAGGGTGTCGTCGCGCAGCAGCTCGACGGCCAGTCCCAGCCCTTCCAGCAACAGCCGCGGCTCCAGGCTGGTCACGAAGGTGCCGTCGCCCCGCCGTACGTCAAGGACCCGGGCCACGACCAGCGCCTTGACCGCCTCGCGCAGCGGGTTGCGGGAGACGCCGAGCTGGGCGGCGAGCTGGTGCTCCGGCGGCAGCCGCGCCCCCGGTGGCAGCTCGCCCGACTGGATGAGGGCCCGGATGCGGGAGATCGCCTCGTCGGTCAGGGACATGCGGGCGACCTCCAGGCAGGGAGTCGCTCGATCGGCACAGGCGTCACGCTGGGAAACATAACAGACATCCTATGTCCGAGGAAGATTTGGACTTATGGATGAGCAGACATGGGTTGTCTGCTCATCATATCGGGCGCTGCCAGGACGGTTGATGCGCGATTTTGCAGATATTCCCTGGGAGGTCTAGACACGCCGCCCTCGCGAGGATTACAAAGACATCCCATGTCGGTGTGGTGAAGGCCGCTTCACCTGCCCGAAACATCCCATGGAGGGACACCTTCGTGCGTTTACATCACCAAGGGCGGCCGTCGTGGCCGAGCTGATCACCGCCATCGAGGCCCACGACATCCGATTCCCCACCTCACGGCACCTCGACGGCTCCGACGCCATGAACCCCGAGCCTGACTACTCAGCCGCGTACGTGATCGTGCGGACCGGTGACGGGCAGGAAGGGCACGGGCTCGCCTTCACCGTCGGGCGCGGCAACGAGATCGCCGTCGCCGCCGTGGAGTCGCTGGCGCCGCTGGTCACCGGGCGGCCGGTGGCCGAGGTGCTCGGCGATCTGGGTGGGGTGTCCCGCCGGCTCACCGGCGACAGCCAGCTGCGCTGGCTCGGCCCGGAGAAGGGCGTCATTCACATGGCGGCCGGAGCCGTGCTCAACGCTCTGTGGGACCTTCGTGCGCGCAGGGCGGGCAAGCCGCTGTGGCGGCTGCTGTCGGAGCTGCCGCCGGAGGAGATCGTCGACGTCGTCGACTTCCGCTACCTGGAGGACGCGCTCACCCGGGAGGAGGCGCTGGCCATCCTGCGCGGCGCCGAGCCGGGCCGTGCCGAGCGCCGCGCACGCCTGCTGGCCGAGGGCTACCCGGCCTACACCACCACTCCCGGCTGGCTCGGGTACACCGACGACAAGCTGGTCCGGCTGGCGGAGGAGGCGGTCGCCGACGGGTTTCGCCAGATCAAGCTGAAAGTCGGCGCCGACCTGGCCGAGGACGTCCGGCGCGTACGGCTGGCCCGCGAGGCGGTCGGCCCCGATGTGCGCATCGCCGTGGACGCCAACCAGGCATGGAACGTCGGCCAGGCGATCGAGTGGCTGGCCCCGCTCGCCGAGTTCGACCTGTACTGGATCGAGGAGCCCACCTCGCCCGACGACGTGCTCGGCCACGCCGCCATCCGCAAGCAGGTGGCGCCCATCAAGGTCGCCACCGGCGAGCACACCCACAACCGGGTGATGTTCAAGCAGTTCCTGCAGGCGGGCGCGCTCGACATCCTGCAGCTCGACGCCGCCAGAGTCGCCGGGGTCAACGAGAACATCGCCATCCTCCTGCTGGCCGCCAAGTTCGGGGTGCCGGTGTGCCCGCACGCGGGCGGCGTCGGCCTGTGCGAGATGGTCCAGCATCTGTCGATGTTCGACTACGTGGCCGTCAGCGGCACGGCCGAGGACCGCGTCATCGAGTACATCGACCATCTGCACGACCACTTCACCGACCCGGTCGTGATCCGGGACGGCCGATACCTCGCCCCCGCACGTCCGGGTGGGGGCGCCGAGATGCATCCGGCATCCCGCGCCGAGTACGCCTACCCGCACGGCCCCCAGTGGGCCGCCGTCGCGGCGGGTGCGGTGTGATGCGCTCCCCAGCCCCCACCCAGCACAGGGAAGGAACAGTCATGAAACGAGGACTCGCCTTAGGTGCGGCCGTCGCCCTGTCGGCCGGCCTGGCCACCGCCTGCGGGGGCGGCGGAGGCGGCGGCACGGCCGCCTCAGGAGGCGGCAAGCCGGTCGTCGGGGTGGACTATCCCCGCTCCGACACCGACTTCTGGAACTCCTTCATCAAGTACGTCCCCCAGTTCGGTGCCGAGACCGGCCTGGAGCTGAAGACCTCCAACTCGCAGAACGACATCTCCAAGCTCACCGCCAACGTGCAGAGTTTCATCAGCCAGGGCGTCAAGGGCGTCGTGCTGGCGCCGCAGGACACCGCCGCCGTGGCCCCCACCCTCCAGCAGCTCAACGCCAAGAAGATCCCCGTCGTCATGGTCGACACCCGTCCCGAGCAGGGCGACGCCTTCATGGTGGTACGCGCCGACAACCGGGCGTACGGCGAGAAGGCGTGCAAGTTCCTCGGCGAGAAGCTGTCCGGCAAGGGCAAGGTCGTGATGCTCCAGGGCGACCTGGCTTCCATCAACGGCCGCGACCGCACCGAGGCGTTCAACACCTGCATGAAGGCGAGCTACCCCGGCATCACGGTGTTCGGCGAGGCCACCAACTGGGACGGCGCGGTCGCCTCGCAGAAGCTCCAGACCCAGCTCACCGCCAACCCCGACATCAAGGGTGTCTACATGCAGTCGAGCTTCGCCCTGTCGGGCACCCTCCAGGTGCTCCAGCAGCGCGGCCTCCTGGTTCCGCCGGACGATCCCAAGCACGTCTTCGTCATCTCCAACGACGGCATCCCCCAGGAGCTGAAGGAGATCGCCGCCGGCAACATCGACGCCACCGTCTCCCAGCCGGCCGACCAGTACGCCAAGTACGCGCTGCAGTACACCAAGGCCGCCATCGACGGGAAGACGTTCAAGCCGGGCCCGACCGACCACGACAGCACCATCATCCAGGTGCGCCCGGGCCTGCTGGAGGACCAGCTCTCCGCGCCCCTGGTCACCGCCGACGGCGGGACCTACGCAGGCGTGGCGAGCGTCAAGCCGGGCGACTCCTCGCTCTGGGGCAACAACCTTGGCGGGTGACCAGGCGGCCACGCCTCTCGTCGAGGCGATGGGTGTCACCAAGAGATACGGGGAGACCGTCGCGCTGGACCGCGCCGGAATCCGCATCATGCCCGGCCAGACCCACGCGCTCGTCGGCCGCAACGGAGCCGGGAAGTCCACTCTGGTATCGATCCTCACCGGGCTCCAGGCGCCGGACGAGGGCGAGGTGCGCTTCGGCGGCGAGCCTGCCCCGCGCCTGGCCGACCGTGATGCCTGGCGGCAACGGGTGGCCTGCGTCTACCAGAAGTCCACGATCATCCCCGAGCTGACCGTGGCGGAGAACCTCTACCTGCACCGTCACGACCTGAACCGGCTCGGACTGGTCCGCTGGGCCGCCCTGCGGCGCAAAGCGGCCGAGTTGCTCGCCACCTGGTCAGTGGACGTCGACGTGCGCCTGCCGGCCGGCGAACTGGACGTCGAGCAGCGGCAGTTCGTGGAGATCGCCCGTGCGCTGTCGTTCGGCGCCCGGTTCATCATCCTCGACGAGCCGACCGCCCAGCTCGACGCGGCCGCCATCGCCCGGCTGTTCACCCGTATCCGCACCCTGCAGGAACAGGGAGTGACCTTCCTGTTCATCAGCCACCACCTGCAGGAGATCTACGAGATCTGCGACACGGTCACGGTCTTCCGCGACGCCCGGCACATCCTGACCACCATGGTGGCGGATCTGCCGCACGCGGAGCTGGTGGCGGCGATGGCGGGAGAGGCCGCCGGCCTGGCAGAGGCGTCCTCCCGGACGGCCGTGCCCGGCGGCGCCGGTGTGGTGCTCGGCGTGCGCGGCCTGACGTACGGCGACGCCTACCGGGAGATCGACTTCCAGATCCGGTCCGGCGAGATCGTCGGCCTGGCCGGCGCGGCCGGCAGCGGCAGAACCGAGCTGGCCGAGACCGTCGTCGGGTTGCGCGCGGCCGATTCGGGCGCGATCGAGGTCGCCGGGCGCGCTCCCCGTCCCGGCAGCGTGCCCGACGCGCTTGCCGCAGGTGTCGGCTTCGTCCCCCGCGACCGGCACCACCAGGGGTTCGTCCCGATGATGTCGATCGCCGACAACGCCACCATGACCGTCCCCGACCAGCTCGGCGAGGCCGGCCTGATCAGCAACCGGCGGCGCGACCGGCTGGCCAGGACCCTGATCGCCAACCTGGCGATCAAGACCCCCGGTCCCGGCCTGCCCGTGATGGGCCTGTCCGGCGGCAACCAGCAGAAGGTCGTCATGGCCAGGGCGCTGGCCTCCGATCCCCGGCTGCTCGTGCTGATCACCCCCACCGCCGGGGTGGACGTCAAGTCCAAGGAGTTCCTGCTCGGCAAGGTCGAGGAAACGGCCGCCAGAGGAACCGGCGTGCTGATCGCCTCCGACGAACTCGACGACCTGCGGCTGTGCGACCGGCTGCTGGTGATGTTCCAGGGCCGTGTCGTCGCCGAGATGGCCGCCGGATGGCACGACCACGACGTGGTGGCGGCCATGGAAGGAGTCCGGCTCGATGCCTGAGAAAACTCTCACGCCCGCCACCGAGAGCGCGGCACCCGAGCGGGACCGGCCACGGATACGACTGGCCCGGCTGCGCGACTTCGCCCTGATCCCCGCGATCATCGCGATCGCCGTCGTCGGCCAGATCGTCAACCCGATCTTCCTGCAGGGCGACAACCTGATCAACATCCTGCAGACCATGTCGGAGATCTCACTGCTGGTCCTGGCCCAGACCATCGTGCTGGTCGCCGGCAAGATGGACCTGTCACTGGAGTCGACGTTCGGTCTCGCGCCGGGCGTGGCGGCGTGGCTGACCGTGGCCGCCGGTTCGGGCGCCGGGCTCGGACTGCTGCCGGGCGTCTGGTCGATCCCCGTCACCCTGGCCGTCGGCGTGCTCATCGGCGCGATCAACGCGCTGCTGATCGTACGGTTCGGGCTCAACGGCTTCATCGTCACCCTCGGCATGCTCATCGTGCTGCGCGGCCTGCTCACCGGCATCTCCGGCGGCCAGACCTTCTTCAACCTGCCGGCGTCGATGCTCTATCTCGGCTCGGCCCTGTGGCTCGGCGTGCCCGCCTCGATCTGGCTCTGCCTGCTGCTGTTCGCCGCCGGCATCGTGCTGCTCGGCTTCACCAAGTACGGCCGCGCCCTGTACGCCATCGGCGGCAACGTGGACGCGGCCAAGGCGGCCGGCATCCGTACCGACCGGGTGTTGTGGACCGCCCTGGTGGGCGCCAGCCTGCTGGCCGCGCTCGGCGGCCTGCTGATGTCGGGACACCTCGCCTCTGTGGCGGCCGCGCAGGGCGACGGCGCCATCTTCACCGTGTTCGCCGCGGCCGTGATCGGCGGCGTCGGCCTCAACGGCGGTAAGGGCACGATGTTCGGCGCGTTCACCGGCATCCTCCTCCTCTACATGATCCAGAACGTCCTCACCCTGGCCGGCGTGCCCGCCCAGTGGATCCAGGCCCTCAACGGCGCGATCATCATCGTCGCTCTCGTCCTGTCCCGCCTCACCGGAGGCAAGGTCCAGGAATAGCTCGCCGCGGCGTCCCGAGCACCGCACCCCCCGACCGATTGGGAACAGCCATGTCCGAACACCACCTGACACGAAGGCAGCTGATGAAGGCCGGAACAGCCGGGGCCGGCGCGCTCCTGCTGCCGACGCAATGGACGGCGGTCGCCCGAGCCGCTTCGACGCCACCCCCTGAGGTGCGCGCCGCCAACGACCTGGCGCTCTGGTACGACGAGGCCGCCGGCACCGACTGGCTCCGCGCTCTCCCCATCGGCAACGGCCGCCTGGGCGCCATGGTGTTCGGCAACGTCGATACCGAACGGTTGCAGCTCAATGAGGACACCGTCTGGGCGGGCGGACCGTACGACCAGAGCAACCCCAAGGGTGCGCAGGCGCTGCCGGAGATCCGGCGGCTGGTCTTCGAGAACCAGTGGATCCAGGCCCAGGACCTGATCAACCAGACGATGCTCGGCAAGCCCGCAGGCCAGCTGGCCTACCAGCCCGTCGGCAATCTACGGCTCGGCTTCGGCAGCGCAGCCGGGGTGTCGGAGTACAATCGCCAGCTGGATCTCACCACCGCCACGACCTCCGTGACCTACGTCCTGAACGGCGTGCGGTACCGGCGCGAGGTGTTCGCGAGCGCGCCGGACCAGGTGATCGCCATCCGCCTGACCGCCGACCGGCCCGGCTCCATCACGTTCTCCGCGACGTTCGACAGCCCGCAGCGGACGACACGCTCCAGCCCGGACGCGACCACCGTGGCACTCGACGGCGTCTCGGGGGACATGGACGGAGTGACCGGCTCGGTCCGTTTCCTGGCACTGGCCCGGGCCGTCGCCGAAGGCGGCAGTGTCACCAGCTCCGGCGGCACTCTGCAGGTGTCCGCCGCCGACAGCGTGACACTGCTGATCTCCATCGGCTCCAGCTACGTGAACTACCAGGATGTCGGCGGCGACTACCAGGGCATCGCGCGGAAGCACCTCGACGCCGCCATGAAGCGGCCCTACGACAAGCTGCGCGGCCGGCACGTGGCCGACTACCAGCGCCTGTTCGGGCGCACGACGCTCGACCTCGGCCGCACCGCGGCGGCCGACCAGCCGACCGACGTCCGCATCGCGCAGCATGCGGACACCGACGACCCGCAGTTCGCCGCGCTGCTGTTCCAGTTCGGCCGATACCTGCTGATCTCCTCCTCACGGCCCGGCACCCAGCCGGCCAACCTGCAGGGCATCTGGAACGACCAGATGCGCCCGCCGTGGGACTCGAAGTACACCATCAACGCCAACCTGCCGATGAACTATTGGCCCGCCGACTCGACGAACCTGTCCGAGTGCTACGCGCCGGTGTTCGACATGATCAAGGACCTCACCGTGACCGGCGCCCGCACCGCCGAGGCACAGTACGGGGCGGGCGGCTGGGTCACCCATCACAACACCGACGCATGGCGGGCCACCTCGGTCGTCGACGGCGCGTTCTGGGGCATGTGGCAGACCGGCGGCGCCTGGCTGGCCGCCCTGATCTGGGATCACTACCTGTTCACCGGCGACGCCGGCTTCCTGCGCGCGAACTACCCGGCCATGAAGGGCGCCGCCCAGTTCTTCCTCGACACCCTGGTGCCGGAGCCGGAACTCGGCTGGCTGGTCACGAACCCGTCCAACTCACCCGAGCTCAGCCACCACCCGAATGCCAGCGTGGCCGCCGGCCCCACCATGGACATGCAGATCCTGCGTGACCTGTTCGACGGCTGCGCCGAGGCCAGCAAGGTGCTCGGCGTGGACGCGGACTTCCGGGCCGAGGTCGAGACCGCCCGCGAGCGGCTGGCGCCGATGAAGATCGGCTCCCGCGGCAACATCCAGGAATGGCTCCACGACTGGGTGGAGACCGAGCGCAACCACCGGCACGTCTCACACCTGTACGGCCTGCATCCCAGCCATCAGATCACCAAGCGCGACACACCCGAGCTGTTCGAGGCCGCGCGCCGGACGCTGGAGTTGCGCGGCGACGACGGGACGGGCTGGTCGCTGGCCTGGAAGATCAACTACTGGGCCAGGCTGGAGGAGGGTACGCGGGCGCACGACCTGGTCCGCGCCCTCGTCACACCGGCCAGGCTCGCGCCGAACATGTTCGATCTGCACCCTCCGTTCCAGATCGACGGCAACTTCGGCGCCACGTCCGGCATCGCGGAGATGCTGCTGCACAGCCACGACAGTGAGCTGCACCTGCTGCCGGCGCTGCCGGCGGCCTGGCCGAAGGGACGGGTGGCGGGCCTTCGGGGTCGTGGTGGTCACACCGTCGGCGCGGCATGGAGCGAAGGGCAGGCCGACGAGTTCCTGGTCACGCCCGATCGCGACGGCACCGTGAGAGTACGCGCCGAGATGTTCACCGGGCGCTACAAGGTGGTCGACGCCGTGCGCGGCGGCCAGGCCCGCACCAGGAAGGTCGGTCCCGACCTGATCGAGCTCGCCGGGAAGGCCGGCCACACCTATCGCGCGTACAGCTTGCAGAAGGTCCGGCTCGGCGCACCAGCCGAGGTGATCCCGGGTCAGGAGGCCAAGGTCACCGTCACCGTCCGGGCGATCGAGATGCCGCTGGCTCCTTCGGCCACGGTGTCCGTCGAGGCTCCGGACGGGTGGAGCGTCACGCCCGCCCAGGTCGTGCTGGGGCCCCTGAGTCCCGGCTCGGAACGCACTGCCGAGTTCAAGGTCACCCCGGGCGCGGACGAGCCCACGGGCGCCACGGTCCTGACCGGCAAGGCCGGCGGCCGTGACTGGAGCACGTCGGCGAAGGCCACGGTCCGGGTGTCGGACGGCCGGGAGACGACGCCGTAGGAGAGCGTCGGCAAGACGCCGGCGGAGAGCCCGTGACGCGGTCATGCCGACTGACTCAACGACATCACCGCCCAGGGCGTCAGTTCGACATCGAGGTTCAGCACACCGTTGTCGGGCACGGTCAGTGTGAACCTGAGGAGTGTGTCGGCGACTTTGCTCAGGTACTTGCTCTCGGCCCGGGACGGGTTGAGGGGGGACCCGAGCCGGTACCAGGCCTCGGCGGCGTTCCCGTGCTCCCAGTCCAGGACCTCGACGAGGAACGTGGTGCCAGGCTCCAGGCCGCCGATCGAGTGGTGGATCCTCCGGCTCGGCCCCATCTCCGCCAGCGCGCGTGTCGCCGCGTACGCGTTCTCCGAGCCGAGACCCCTCATGGCCATGTCCTCGGGGTAGTTGAAGAACACCGCGGACACGGCCGACGTCCGGCTGTCACGGGTCACGACCCCGTCGGACGTCGTGAGGAGCAGCCGGTCGCCGAGCCGTTCCAGCATCGTGAACGCGTGGAAGGCGGGCTTGTGGATGCCCCCTTCGTTCACGAGGCCGAATCCGCCGTGAAACGGTCCGATGCCGGCGCCTCCCTCCTCGAACACGTCAGTGAAGGTCCAGTAGGCGATGGAGTCGGCGAGGGTCGCGCACTTCAGGTACGCCCGCGTGATGTAGGTCGCCGCGAACAGCGTGTCGTGGATGAAGTCGCGGGCCGACGGCGACGTCGACCACTCGGTGATGTGGATCTCCGCATCGGGATACGCGCTGGTCTGCACGAGCTTGCGCAGCAGGGTCAGGTCGTCGAACGTGGCATCGGCGTACCGGGTGATGTGCACGCCCTCGCCGTCGGCGCCGTACGCGAAGTCGGTGGGGTACAGGTGGGTTGAGATGAAGTCGATCGGGAGCTCGCGCTCCGCGCACCAGGCGATGAAGTCCTCGATCCAGACCGGGCGCCAGTCGAGCGCGTCCACGTCGGCCGCGCCGGCTGTCTCGAGCATCGCGGAGCGGTCCTCGGTCTCGCCCTTGTAGCGGTCGTCGGGCACGAAGACGCTCGTCGCGGGCCCGCCCACCTTCAAGGCCGGATCGATCTTCTTGATCGCCCGCACGGTCTGCTCGTAGAGCTCGAAGTATTCGGTCTTCGTGCCGGTCCAGAAGTGGGGGACCAAGTTGGGCTCGTTCCACACCTCGAAGCGCCACTCCCGCACCTCGGCGAGGCCGTACCGGTCGATCCAGTGCTCGACCGACCTCGTGACCAGCTCGACCCAGCGCGCCATGTCCTTGGGCGGGCTGCAGTGGGCGCCCCACCAGAACACGGTCTCGGTCGCCGTCGCCAGCTCGCGCGGCATGAAACCCAGCTCGACGAAGGGACGGACACCGCGGTCCACCAGGAAGTCGAACACCTTGTCCACATAGCTGAACGTGTACACGGGCGAGGCAAGGGGCGTGTTCGGGCCGAAACCGCCGCCGTAACTGCCCCGGTAGACGAACATGTCGTCGTGGAAGACGCCATGAAAGCGGATGTACCGGATTCCCAAGGCGGTGACGACCTCGGCGAATTGCTGTTGCCAGTCCGCGCGCAGTGCCTCGTTCGCCCGCCCGGCGCCGACACACTCGCTCCAGATGTGCGGGAGCGCACTCTCGTCACGCAGCTCACCGTCGATCCGGAACCGGGGTTCGAACGCACCGTCGCTCTTCATGGTCTCACTTCTCTTCACGAAATCGTTCAAGGGATGGGGGAGGGCGGTGCTAGCCCTTCACGGCGCCTAGCGACAGGCCCGACTGCCAGTACCGCTGCAGACTGCCTCTCGTCCTGAGCTGATTACGAACATATTTCGCAACTTGTTCGTTGTTGTGAGGACATTAGGTGTCGTGCCTGTTCTGTGTCAACGGGGGGACGAGAGGGAAGGCCTGGCGAGAAGGGTTCGTGGTAGGTTTCGAAATAATTTCGAAGCCCGAAGGGAGCCCTCATGCGACGGCGAGGTCGTTCCGAGCGAGCCACCTTGGCGGATGTCGCCCGACTGGCCGGCGTCTCGCCGGCGACCGCCTCGAAGGTTCTCAACGGACGCAGCGATGTCGGGGCGAAGACGCGCGACCTGGTGCTAGGAGCCATGGCCGAGCTCGGCTACAAGCCGACGGCGGTGCGACACGAGCAAACGCGAGACCGCACCCTCGTCACCGTGGTCGACATCGTGGAGTCCCGTTACGCCGGGACGGTGCTCAGGGGCATCCTCGTGGCCGCGACCTCGGCGCAGGCCGAGCTCCTCCTTCGCCTGCCGCCCGACGAGCCGATCAGCACGAGCCGTACGGCGGCCCGCGCCTGGATGGAGGAGCAGAAAGCGTCCGGTGTCGTCGGCATCATCGCGCTCGCCGTCGCCGTGCCCGACTCGATGCTCTTCGCCGCGGAGGATCTCGAGGTGCCCGTCGTGACGATCGACCCCATCGATACGACCGAATCACGTCTCGTCAGCATCGGCTCCACCAACTGGGCGGGCGGTCGCTCGGCGACCGAGCACGTCATCAAGCTCGGCCACCGCAGGATCGCCTGGATCGGCGGCCCCCTGGGCTCTGCCCCCTCACTTGAACGCTTCCACGGCTACCAAGCCGCGCTCGACTCGGCCGGCATCACGCTGGACCGCGCACTGATCCGCCACGAGGCGTTCTCCGTCGAGGCGGGACTCCGGCACGGCCATGGCCTCCTTGCGCTCGACGAGCGGCCGACCGCGATCGTCGCCGGCAACGACGAGATCGCCGTCGGGGTCCTCGCCGCGGCCAAGGAGCTTCACATCACCGTCCCGAGCGAGCTGTCGGTCACGGGGTTCGACGACACACCACAGACCGAGTGGACGACGCCCCGGCTCACGTCCGTCCGGCAACCTCTCGTCGGCATGGGCCGGATGGCCGTCGAGACCGTCCTCAGCATGGCGGACGGTGTCCAGCCCGCCTCCAGGCACCTCCAACTGGCGACGACCCTCAGCGTCCGCGACTCGACGGGCCCCGTCCCGTCATCCTGATCCGCGAGCACCGCAGAGCGGCCTGATCGCCCCGGCGAACCTCCAGCTCAGCAGCGGTATTCGGGGTCATGGCGCGGCGAACCTGGCCCGGACCGCGCGATCCGGCCAACGTTTCTACCTGATGAACGGTCGGCCGAAAAGGTCTTGTTTCTGCCATCGTCATCGCTTACCGTGACGCTGCAAACGTAACCGATAACGATTGCAACCTGTGAGGCGGCATGGCCCAGGGCGGCGCGCCGGTGACGATGAGTGATGTCGCACGCTTAGCCGGCGTCTCCACCGCGACCGTGTCGCGGGTGGTGAACGGGCGTTACGGCGTCAGCGCGAGCACCATCGCGCAAGTCCGTTCGGCCATCGAGCAGCTCGGCTACGAGTCGAGTCTGGTGGCGACGAGCCTGCGGCGCAGCCGTACCAACGTCCTGGGTCTGGTGACCCACAGCTTCCAGTCCTATACGGCCGAGGTGCTCAAGGGGGTCATGGATGCGCTGAGTCAGTCGGGTTTCGACCTGATCATCTACGCCAACAGTGACCTCTACGGGACGTACTCGGACGGCTGGGAGCAGCGGCACCTGGCGCGTTTGTCGGGCACGCTCACCGATGGGTGCATCGTGGTCACGCCCTCGGGCGAGGTGCGGAGCGGCACTCCGGTCGTGGTCATCGATCCGGCGAGGGGCTCGACGGTGCCGTCGGTGACGGCGGACAACTTCGCGGGCGCCACCGCGGTGGTCGAGCACCTCCTCGGCCTGGGGCATCGGCGCATCGGCTTCATCGCGGGCCGCGCCAGCCTGGAGGCCGCGTGGTCGCGTGAGGCGGGTTACCGCAGGGCGCTGGCCGAGGCCGGCGTTCCGATCGATCCGCAGCTGATCGCAAGAGGAAGCTTCAATCCCGAGTCTGCGGCACCGCTCGCGCGGGCGCTGCTGGACAGGGCGGACCGTCCGACGGCGATCTTTGCGGCGAGCGATGGAATGGCGCTGAAGGCCCTGGAGGTCGCGAACGACTTGGGGCTCAGCGTGCCCGGCGACCTGTCGGTGGTCGGCTTCGACAACATTCCGGAGTCCGCGTTGGCCGAGCCGGGGCTGACCACCGTGGACCAGTCGATGTACCGGCTCGGGTACGAGGCCGCGCGCATGCTGAAGTCGCTGGTGTGCGGCGACTGGGAGGGCCCGCGCCAGATCGTGCTCCCGACCCGCCTGGTGGTTCGCGGCTCCACCGCGGCGCCGAGGAGCCCTATGTGACCGTGGCGCCACTCACAGGCACGGCGTCCCATCGCACCTGACGTTCGCGGCAACGAACGTCAGGTGGGCAAGCCGACCCCTCGACGGATGGAGGTGCGAACACCAACCACAAACTATCCACCGCATGAATCAGGCCGGCCAGTCGGGCATCAACCGTGGCCGGCCATTAAGGGAGTTTTCGCATGCCTTCTTTACTTTATCACGGCAGGTCACGCCCTCAGGGCGCGCGCCGGCTCGCAGCGGCGATCGCCGCCGGCGTCATGGCGATCGCGGCAGTGTTGCTCGCGCCGCGGCCGGCGGCGGCGGACACGCCGTGGCTGAATGTCTCCGAGGACGGTTACGCGTCGTTCAGCGTCCCAGCGGCCTACGTCGAGGCCAACGCGGGCCAGGTTTCACAGGTCGTCATCGAGGGCAACTTCGGTCCCTCCTTCGCCTGGGCGGAGTTCGGCCTGACCCGCCGGGGCGACGTCTGGTCGGGGGTTCTCGGCCCGCTCAAGCCGGGCCTGTACTCCTACCAGGTCACGGGCGATGACACCAAGGGTCTGAAAGATCCGACCAACAGCACCAGCGTGACGTCCCAACCTCTCCGGAGCACCTTCTTCGTGCCGGGCGACGCGGTGCGCCTGCTGGCGGACGCCCCTCAGGGGCAGGGCGGCAAGGTCGAGACCCTGACCTACCGGACCAAGCACGAGGAACGGTCGGCTCAGGTATGGACGCCGCCGGGGCACGCGGCCGAGGGCCCCAAGGCCTACCCGGTGCTGTTCCTGCAGTCCGGCGACGGCGGGAGCGCCACCGACTGGCTCGACCTCGGCCGGGCCAAGCAGATCCTCGACAACCTGTCGCTCCAGAAGGCCATGGAGCCGATGGTGGTCGTGATCAGCGACGGTGACGGTTTGAAGGATCTCCGGAAGGCGGTCGCCGACCGCTACCGGGTCCATCGCGATCCGGCGCATCAGGCGATCGCCGGGGTGGCCGAGGGCGGGACGCAGGCGCTGCGCGCCGCTCTGACCCACCCGGGTCAGTACGCCTACGCCGGCTCGTTCTCCGGTCTCCTGACGGATGGTGTCGGCCGGGTGGACGCGAACGCGATCAACCGCCACGTCAAGCTGGTGCGCCTGTACACGGGGAACGTGACGGATCCTGCGTACAACGCGACCTACCGCCTGACGAAGGCGCTGGACCGCGCCCGGATCACGTACGAATTCGACGGGGTCAACCCCGACGCCGGGGCGAACTGGAACGCCTGGCAGGAGAACCTCATCGATTTCGCGCCGCGGCTGTTCCGCAGGGTCTCGGATCACGGTCCGAGCGCCGGGCACGGGAAGCTGAAGGGCGAGTTCACCCCGCCGGCCCCCGGCACTACCCCGACGCCGTTCGTCACCGAGGACGGCTTCGTCACCTTCGAGACCACGACGGACTTCGCTGCCGCCGAGCGCGTCAAGGTGTGGGCGAACTGGGCGCCCAACGGAAGTTGGCTGCGCATCCGGCTGTCCCGTGAGGGCGACCGGTGGCGGGCGACCGTGGGCCCGCTCGACCCGTGGTTCTACTACTACCGGCTGATGGTGGACCGGGTCTCGGTCAAGGACGCGTCGAACCCGACGAAGGTGACCTCCGAGCCGACCTGGAGCACTTTCCTCGTCAAGGGGGACGAGGCACGCCTGCTCACGGACGTTCCCGCCGGTCAGGGCGGCAAGGTCGAGAGCATGACGTACCGGAGCAGTGTGGCGAACCAGGACCGGACCGCGCTGGTCTGGACCCCGCCGGGGTACGACCCGGACCGTGCGCAGCCGTATCCCGTCTTCTACCTCCAGCACGGTGGCGGCCAGAGCTACACGGACTGGGTGGAGATGGGACGCGCCAAACAGATCCTCGACCACCAGTTCCTCGACGGGGACCTGGTGCCGATGGTGGTCGTGATGGGCAACGGCAACGTGTCCGACTTCAACAAGGAACTGCTGCAGAACATCGTCCCGGCGGCCCGCGCCCGCTACAACGTCTCCGACGACCCCTCGCAGCAGGCCCTCGCCGGCCTGTCGATGGGTGGCGGGCAGACGTTCGGCGTGCTGAAGGCCTTCCCGGGCCGGTTCGCCTACGTCGCGGCGTTCTCGGCCGGGTTCGGCAGTGCCGCCGGCGTCGACGCGGAGGCGATCAACAGCGGCACCAAGCTGTTGCGCCTGTACGTCGGCGACCAGACGGACTTCGTCTACCCGTCGTTCATGACGTCCCTGACCACCCTGAACAACCTCGGTATCCGCTACGAGTTCGACGGGGTCACTCCGGGCCCGCACGGCTGGGACGTGTGGCAGAAGAACCTCATCGACCTGGCGCCACGCCTGTTCAAGCGCTAGGCGAGCCCGTCCGCCCGGCCTTCGCCGAGGGATGCGGGCTGCGTTAGCGCTCACATGTGGATCGGCCGAAGGACGGGGCGCGCGTCGCGTCACCCGTGCCCCGTCCCGGCCGATCGCTCGGTTCCAACGGCGGCGCATGAACCTTCGTGCGCCGCGATCCCCAAGGGAAACATGCCAATGAACAAGAAATGGCTCTCTGCTGCGGCGGCCATGCTCGCCGCCGCCACCGCGCTCGCGGCCTGCTCCTCCGGCGGGGGAGGGGGCGCGAACACCGCGAGCGGCAGCGGCGCGAGCAACTGCACGAACACGATCCCCAAGAAGAATCTGCCGGTCGTGACGATGTGGGGCTGGTACCCCAACATGCAGCTCGTCGTCGACAACTTCAACAAGCAGAACGGCGAGGTGCAGGTCTGCTGGACCAACGTCGGCCAGGGCAGTGACGAGTACGACAAGTTCCAGACGGCCATCTCGGCGGGCACTGGCGCACCCGACGTGATCATGATCGAGATGGACCGGATCCCGACCTTCCAGATCCAGAACGCGCTCGTCGACATCAAGAAGTACGGCTTCGACGCCGTCAAGGCCGACTACAGCGAGGGCGCGTGGAAGGACGTCTCGGTCGGTGACGCGGTCTACGGCGTGCCGGTCGACGGTGGTCCGATGGCGATGATCTACCGGAAGGACATCTTCGAGAAGTACGACATCACGCCTCCGAAGACGTGGGCCGAGTACGAGCAGGCGGCCCAGAAGATGAAGGACGCGGGTGGTCCGGCGTTCGGCGACTTCGCCGCGAATGTGTCGGCGCTCACGATGGCGCTGCAGATCCAGAAGGGCGCGGCCCCGTTCACCTACGACCCGGCGCAGCAGAGCTCGATCGGCGTCAAGCTGAACGACCAGGCCTCCAAGGACGTGCTCGACTACTGGGGGCGTCTCGCGCGGAAGGAACTGGTCGGGACGGAGGACCAGTTCACACCGGAGTACATCTCCGGTGTGATCAACGGTAAGTACGCGACGTACATCTCGGCGGCCTGGGCGCCCGGCTACCTCACCGGCGCCGGCGTCGGCAAGGGCGAGGACACCGGCAAGTTCGCGGTGGCGCCGCTCCCGCAGTGGGATCCCGCCAACCCGGTGCAGGTGAACTGGGGCGGGTCTGCCTTCTCCGTGACAAGCCAGGCGAAGAACCCCGAACTCGCGGCGAAGGTGGCGTACGGCCTCTACGCCGACAAGGAGTCGCTCACCCACGGCTGGACCAACCAGATCATCTTCCCGCTGAACCTCAAGGCGCTCAACGACCCCGAGTTCGTGAACTTGAAGGTGGCGTTCTTCGATGGCCAGCAGGCCAACAAGGAGGTTTACGTCCCCGCGGCCAACGCCTACAAGGGCGTCACCTACAGCCCGTTCGGCCAGTACTACTTCGACGCCATGACGAAGCAGGTCAGTGCGCTCATCGAGGGCTCCGTCACCGGTGCGCAGGCCGCTGACCGGCTTCAGGAGGACGTGGCGAGCTACGCCAAAGAGCAAGGCTTCACCGTTCAGTGACGGAAAGGGTGGGCCGTCTTCCACCGGCCGGCCCACCCACGATCTCCCAGCATCGACATCCCGGAGTCCAGGTTGACCCTCATGATCGAGAAGAGTGCGCCAAGCGCCCAGGACAGAACGTACAAAATTCGCGGCAAGGTGCGATTCCGTGAGCATTTGATGGGGTGGCTCTTCGTCGGGCCATTCGGGATCGTCTTCCTGGCATTGCTCATCGCGCCGCTCGCGTACGCGCTGTACCTCAGTCTTTTCCAGAAGAGGCTGATCGGCGGCACCAGCTTCGTCTTCCTCGACAATTACGTGAAGGCGTTCACCGACCCGAGCTTTCTTTCCGGGTCATGGTTCGTCATCCGCTTCTCGCTGGTCTCCATCCCGCTGCAGATCATCGTCGCGCTCGCGATGGCCCTGATCCTGGATGCCGTGACCTCTCTGTTCGCCCGCTTCTCCCGCCTCATGATCTTCCTCCCCTACGCGATCCCCACGGTCATCGGGGCCGTCATGTGGGGATTTCTGTACAGCAAGAGCTTCGGGCCGCTCTCCGACATCTTCGGTTTGTTCGGCGCCGCCCCGCCTGATTTCCTCAGCAGCAACCTGATCTTCTACGGTCTGGTCAACGTCGTCACCTGGCAGTGGGCCGGCTATTACATGATCATCCTGTACGCGGCGCTCCAGGGCATCGACCCGGCACTTTACGAGGCCGCCCGCATGGATGGTGCCGGCAAATGGCAGATCGCGCTCCGGATCAAAATCCCGCTGATCGCCCCTGCGCTGCTCCTGATCCTGATCTTCTCGCTCATCGGCACCCTGCAATTCTTCAACGAACCGCAAATTCTGCGATCCCTCGCGGCCGGCACGATCGGACCGGACTTCACCCCCAACATGTACGCATATCAGCAGGCATTCGCACTCGCGAACTTCAACTACGGATCGGCGATCTCCTTCGCACTCGGCGGGATCGTCTTCGTCGGCGTCTACGCCTTCCTGTTCTTCACCCGCAAGCGGAGGAGCTTCCTGTGATGAGCGACCGTTCCCGCGCCGGCGTCCGCCGCCCGCCACAACGCCATCTCCCCCTGCAGGTGCTCCTCGGCTTCCTGGTCGTGTACTTCCTCGTGCCGTTCTGGTGGGTCATCGTCAACAGCTCCAAGGATGCCCCCGGCCTGTTCGGCGGCGGCAACACCCTGTGGTTCGCCGGCCGGATCGACTACCTCGGCAACCTCGAGCAACTGTTCACCTATGACAATGGGATCTACGGGAGGTGGATACTCAACTCCACGCTGTACGCACTCGCGGGCGGCGTCGGCGCCACGGTCCTGGCCGTCATGGCCGGCTACGGATTCGCCAAGTACCGCTTCGCCGCCAGGCGCTTCAGCTTCGCGCTCGTGCTCGGCGCGTTGATGGTGCCGGCGACGGCCCTGGTGATCCCCACCTTCATGATGTTCTCCGAGTTCGGCCTGACCAACACGATCTGGGCGGTGATCCTCCCATCACTGCTCAACCCGTTCGGTGTCTACCTGATGCACGTGTACGCGCGCGACGCGGTTCCCGACGAGATCCTGGACGCGGCGCGGGCCGACGGTGCGGGTGAGGTACGAACGTTCCTCCAGGTCGCATTACCGCTGATGCGGCCCGCGGTGGTCACCGTGCTGCTCCTGTCCGCCGTGGCGTCCTGGAACAACTACTTCCTGCCTCTCGCCATGCTTTCCGACAACCGCCTATTCCCCGTCACCGTCGGGCTCGGCCTCTGGCAGGGAATCGCCTCGGCGAACAACGCGGGCAGTACCTCCCTCTGGAGCCTCATCATCATGGGCGCGCTCGTGTCGGTCGTTCCCCTCGTCATCGCCTTCTTCACGCTTCAGCGGCACTGGCGCGGAGGGCTGTCCGTCGGTGGCCTGAGGTAGGCCGGTGTCGGTCCTCCAGTCAATCAACCTGTACGGATGGGCTGAGACGGTGGATTTGGCAAGATCGGTTCTCGTGCCTCTCCACCTTCTGCGGCTGATCGCCCTCAGTTGGCCGGCGTTGCAGGGCCGGAGTGAGGCGGTGACGAATGCCGGGCTTCCCGACAGCGTGTACGACACCCGGAACTCATCCCAGACCAGCTCGGCTATCCGCCCTGCGTCCAGTACTGATCCTCGCCCCGCCCGTACGCGGCCGGCCCTTCATCCAACGCCACCTGCAGCGCCTCTACCTGCGCTTTAGAGGTCGCGCGGAAAGGGTGCCGAGCAACAGTCATGTGCCGAGTCCGCCGGAGGTTCAGGCCTGGCGGGCGAGCCAGACGGTGGGCTGCCGGCGGATCTGGTCGATGGAGGTGAGCGCCGCGCCGATCACGGCGGCGTCCGGGCCGAGCAGCGCGGGACGGACGGTGACGGGAGCCCAGGCGGCGGTGAGCACGCGCCGGTCGATCTCGGCCTTGGCGGTCGCGGTGAGCCAGGACGACATCAGCGCGAAGCTGCCGCCCAGCAGCACGGTGTCGATGTCGAGGATGTTCAGCACGCTCGACAGGGCGATGCCGAGCGCGGTGCCGGCCCGCTCCAGGGCGGCGAGCGTGGGCGGGGAGCCTGCCTCGGCGCGCTCGGTGACAACGTTGTCCGGATTGGCGGACTCCGGAGCGGGGTCGTCGCCGAGGATGGCGGCGGTGCTGGCGTAGGTCTGCAGGCAGCCGCGAGACCCGCACGGGCAGGCAGCGCCGTCGGGGTGGACGGTGACGTGGCCGAACTCGCCGCTCCAGCCGCGGGCGCCGCGCATGAGGTGGCCACCCAGCACGATCCCGGCGCCGATGCCGAGGCCGCCGGAGACGTAGACGAAGCTGTCGAGGGTGTTGTCGCCGGCGTACAGCTCGCCGAGGGCGGCCAGGTTGGCCTCGTTTTCGACGGCGGTGGTCAGGCCCATGTCGCCGAGGAACGTTCCGGCGGGCACGTCGCGCCAGCCGAGCGCAGGGGCCGAGCGAACGATGCCGCCGTCGACCGGTCCGGGCACGGCCAAGGTGGTAGTGACCACGGTCAGGTCCTTGGCGGTGACGGCGTCGACAGCCTCGCGGGCCATGCGCGCCAGCTCGGTCAGGACGGCGGCGGCGTCCCGGCCGGCGTAGCGGGCCGGGGCGAAGGTCAGGTGGCGCACGGTGCCGGTCAGGTCCACGACGCACGCGGCCAGGCCGTCGGCGCGGATGTCCAGGCCGAGTCCGGCGGGACCGCGGTCCGACAGCGTGAGGCCGACGCGCGGGCGGCCCGCCCGTCCGTTGTGGGTGACGCCTTTCTCGGTGATGAGCTGTCCGGCCAGCAGTTCCTCGGCGATGCGGGTGATGGTGGGCCGGGTCAGCCCGGTGGCGGCGGCAAGCTCCGTGCGGGAGATCGGACCGCCCGCGGTGAGGATGCGCTGGAAGACCAACCCGAGGTTGAGGTCGCGCAGGTTCTCCTGCCGGACGGCCCCCTCAGGCGAGCGCGGCGCGCTGGGCCGGAAGGCGGCGGTCATGTCGCCAGCCGGGCCGCGTCTTCGGCCGTGAGGCGGCCGTCGGCCACCAGGACGACCACGGTACGGCAGATCGCCTCGTCCGGCTCCAGCACCAGCGGCTCCGCCCAGGCCACACAGGAGCCGACGCCGAGGTAGTCGCGGGCCCGGACGAACCAGCGGTCCTGGGCGGTGTCCTCGTCGCCGGGCCGGAAGACGAGGGTCCACTCCGGGGCGGCGACGGCGACCCAGGCGGCGCTCCGGCCGTGCACGGGCTCCACGCCTTCGCCAGCGGCGCTGAACACGGTGGCGCCGGTGACGTTCGGCCCGCGCCAGAAGAAGCCGCCGTAGCCTGCGCCGACCCGGCCCTTGGCCGCCGAACTCCGCATCACCAGGGCCCGCTCGGCGCCGTTGGTCAGCTGGGTCCGTACGGCCAGCGACCAGACGCTCCCGTTGAATGGCCCGTCGACCGGCGTGCAGGTGATCGTCCGCCGCTCGTGGAGCAGCAGCCCGTCGTCGGGCCCCAGCCAGCGCAGCGCGTGCGAGAGCGAGGTCTCGCTGCGGCCCAGCCAGCGTTCGTGCCGCTGGCTGCCGTGATTGTCGAGCCAGGCGGGCCCGTGACCGGTCACGAAGGTGCGCCCGCCCCAGAAGTTGACCCCGTCGAGGTCGGGGAAGGCAACGCCGATCCCGAACTGGTGCGGGTGGGAGTCGGGCACGGCGTCGGTCACGGTACGGCCGGCCAGGGTCCGCACGGGATGCAGGAAGGGGCGCGGTGAACTGGACGCGGGCGCCTTCGGCTGCCAGACATAGGAGGCCACCTCTCGTCCATCCAGCCGCAGCACTTCCGTGGCCATCTCGCCGCCTTTTCGCATCCGGGGATTATGAGCGTAGTCCCCAAGCGGTGCCGCCACGAGCAGGGCGGGGGTCATGGCAATGACAATCCCAGCTCATGCAGATAAACCGCCGTGCCGGTGCGCAGCGACTCGTTGCCCGCCACGCCGACCAGCACACTCGCGGCGCCGTCGGCGAACCCGGCGTGCCTGCTCAGCCGGTCTCCGGAGGGACCGCGGAAGACGTCGTGCAGGAGCATGGCGTCGCCGCCGCCGTGGCCGCCCGCGCCTTCGGGGATGGGCACCTCGACCGCGGGCTCCCAGTGGCGCTGCAGCAGCAGACGCGAGCCTCGTTGCCGGTGTCCCGCGTCAGCGACGGCACTTTCGCTCTCGGACAGGGCGCTCGGGTCCAGGACTTCGGCCGGTTCGGCCTCCGGCTCAGCCAGGGCGACGGCCACCTTGGAGGCGGCGGTGGCCGCGCCGATCGCCGAGGAGGCGCCCGCGGGTGAGACGTGGGGCCGCTCGACCACGTCGAGTTCGATGCGCCCCGCCGTACCGTTGATCGCGACGCGGTAGCCCTCCCACGGGCAGTGCGCGTGCAGGGTGTAGGACATCGACGCGCCGCCCCGATAACCGACCACCACGTTGAGGTTGTCCTCGATGGTGATGCCGTCGGAGAAGACGTCGCGGTCGCGGATGTAGCCGTCCAGGTGCTCGCCGTCCCGGTAGAGCTCGCGGAGCTTCTCGTCCGAGGCCAGGTCCAGGGAGAACGGGTCGCCGTCGATGAGGCCGCGCGCGGGCCGGGTGCCCAGGCCGCGGCGGCGGGCGTTGTCAGGGCCGTAGAAGCGTAGCCCGCCGCGGGCGAAGACCACCTCGGGACGGTCGCCCAGCCACCAGTTGACCAGGTCGAAGTGGTGGGTGGCCTTGTGCACCAGCAGCCCGCCGGAGGCGGCCTTGTCGCGGTGCCAGCGGCGGAAGTAGTCGGCGCCGTGCACGGTGTCCAGGCACCACTCGAAGGTGACGGAGGTGACCTCGCCGATCTCCCCGTCGGCGATGAGCTGCCGCATGAGCGCGTTGCGCGGGGAGTAGCGGTAGTTGAAGGTGACCGTCAGCTCCGGCGTACCGGCCTGGAGCGCGTCGTGGATCTGCCGCACCCCGGCCAGGTCGATGGTCATGGGCTTCTCCACCACCACGTCCACCCCCGCCAGCAGCGCACGGCTCACGTAGTCGGCGTGCGTGTCGTCGCGGGAGGTGACGAAGACGACGTCGCTCTGTTTGAGCATCTCGTCGTAGGCGTCGGGGAAGTAGTGCGGCAGGGGCGCGCCGGCGATCCGGTCGTAGTAGGCCATGCGCACCTCGTTGGTGTCGCAGAAGGCCACCGGACGGCCGAGGTCGGCGTAGGGGCCGAGCAGGGCGGCCAGGTACATCTGGGCGCGCGAGCCGGTCCCGACGAAGGAATAGCGTCTCATCTACTTCAATCCAGTGGTGGCGATGCCCTTGACCAGGTACTTCTGGCCGGCGATGAAGAAACCGATGACCGGGGCGAGGGACACGAACGACATGGCGAACATCTGCCCCCACTGGGACTGGCCCTCGGAGTCGATGAACTGGCGCACCGCCAGCGGCACGGTGTAGAGCTCCTGCTCGGTCAGGTAGAGCAGGGGAGAGAAGAACTCGTTCCAGGTCGAGATGAAGGTGAAGATCGCCGTGGTGGCGAAGGCGGGCTTGCACAGCGGCAGGATCACGCTCCAGAAGATCCGGAACGTGCCCGCGCCGTCGATGCGGGCCGCCTCGTCCAGCTCCTTGGGCAGAGAGCGGATGAACTGCACCATCAGGAAGATGTAGAACGCGCTGGTGGCCAGGAAGTTCGGCACGATCAGCGGGAAGTAGGTGTTGAGCCAGCCCAGCTTGGCGAAGACGATGTACTGCGGGACCAGCAGCACGTGACCGGGGAGCATCATCGTGCCGAGGGTCAGCGCGAAGAACAGCTTGCGGCCACGGAAGTTGAGCCGGGCGAACGCGTAGGCGGCCAGCGAGCATGACAGCAGGTTGCCCAGGATGCTCAGCACGACGATGACGACCGAATTGACCAGGTAGAGGTCGAAGGGGAACTCCAGGGCCGTCCAGCCCTCGGTGTAGTTGGAGAAGTCCCACTCGGCGGGCCAGAGCGAGAGGTCCTTGAAGACGATCCCGGCCGGCTTGAGCGAGCTGGACACCAGCCACAGCAACGGGTAGAGCATGACGATGCTGACCAGGCAGAGCAGCAGGTGTTTGGTGAAGCGCTTACGCCGGGTGTTGCCGATGCGCTCGATGTAGCTCTCGTCAGTTGTCATAGTGCACCCACCGCTTGGCCAGGAGGAAGTTGAGGCCGGTGAACGCCGCGATGATGATCAGCAGCATCCAGGCCATCGCCGAGGCGTAACCCATGTGGAACTGCTCGAACCCCTGCTTGTACAGGTAGAGGTTGTAGAACATCGTGGAGTTGGCCGGCCCGCCCTTGCCTCCGCTGAAGATGAACCCCTGTGTGAAGGTCTGGAACGAGGAGATCAGTGACTGGATCAGGTTGAAGAAGATGATCGGGCTGAGCAGCGGCAGCGTGATCTTGCGGAACTGCTGCCACTTGTTCGCCCCGTCGATCGCGGCGGCCTCGTAGTACATCGCCGGGATCTGCTTCAGGCCGGCCAGGAAGATCACCATGGGGGAGCCGAACGTCCAGATGTGCAGGATGATCAGCGTGGTGAGGGCGTAGTCCGGGTCGGACGTCCAGCTGATCTTCTCGATGCCGAAGAAGCCGAGAAAGGCGTTGACGATGCCGTTGAGGCCGAAGATGTAGCGCCACAGCAGCACCAGCGCCACGCTGCCGCCCAGCAGCGAGGGCAGGTAGAAGATCGCCCGATAGACCGGCAGGCCCCGAACGCCCCGGTTGAGGAGCATGGCGACGCCCAGCGCAGCGGCCAGCGACAGCGGCACCGAGACGAAGGTGTAGACGAACGTGACCTTGACCGACTGCCACCAGGTGTCATCGGAGAACATCTCGGCGAAGTTCTCCAGGCCGATCCAGTTCGGCACGTTCAGCAGGTTGTAGTCGGTGAAAGCCAGGTAGAGCGAGGCGAAGAACGGGATGATCGTGAAGGCCATCCCGATGAACCAGGGCAGGATGAACAGGTAGCCCGACCGGTCCTGAGGAGATTTCGCCGCCTTGGGCGGCGAAACCGGCGCCTCGGACACGGCCGGGTCCTTCATAGACGTGAGCGTCACTGCGACAGGGCCTTCGTCGCCGCTTCGATGACCTTCTTGGCGGCCTCGGCCGGGGTCAGCCGCCCGTGCTCGACCTCGGGAGCGACCGCGGTGAGTTCGTCCTGGATGCCGCTGGCACCCTTGGGGTAGGGCGGAACGGCGACCAGGGTCTGCTTCTGCAGGCCGATCAGATAGTCGGTAGCCACCTGGTCGTCCTTCTCCAGCGTCGGCTTGATCGCGTCGGCGACGACGGTGCTGGCGGGAACGCCACGGGTGGTGCCCATGGCCTTGTTGGCCTCCACGTCGTTGATGAGGAAGTTGAGCAGCTGCAGCGCCTCCTTCGGGTGCTTGGAGGAGGCTGCGATCGACCACAGCGCCGGGGTGCCGATGTTCGTGCCCCGCCGCTTGGCGGTGGCCTCGCCGGGGATGCCCAGCAGCACCAGGTTGCCGCCGGAGACCTTGTTGTAGCCGAGGAAACCGTTGCTCGGGATGATCTGCGATGCGATGGAGCCCTTGGCGATGTAGGACTGGTCGGGCGATGAACCGATCGTTTCGACGAACCCCGCGGGCGGGAAGCCTCCCTCCTTCCGCATGTCCTCGAACATCTGGAACCACTTGGTCAGCGTGGCCTCGCTGACGCCGAACTTGCCGTCGGCGGTGAAGAGGTCCTCGCCCTGCTGGGAGACGTAGACGACCAGGTTGGCCAGAGTCGCCGGGTCCACCAGGGTGCCGTAGACCTTCTTGCCGCTCTTGTCGGTGACTTCCTTGGCGAACGTGGCCAGATCCTGCCAGGTCCAGGTGGCGCCGTCGGGGATGGTCACGCCGTACTGGTCGGTGATCGTCTTGTTGACGATGTAGCCGATCGCGTTGAGGCCGGAGGGGATGCCGTAGACGGCGTCGCCGACCTTGCTGAGGTTCACCGCGGCCTGGCTGAGGTTGGTGGTTTCCACAATGCCGGGGTGGTCATTGAGGTTGAGGAGCGACTTGCGGTCGGCGTACTCCCGCAGGCTGTCCATACGCATCATCATCAGGTCCGGCGGATTGCCGGCGGCGAAGCGGGTGGCCAGCTTGTCCTTGTAGGGGCCGCTGTCCTGGTACTCGGTCTTGACAGTGATGCCGGGGTTGGCCTTCATGAACAGGTCGAGCGCGGCCTGGGTCTTCTGGGCGCGGAAAGCGTCGCCCCACCAGACCATGTTGAGCTCGATCTTGCCGGAGGCGGCCTCGCTGCCGCCTCCGCCGAAACCACGTCCACAGGCGGCCACGGCCAGACCGAGTCCGGTCAGTCCGGCGGTGCGCAGCATGTCTCGTCTGGAAATCATGAATCGTTTGCCCTTCGCACGGGGGGTTGCCAGGAGGCTACGGCCGGGTTTCCGATTGCGTCAATCCGTGAAAGAAATATTAAGGAAAGCCATTGACGGTAATTCCGGGGCCTTCCTACAGTGAGGGCACCTCGCCCCAGACTCCTCGGCCGTGGCGACTGCGGAGACCGCCACGGCCGGGTCTCCCTCAGGAAAGCGAACCCCCCTGTGACCACTGCGCGTCATGCCGCCCTGGCGGCTGCCCTCCTGACCTTGCTCGCCGCCACCGCGACCCCGGCCTCAGCTGCAGGCCACGGGGGCGGCGGCTACCACATCGTCAACGCCGAGACCGGCCAGTGCCTGGACATCAAGCTCCGGGAACAGCCCTGCCGCGGCCGCACCGCCGAGCTGCGCCTGGAGGCCGCGGCGGGCGGTCAGGTCCACTTGGTCAACGGCGCCAACCGCAGCTCCGCCGAGGTCACCCTGACCTACGCGGGCGACGGCAAGTACCAGATCGCCGACCGGCTCTGGACCTTCCGCCCGGTGGGCGGGCCCCGCCACTGGTCCGACCAGGCGGATGGCTTCGCCGCGGGTACCACGGGAGGCGGGGGCGGCCAGATCGTCACCGTGACCACCCAGGAAGAGCTGAACACCTACGTCACGGCCGCCGAGCCGTACGTCATCAAGGTCGCCGGCCCGATCGAGATCAGTCCGAAGGGGACCGAGCTCAAGGTGGCCTCCAACAAGACCATCATCGGGGTCGGTACGGCAGGCGAGATCGTCGGCGGCGGCTTCTTCCTCGGCGCCACCACGAGCAACGTGATCATCCGGAACCTGACGATCCGCGACACCCTCATGCCCGAGGACGACCCGGATGACAAGGACTTCGACTACGACGCCATCCAGATCGATTCCGCGACGAAGGTCTGGATCGACCACAACCGGCTCGCCCGGATGAACGACGGGCTGCTCGACGCCCGCAAGGACGCCACCGACATCACGGTGTCGTGGAACCAGTTCCTGGACAACAACAAGACCCTCGGCATCGGCTGGACGGCCAACCTCATCACGCGGATGACTCTCCACCACAACTGGTTCGCCCGCACCAACCAGCGCAACCCCAGCGGCGGCAACCTGCTCAACATGCACATGTACAGCAACTACCTGCAGGACATCAGGTCGTACGGCAACTGGGCGCGTGGCGAGACCAAGGGCGTGATCGAGCACAGCCTCTTCCACAACGTGGCGGACCCCTACTTCGTCGATCCCGCCGGCGAGCTGGTCCAGCGGGGCAACGTCGTCACCGGCACGAGCTCCTGGCGCGACGGTCTCATCAAGGAGCAGGGGGCCGCCTTCGACCCGACGAGCTTCTATTCCTACACCCTCGACCCCGCCACCGCCCTTCCCGCGTTGCTGGCCGAGTTCTCGGGTCCGCAGCCCGCTATCGGCCTTTGACAGGGGGTGAAGCAAGCGGGCCAGAGGCAGGGACATCCGTTCAGTCCTCGGCTCGCACGAACCACGGATCGCGCTGCGGAGTTCACGGGGGCCGATGTTCGCAGTGTCGTTCGTCTTCATTGCCGGACAGAAGCACCTCGTCGAGGGCATTGCCACGACCGGTCTCAAACAGATGACGAGGACATCATGAGAACACAGAACCTCAGCAAGGCACGTCGCTGGATCGTCCTTACCGCCACTGCGTCAGTGCTGCAGGCTGGCGTGGTGGTCGCAGCGACGTCACCGGCCACTGCCACGCAATGGCCGACGGTCGCCGCCGACGGCAGCGGGACGTACACCACCGTCCAGGCCGCCATCGACGCCGTGCCGAGCGGCAACACCAGCCCGGTCACCATCACCGTCGCGCCCGGCACCTACCGGGAGATCGTCACGGTGCCGTCGAACAAGCCATACATCACGCTGCGCGGGCTTGGCCGCTCGCCCGACAGCACCGTCATCGTGAACAACCGCCACGCCGGAGAGTACGGCACAACGGGCAGCTCGACCATGTTCGTCTACGGCCACGACTTCACCGCCCGCAACCTGACCATCGCCAACGACTTCGACGAGAGCACTGCCACCAGCGGCGGGCAGGCGGTGGCGCTGTACACCCGGGCGGACCGCGCCGTCTTTCGCGACATCCGCGTGCTCGGCGACCAGGACACCCTCTATGCCCGTGCCGGCCGTGCCTACTTCAGGAACTGCTACGTGGAGGGCACCGTCGACTTCATCTTCGGCGCGGCCAGCGCCGTCTTCGACCGCTGCGACATCTACCAGAGGCGGCTCACCGGCGGTCCGATCACCGCGGCGAGTACTCCGGCGGAGAGCACCTACGGCTTCCTGTTCTACCGGTCGACCATCACCGGCGCCGCCGACAACGTCACCCAACTGGGTCGGCCGTGGTACCCGGATGCCCAGGTGCTGTACCGGGAATCGTGGCTGTCATCCACCATCGCCACCGCACAACCGTGGATCAACATGTCCGCGAACTCCTGGACCGCCGCCCGGTTCTTCGAATACCGCAACGCCGGACCCGGGGCTGCCGTCCATGGCAACCGTCCTCAGCTGGCCGACGCCGACGCGGAGAACTACACCCCCCAGAAGTACCTCGCCGGCTCGGACGGCTGGAACCCGTTTGACCTCTGATCCGCACGACGAAGGATCTCCGGCCATGCCCGAGTACCGCAATCCTGGGTTGGGTGGGCCGCGCGGCGAGGGCATATGCACACACTCTGAGTGACAAAGCCTGGCCGTTGTACCAGAGTGCACGCGCCCCCGGTTCGACCCCTCAGGACCGGGGGCGCGTGTGTTTCACGGGGTCACGCGTAGAGGAAGTAGTAGCGGTACCGGCCCTCCCACTTGCATGAATAGCTGTCCCACCAGCCCTGGGTGACGCCGTGGCTTCCGATCCGCTGGCACTCCGAGTAGTCCCTGAAGACGCCGACCAGCCTCTCGGCGTGCGCCGGGGTGGCGCCGATCGTCAACGACACTCCGAGGACCATAACGGCCGAGACGAGAACAGCGCGTACCTTTCGCATTCGTCCTCCTGCGACTGGCGAGATCATGACGGTGGACATTATCACTCACTACGCGCCAGGGGGATTGTCGTGTCCGAATCGGACGCGGAGGCGTTGAAACTTTCATCGGCGTTGTCGATGGAGCGGCGCATGTTTCATGGGTGTTTACCGCCGGTAACGCCGGTGTTACTTCCCGGGTCGCCTGTTTTCGGGAGTTCCAGCCGCTGTCCATTCCAGAGCGGGCGGCCTTAAAGGCCTCGTGGGTACGTATCCGACTGCCTGTGCACGCCACGGATGATCTGAGACTGTCGTCGCGCTTTGCGCCCATAAAGTACGATTTATGCTGCTTTTCCTGTTCGATTGGCACGATACGAAGAAAACTTTGACCATCGTCACTTACGTGTCATATCGTCTCCCCGCCCATATCGATGTGAGCCGCGACACTCGAACAGGACGTTGTTCTCGCAGGCGCTACGGTCGGCGCGCTGATCGCGGCTGCCTCGGCACCGGAGGAGACACGGACGGCCACCGGGGAAGCGGCGATCATCCGACCAACCGGAGTCGCACCATGCAAGCTCGAATCCGCACGGCCATGATCGTCGGCATGGCGATGACCATGCTGGCCGCCGTCGGTGTGTCAGCAGCCTTCTCGCCGCCGGCTCACGCCACGCAGGTGATCACTGACATCGCTTACGCGCCCCCACAACCGGCCGGCAGCAGGGGGCATCTGCTGGACCTTTACCTGCCGTCCACCGGCATCACGCCCCGGCCGCTGCTGATCTGGCACACCGGCTCGGCGTGGACGAGCGATGACGGCAAGGCCGGCACGGACGCGATCGCGGACATCTTCAACCCTCTGGGCTTCGCCGTGGCCGGCGTCAGCGTCCGGTCCAGCGCTCAAGCGATCTTCCCGGCCCAGGTGCACGACATCAAGGCGGCCATCCGCTGGCTGCGCGCGAACGCCGCCACATACCAGCTCGACCCCAATCGCTTCGCGATCATGGGCGACTCCTCGGGCGGCTGGCTGACGGAGATGGCCACTCTGTCCGGCGGCGTGACGGCGCTGGAGGGCGCCGTCGGCACGACCGGCGTCTCCAGTGCCGTGCAGGTGGGACTCGCCTTCTACAGCCCGACCGACTTCCTGCAGATGAACGCGCAGAACCTGCCGACCGGCGGGCTGGACCACGACTCTCCCGCCTCCCCGGAATCCCTCCTGGTCGGCTGCCCGATCCAGACCTGCCCGGCCACGGTGGCCCAGGCCAATCCGATGACCTACGTCGACAGCAACGACCCGCCGCTGATGTTCCTGCACGGCCAGGCCGACTTCCTGGTGCCGCACGGGCAGAGCGTCCTGCTCTACAACAGGATCAAGGCTCAGTGCGGTGACGCCACGTTCGTCTCGGTGCCCGGCGCGGATCACATGATGTCCCAGGTCATGGACCCCGCCCAGTACGGAATGCAGACCGTCCGCACCACCACCGACTGCGGCGAGACCGTCAGTACCGGCACGCTCAACCCCACCTGGGCCAACTTCGCGACCTTCCTGCGCGGCGGGCTCAAGATGGGCACCTCCTGCGAGGTCGCCTACTCCACCGGTGCCTGGAACGGCGCTTTCAACGGCAGCGTGACCATCAAGAACACCGGCACGACCCCCATCAGCGGCTGGACCGTGACGTGGACCTGGCCGGGCAACCAGCAGATCACGAACGCCTGGAACGCCACGGTGACCCAGACCGGCGCCCAGGTGACCGCGCGCGACGCCGGCCACAACTCCTACATCGGCCCCGGCTCCAGCCAGAGCTTCGGCTTCTCGGCGACCGCCACCGGGACGAACGACATTCCGGCCCAGTTCAAACTCAACAACATCGTCTGCACGAGAGTGCCCGCCTGAGACGACGCGCGCCGGGCCTGAGCCGAATGGCAACGGCCCGGCACCGTTCTCCCGTCGTCCGCATTCTGGACCATTACATTCGGAGAAACCGCGGCGTGAAGCGGAAAGACGCATTTCCCAAATTCAACACGTTCCGTCGAACCTTGATCACGGAATGTCGCCGACCAGGTTTCGGATGTTGATATTGCTTCCTCCGACGGGCCGCCCCTATCCTTGCCTCTGACGGCTCGCCGGCTTATTTCACGTTGTTTTCATTGACCGGCCGGGGGTCGCTTGATATCCCGGGGCCCGAAATAAATCGGATAAGCCGCCTTCCCTGCTGAAGGCCGTCGTCCGGGATCGTCGACGAGTTAGGGGACGTGTGCGTACATCCAACATGTTCGTCAGAAGCCTCGGCGTCTATGTGCCTGACAGCGTGAGCGTCGAGCAGGCGGTTCGTGAGGGCTGGTACCCGGCTGAGGAGGCCGAGAAGTTCCATCAGATCGGCGCGGCGGTGGCCGGCGACATGCCCGCGCCCGAGATGGCGCGGCTCGCGGTCCTGGACGCGTACGACCGCTGGGGTGAGTCCTCCCCGCGCGATCTCGACCTTCTCCTCTACCCGTCGGTCTGGCACCAGGGCCCGAACGGCTGGCAGCCCCAGCACTACCTGCAGATGCACCTCCTCGGCGGGAACGTGCCGGCGTTCGAGATCCGGAGCGGCTGCGTAGGGATGATCAGCTCGCTCGAGCTGGCGGCGAGCTACCTGCAGGCCGACGCGGACCGGGAGACGGCCATGGTCGTCTCCTCGGACAACCACGGCACCCCGCTGGTGGACCGCTGGCGGATGACCCCCGGGGCGCTGATCGGCGACGCCGCGGCCGCGCTCATCCTCGGCAAGGAGTACGGCATGGCCGAGCTCCTGTCGGTGAACGCGACGGTGATCCCGGAGGCCGACGCGGTCAACGACGGCGCCTACCCCCTGTTCCCCCCGGACGCCACCATCGGCAGGGGCCTGAGCTTCGGAGACCGGCACGAGGAATTCCGCCAGCGGCTGCTCAAGGCGCAGGGAACCGGGATCCACCTGACGATCCAGAAAACGATGATGCAGCAGGTCGAACAGACCCTGGACGAGGCCGGGATCGGACTCGCCGACATCACGCGGGTGGCGTTCCCGCATGGCCGCCGCGAGGACCTGGACGGGCAGATGTCCTGGCTGGGCATCGACGAAGATCAGACGACCTGGGACTACGGGCGGCGCGTCGGCCACTGCGGCGCGGTGGACCAGTTCATCGCCTTCGAGCATCTGATCGCGACCGGCGGGCTCGTAGCCGGCGATCACCTGCTCATGGTCGGGTTCGGCTCAGGAACGTCCGTCGCCGCGGCGGCGTTCAGGATCCTCTCTCCCTCTCCCGTCACGAGAGGAGCACGCACATGACCGAGCTTGTCGAGGTCATCAATGGACACAGCACCTTGGTCATGAGGCCGACGAAGGAGGTCTCATGACCGAGGTTGTCGAGATCACGCAGAGGCTGGTCGACTTCATCCAGGAGAACCTCGTCCCGGACGGCGACGACATCAAGGTCGACGAGACGACCCCGCTCCTCGTGTCGGGTCTCCTGGACTCCCTGCGGACGGCGCGGCTGCTGAACTTCATCCGGAGGGACATCGGCGTCCCGATCCCCGCCGCGAAGCTCGACCCCGAGAACTTCAGGGACGTCGTGACCATCGTGACGATGGTCAGAGAACTCGAATCCGTTTAGCGGGGGCAGAGTCATGCAGTGGGCGGACACGTACATCAGCGGTGTGGGAGCCTTCCTCCCCCGGACCGTCGTCAGCGTCGAGAAGGCCGTCGCCAAAGGCTGGTACCCGGCCGAAGAGGCCGAGCTGCACAACCTGGGAGGGACGGCGGTGGCCGGTGACGTACCGGCTCCGGAGATGGCCCTGCACGCGGCGCAGAGCGCGCTCAAGCGCAGCGGGCGAGCGCCGGCCGACCTGGATCTCCTCCTGTACGCCTCGACCTGGCACCAGGGGCCGGACGGCTGGCCCCCGCACTCCTACCTGCAGCGTCATCTCGTCGGCGGGGACGTCCTGGCCACCGAGATCCGGCAGGGCTGCAACGGGATGTTCATCGCCCTGGAACTCGCGGCCGGCTACCTGCACGCCGCTCCCGGCCGGCAGGCCGCCCTGTTGGTCGCCTCCGACAATTACGGCACCCCGCTGATGGACCGGTGGCGGATGGGCCCCGGATACATCGGCGGGGACGCCGCCAGCGCGCTCGTGCTCACCAAGGACGGAGGTTTCGCGCGCCTGATGTCGGTCTGCACGACGACAGTGGCCGAGGCCGAGGAACTGCACCGGGGCAGCGAACCCCTGTTCCCGCCGGGCGTCACGGTCGGGCGCCGGATGAGCTTCGCGGCCCGGAACGAGCAGTTCCGGCAGCAGGTCATGCCCAAGGGCGAGGCCACCGCGGCGCTGTTCAACATCCAGCGGGCGCTCATGGAGGTCGTCGAGCGCGCTCTGGACGAGAGCGGGATCGAGGCCCGCGATCTCGCCCGGGTGGCGTTCATGAACTACTCCGAAGAGATCGTCGAACAGCGGTGCATGGCCGTGCTCGACCTGCCCATGTCCCGCTCGACCTGGGACTACGGCCGCGCCATCGGCCACTGCGGGGCCAGCGACCAGGTCCTTTCCCTCGACCACCTGCTCATGACCGGGCAGCTGGGCCCCGGCGACCACATGCTGATGCTCGGCACCGGACCGGGAGTGACCGTCTCCGGCGCCGTGATCAAGATCATCGACACTCCTCAATGGGCCTGAGATCGAAGGGAAAACGAACGCAGATGGTC
Organism: Nonomuraea polychroma; assembly: GCF_004011505.1. Classification (NCBI taxonomy): domain Bacteria; kingdom Bacillati; phylum Actinomycetota; class Actinomycetes; order Streptosporangiales; family Streptosporangiaceae; genus Nonomuraea; species Nonomuraea polychroma. The sequence continues at coordinate 2,586,884 of NZ_SAUN01000001.1, forward strand.
GACAGTCCGCGCGGTGCCAGTGCGGAACCAGTGGCGGTCGTCGGGATCGGATGCCGTCTTCCCGGCGAGGTCCACTCACCGGACGAGTTCTGGGACCTGCTGTGCGCCGGCCGGAACACGACGCGGCCGCTGCCGGCCGAGCGCTGGCGCCGGTACGAGAACCGGAGCCCCGAATACGCCGCCGCGCTGCACGACGCCGTGCGTCACGGCAGCTTCCTGAGCGACATCGAGGGCTTCGACGCGGAGTTCTTCGGCCTGTCGCCCCGCGAGGCCGAGCTGATGGACCCGCAGCAGCGGATCCTGATGGAGACCGCGTGGGAGGCCCTGGAGAACGCCGGCCTGCCGCCGCACGAGCTGGCCGGCACCGACGCCGGGGTGTTCGTCGGGGTCTGCACCGCCGACTACGGCAGCCGTCTGCTGGAGGACCTGCCCCAGATCGAGGCGTGGACCGGGATCGGCGCCGCGACCTGCGCCGTCGCCAATCGCATCTCCTACTCCCTGGACCTGCGCGGGCCCAGCATGGCGATCGACACCGCCTGCTCGGCGTCGCTGGTCGCGCTGCACCTGGCCGCGCAGAGCCTGCGGCTCGGCGAGAGCGACGTCGCCCTCGCCGGCGGCGTCAACCTGCTGGTCACCCCGGGCCAGACCCTCACGCTCGGCACCGCCGGAGCCCTGGCCCCCGACGGGCGGTCCAAGTCGTTCGACGCGTCGGCCGACGGCTACGGACGCGGCGAGGGCTGCGGCGTGGTCGTGCTCAAGCGGCTGTCCGACGCGCAGCGCGACGGTGACCGGATCCTCGCGCTCGTCATCGGCAGCGCCGTGAACCAGGACGGGCACACCAACGGCATCATGGCGCCGTGCGGGGAGGCCCAGGAACACGTGATGATCCGGGCCTGCCGGCAGGCGGGCATCGCGCCGTCCACCGTCGACTACATCGAGGCGCACGGCACCGGGACCCGGCTGGGCGACCCGCTCGAGGCGGGGGCGCTCTCCTCCGTCTACGGCACGCGGCGGGCCCCCGGCGACCCGTGCCTCATCGGCTCGGTCAAGTCCAACATCGGCCACCTCGAAGGCGCCGCCGGCATCGCCGGCGTCATCAAGGCGGTGCTCGCCCTCGACCGCGGTGAGATCCCCCCGAGCGTGCTGACCACCCTGAACCCGGCCATCCCGTGGGAGGCCTCGGGCCTGCGCGTGGTGACCGAACGATCGGCCTGGCCGGAGCGCGACCACCCCCGCCGGGCGGGCGTCTCCAGCTTCGGGTACGGCGGCACGGTCGCGCACATCGTGCTCGAGCAGGCTCCTCCGGCTCAGGAGTCGCCCCGGGGCGAGGGGACGGGGGAGCGGCTGTTCCCGCTGTCGGCCGCGTCGGAGAAGGCTCTGCGGCAGTACGCGGGCAAGCTCGCCGATCACCTCGGGAAGGGGCTCGACCTGGCGTCGGCGGGGCACACGCTGGCGCTCCGGCGCACCCATCTGGCCCGTCGCGCCGTCGTGATCGGGGCGGACAGGGACGAACTGGCGGCCGGCCTGCGCAGGCTCGCGGAGGACGTGCCGGCCGAGGCCGTCCTCACCGGGGACGTGCTGCCCGAGCTCGGTCCCGGGCCGGTCTGGGTCTTCTCCGGGCAGGGCTGCCAGTGGCGCGGGATGGGCCGGGAGCTGCTCGCCGTGCCGGAGTTCGCGTCCCTGGTCGACGAGGTGGAGCCGATCTTCGCCGAGGAGATCGGCTTCTCTCCCCGGCAGGTCCTCGCCGACGGCGATCTCGACGCGATCGACCGCGTGCAAACCATGATCTTCGTGATGCAGCTGGGCCTCGCCAGGCTGTGGAACGCGTACGGGGTCGCTCCGAAGGCCGTCATCGGCCACTCCGTCGGCGAGATCGCGGCGGCCGTGACGGCCGGCGCGATGACCGTCGCCGACGGCGCCCGCCTGATCTGCCGCCGCTCCCGGCTGCTGCGCCAGGCCGAGGGCAAGGGGGCCATGGTGATGGTCGACCTGTCCTCCGAGGAGGCGGCCGAGAGGCTGGCCGGCCGTACCGACCTGGTGGCGGCGATCTCGTCGGCGCCCGGCTCCACCGTGCTGTCCGGCGACGTCGCCGCGGTCGAGGCGGTGGTGAACGAGTGGCCGGCCGAGGGCATCGTGGTGCGGCGGGTGGCGTCGGACGTCGCCTTCCACAGCCCGCACATGGAGCCTCTGGCCGTCGAACTGGCCGCCGCCGTCGCCGACCTCTCGTTCGGCGCGCCCCGCATCCCCATGTACACGACCGCGCTGGCGGACCCCCGGTCGACTTCCGTCCTGGACGGCGCGTACTGGGCGGCGAACCTCCGGGACCCCGTGCGGCTGGTCGCGGCGACGACGGCCGCGGCGCAGGACGGCTACCGCCTGTTCCTGGAGATCTCCCCCCACCCCGTGGTCGCGCACTCTGTCACCGAGACGCTCTCGGAGAACGGGTTCGAGGACGTGTTCGTCGGCACCTCACTGCGCCGGAACCAGCCCGAGCCGGCGACCTTCCTCGTCGCGGTGGGCACGGCGCACTGTCACGGCGTCGATGTGGACTGGAGCCGGCTGCAGCCGTCCGGCGGCCTGGCCGATCTGCCGCCGTATGCCTGGCAGCACCGCCGCCACTGGCGCGAGTCCTACACCGAGGACGACAACCGAGGGCACGACGTGCACTCCCACACCCTGCTCGGAGCCGGGACCAGCATCGCGGGCAGCCGGACCCGGGTGTGGCGGACCGGCTTGGAGGACGCCAACCGGCCCTACCCGGGCAGCCACGCCCTCAACGGGGTCGAGATCGTGCCCGCCGCCGTGCTGGTCAACACGTTCCTGCACGCGGTCGAGGACGAGGACGTCACGCTCACCGACGTGGAGATGATGCATCCGCTGATGACCGCGGAACGCAGGCAGATCCAGGTCGTGCACGAGCCTCCAGCGGTACGGCTCGCGGCCCGTACGCCGGCCGGCCCCGACGAGCCCGAACCCGCCTGGCTGGTGCACGTCACCGCGGACGTGGCTGCTCCGCGCCAGGTGAAGCCCGACGTGCTGCCGGACGCCGGCGCTCTCGCCCCGATCGACCCCGGGTTCGTGCACAAGCGGCTGGCCACCGTCGGCGTGCCCTCGACGGGCTTCGACTGGACGATCGAGACACTGCTGAGCGGAGACGGCGTGCTGCGGGCCACGGTCCGCACCGAGGAACCGGGGAGCTGGGCTCCGGCGCTGGACGCGGCGATGTCCGTGGCGCCCTGCGTGTTCCCCGGCGATCCGGTGCTGCGCATGGTCGTGCACATCGACGAGGTGGTGCTGACCGGCACGCCGCCCTCGACGATGATCATCGACGCGGCCGTGGACCCGGCCGCCGACGACACCGTGCGGGCGCTCCTGGCCGACGTGGACGGCCGGGTGGTGGGACACCTCACGGGACTCCGCTACCCGGTGATCGACGCGCCCGCCCCGGCCGAGGAGTATCTCGGGCAGCCCGCGGAGTCGTTTGCCGGCCTGGCGCCCGAGGACCTGCACGAGCGCGTCCTGCCGGAGGTCCGCGCGGAGATCGCGGCCGTGATGAGGCTGGCCCCTGAGGACCTGGCGATCCGGCGTCCCCTTGTCGAGCAGGGGCTGGACTCGGTCATGACCGTCATGGTCCGGCGGCGCCTGGAGAAGCGCTTCGGCTGCCGGCTCCCCGCGACCCTGCTGTGGCAGCAGCCCACCATCTCCGCGATCGCGGGCCACCTGGTGAAGCTTCTCGCGACTTCGAGACCGGACGCGGCGGCGGAGACCGTTCCCGAGAGCATGCCCGCGATCGGAGGTTGAGTCCGCCGGCCGGGCAGCCCGAGGGACGATCCCCTCGGGCTGCCCGGCTGTCGTCGTTGATCGGTTGCCGGCTGCCTCGCGGATCGTCGGTGATCGATGGACGCACGTAACGCGGCGCCCAACTCCGAGATCATCACGGACTTTGTGGCAGAGCCTGAATGGGTAAGTCCAGAGGGGACCGGCCGATCAGTTAGGGCCTGACCGGTGTAAGGAGCGAGGTGGCCGGAAGCTCTCTATGCCGAGGCCTGACCGTCGGGGGACTCGTCGGCCTACGGGATCCTCCTTTCGGCGCCACTCCTGAGCCCCCGGGCCAATAGTGGTGGTTCTCCCGGGGATGACAGGCGGTGCCCTCATCGAGGCAGAATCGACGCGATGGAACGGAACACCACCTCCAGGTGCGAGAAGGCGTCTAGCCCGGCGAGGGATTCCGATCCGAAACGAGTCCTGTCGGGGCGGATCAGCGCCTGTTCGATGTTCCAGTCGTCATCGACCGCCTTGACGCGCCCGCCCACGACCGTTCCGAAAGGCTCCACCACAATGGTCCGCACAGCGTTCCTCCCATGATCAGATGGCTGATCACGACCATACGGTCGGCCGGTTCGGGCCGAATCAGTCATGCGACGGAAGCTCTCATCGGCTGGTTAGGCAGTGGCTAAGCATCGTGAACCGACAGTCTGCGGAGATGAACGCGCGGGCAACTGGTCACCGTGAGTCGGCGAAGAAGGTCTGGAGGTGGCGGTTGACCGGTTCCGGGCAGTCCAGCTGGGGGGCGTGGCCGCAGCCATCCAGGATCACGAGCTGCTCGTTCGGGAGCAGTTCGGCGAACCGGTGGGCCCGTTCGACAGGCTGGATGGTGTCCTGCTTGCCCCACAGCACCAGGGTCGGGGTCATGGTGGCGGGGAGGGCGCGTTCGGTCTGTGCCCAGTCCAGACGGCGTTCGAGCAGGTAGGTGGCGCGGATGTTGTCATGGAAGGTCATCGGTGCCCACCACTCGTCCAGCAGCGGCTCGGTGAGGCGCGGCTTGTTGACCATCATGCCCTCGGCCAGGCTGCGGACGGTGGGCTTGCCGGTGGACAGCTTGACGGCCAGCTCGCCGATGACAGGGATCTTCAGGGATTCCCACATCAGGGTGCCCGGCAGGTCCAGTCCGGTGGCGTCCAGCAGGGCGAGCTTGGTGACGCGGTCGGGGTGGCGCTGGGCGAAGGCCAGGGCCCAGCCACCGCTCCAGGAGTTGCCCGCCAGGGCGGCCTGCCGTAGGCCGAGGCCGTCCATGAACGCGCCGGCGGCGGAGACCATGGCATCCAGGTCGAAGGCGAAGCCGGAATCCTTCAGCTGGGTGTAGCCCTGGCCGGGAAGGTCGACCACGTACACGGTGTGGTCGCGGGCCAGCACGTCGAGTTGATCCTTCCAGCCGATGACCGACGTGCCTCCGGGCGAGAGCAGGATCACCGGCGTGCCGGATCCGGCCTGGACGTAGTGGAAGCGCGCGATCGGGGTGTCGGCGTAGCGCGAGCCGACCTGGGCCAGGTACGGCGAGCGGAAGGCGCGGCCCTCCTCGGCCGGCTGCCAGCCGTACGCGCCGAGCAGCATCGCGGCCACCAGCATCGCTACCGCCGCCGCCAACCAGCGAGGCCAGCGCCGCCTGCGCACCGATGGGGCTGCGTTGTCACGTCGAACCATGGTGATCCCTTGCCTTGGTGGGGGAAGTGTTCACGCGTCTGGACGGGCTGGCGCAAGGGCCTGTGACAGGAGCAGACAGTGATCCGGCTCACGCCGAGTCCGGAGGGCGCTCATCAAACTGGGGTTTCTTGTTCGGACGTTGTCGGCGGCGTTCCGTACGCCGCGAGCCACTACCGCGGGGGCGTTCAGGGCGGCTCCCAGGTGCACTCCCCGTCAGGATGGGGAGCGCGGCCGGACGGTCCCGCGCGGCCGCACCCAGCTCGCCCGGCTGCGCGCAGGAGTTGGAGTCGCTTGGGCCGGCCGGACTTGGCGCCGGCGGTCTGGACCTCGTCAGGGAGGTGGCTGCCGACGGTTCTGGCCGCCTCTACGTTCTCGAGCCGGTCGTCCACGAACAGGCAGCGCTCTGGAGCGGCGCCGGCGAGTTCTGCGGCGATCTCGTAGATGTGCTGGTCGGGCTTGGCCACCCCGACCGTGGCGCTGCTGACCACGGCGTCGGCGAAGTGGGTGAGTCCGATTCGGTCCAGGTGCTCGTCCAAGGTGTCCGTGGCGTTGGTCACCAGCACCACCGGCACTCGCTCCTGTGCCTTCGCCAGCAGCGCCTCGCGCCAGTGATCATGTCGCACCTCGGAGCCTGCGTGAACCGGGGCGGCGGGGGTTTCGTCGGCGGGAGCGCCGATCGGGCTCACCGAACCGTTGATCTTGCCGACGGGTGGGTGATATAGGTGGATCGGTGCGATTCCAAGGTGCGGCGGTGACAGCCCGCCGGTTCCGCCGGCAGCGGTGGGACGACTCGGTGTGATTCCGGGCCACGCGGTGACACCCCGCCACCTCTCGGGCCGTGCTCACGGCCCCTGACTCCTTCGTGCGGCGAGGACCGTCCTTGCCGCTGTCGAGAGGTGGTGTCGGATGTTCACCGGGCACATCCAAGAAGTCGGAACAGTGGTGGCCGTCGACCGAGCTCGTATCGCGGTCAGAGCGCCCAAGGCCGCCGCGAGCGCGCTGAGTTCGATCTGCCTGAACGGCGTCGGGCTGATGATCGTCCAGACCGAGCACGAGACGGACGTCCTGGAAGCCAGGCTTACGGCCGAGACCCGCCGCAGATCGACCCTCGACCAGATCCGGCCCGGCACGCGGGTCAACGTGGAGGCGCCGTTGGCGCTGGGCGACCCGCTGGGTGGTCACCTGGTCCAGGGCGCCGTGGATGCCGTAGGCAAGGTCGTAAGAGTCGACGACGAGGCCGGCGCGCGGCGGGTGTGGATCAAGCCGCCGGAGCGTTTTCTCCCGCTGGTCGTCCCCAAGGGGCAGATCGCGGTCGACGGCGTCAGCCTGACCGTCGCCGAGGTGTCCCGTGACCGGTTCTCGGTGGCGCTGATCCCCGCGACATTGCAGGCCACCGCGCTGTCGGAGCTGTCGGCGGGCGATCGTGTGAACCTGGAGCCCGACCTGCTCACCCGCCTGGTGCGGCGCTGGCCGTCCGACCCGGGACAGGCGGTGACCGAGGTGGTCGCGGCGCTGCCATGGGCGGGACGGGTCTCGGGCGGGCAAGGCGTGCAGAAGGCGGTGACGCAGCTCGCGTCCGGAGGAGCCGTGGTGATCTGGGATCCCGACCGGGAAGGTGAGGGCGACGTGGTGTTCGCGGGGGCGCGGTTGCGCCCGGAGGCGTTCACCTTTCTGCTCACCCAGGTCTGTGGCCATCCGACAGTGCCGTGCGCGCCTGAGGTTCTCGACCGTCTGGAGATCGGGCCCATCCCCGGACCCGGTGATCGGCATGGCACCCGGCCGCACGTCCCGGTGGACCTGGCCACCGGGACCGGCACCGGGGTGTCGGCGGCCGAACGCGCCGCGACCGTACGCCGCCTGGCCCATCCGGAGTCCAGACCGGCCGACTTCCTCCGGCCCGGGCATGTCTTCCCGCTGGCCGCACGCCCTGGAGGTCTCGCCGAGCGCGCCGGTCACACCGAGGCCACCGTCGCCATGTGCATGGCGGCCGGGCTACCGCCCGTCGGGGTGTGCTGCGAGGTCATGAACCCCGACGGAACCATGGCCAAGGCCGCTGAGCTGGAGGTGGCCGCGCTGCGCTGGGGCCTGCCGCTGCTCGACGTGGACGATTTGAGGAAGCACCTGTGATCACGGCCGGCCGCGACCTCTATGACGATCCCCGCTTCTGGGAGGGCTACCGTCGGCTCAGGGATTCCGGCGCCGGGATCAACGACGCCATCGAGATCCCGGCCATGAGCCGGATGCTCCCTCCCGCGGCGGGCGCCGCCGTCGTCGATCTGGGCTGCGGGGCAGGCGCGCTCGCCCGACGGCTGGCGGACGCGGGAGCGGCGCAGGTCTTGGCGGTGGACTCCTCCCAGCGGATGCTGGCGCTGGCCACCCCGCATCCGCGAGTCCGCTACCTGCACGCTGACCTGGACGAGCTCACGCTGCCCGCCCGTTCCGCCGATCTGGTGGTCAGCAGCCTCGTCCTGCACTACGTCGCCGACTACCCGGGGCTGGTCCGGCGCGTCGCGCACTGGCTGCGGCCGGGTGGACGGTTCGTCTTCTCGATCGAACACCCCATCTGCACGGCCGCCGATCCCATGACCGGCTGGCTCCAGATCGGCGGGGGCATGGTCTGGCCGGTCGACGACTATGCCTCCGAAGGGCCTCGAACCCAGAACTGGATCATCGAAGGCGTGGAGAAACACCACAGGCGGCTGACCACGCTGATCGGCGGCCTGCTCGACGCCGGCCTGGAACTGACCGGCATCGACGAACCTGCTCCCGGCCCCGCCGCTCTCCGGAGCCATCCTCACCTGGCCGCACATCTCAGACGCCCGCCGCTGCTGGTGCTGGGAGCCCGGCGCGGGCACGCCGATCCCGCCGACGGAGAGGAATGACGATTGTCGTGAACGCCAACCCGTACCAGACGATCGGCTTCGGCTACTCCCGCCACCGGCGCCCCGACCCCCGTATCGCCGACCAGACGGCCAGGCCCTGGAATCCGCCCAGACGGTGATCAACGTTGGCGCCGGAACCGGCTCCTACGAGCCCCGCAGCCGCTGGGGGCCGGACAGGCGGTCTTCTGTCGAACGTGACCTCAGCGCGAAGGTAGCTCTGCGTGATGATGATGACAGTGTTCTGCCATGGGAGGGAACGCGATGATCACGGTCGACGTGATGGACGGCATCGGGGTCGTACGACTGGCCCATGGCAAGGTCAACGCCCTGGATCTGGAGCTGTGCCGGACGATCGAGCAGACCATGCGCGATCTGGACGACCCGCGGGGACCCGTGAGGGCTGTGGTGGTGACCGGAGCCGGACGGGTGTTTTCGGCGGGCGTCGACCTCAAGCGCGTCCTGGACGGCGGCGCCGCGTACGTGGCGGAGTTCCTGCCCGCGCTCAGCGGTGCCTTCCGATCCGTCTTCGACCTGGGCAAGCCGGTGGTCGCCGCGGTCAACGGGCACGCCATCGCCGGTGGCTGCGTGCTCGCCGCGGCCTGCGACCACCGGATCATGGCATCCGGGAGCGGCACGATGGGGGTTCCCGAGCTGCGGGTCGGGGTGCCATTCCCGCACTCGGCGCTGGAGATCATGCGGTTCGCGCTGGGCCCGGTCGGCGCCCGCCGTGCGATCTTCGACGGTGCCAACCACGAGCCGGAGGCGGCCCTGGCCCTGGGCCTGGTCGACGAGCTGAGCGAACCGGACGCCCTGCTGGATCACGCGATGGCCGTTGCCGCCCGGCTGGCCACCGACATCCCGGCCGACACCTTCCGCTGCACCAAGACGCAACTCCGGCAGGAGGTGAACGAGCGGCTCGACCGTGTCACCGAGCCGGCCACCGTGGAACTGTGGACGACGGCGGCAACCGACGGCCGGATCCGGGCCTTCATGGACCGGACGGTAGGTTCCGGATCGACCCTCCGTGAGTCCTGACAGGATCGAATGGGGCGGAAGCGTGCGAACCCGCACCATAGCCGGACAGCCGGCAGGTCACTGGCCGTGACCGGCCTCGTCGGCCCTACCGGCGGCACCATGAGGAGGAGACATCGCCTTGCCGATCATTGATGTCTGGGCACAACACCCGACGCGGCGCTTCATCCAACACGACATGTTCGACTCCCTGCGCAACTGGTCCGGCACCTCCCTGCCACCCGACCAGCCGCCGCTCTCCGTCACCGTGGCAGCCATGGACGCGGCCGCCGTCGACCTGGCCCTGATCAGCGCTTGGTACGGGCCAGAAGGCGCGCTGATCTCCAACGACGAGGTGGCCGCCTTCGTCGCCGAGTCAGGCGGTCGCCTGGCCGGGGTCGCCTCCGTCGACCTGCGCAAGCCGATGGCGGCCATCCGCGAGCTCCGGCGGGCGGTCACCGAACTCGGCTTCAAGGCGTTGCGCATCGTGCCTTGGGTGTGGGAGCTGCCGCCCACCGACCGCCGCTACTACCCGCTCTACGCCGAATGCGTCGAGCTCGGCATTCCGTTCTGCACTCAGGCGGGCCACACCGGCCCGTTGCACCCCTCCGAGCCCGGCCGGCCCATCCCATATCTCGACCAGGTGGCGCTGGACTTTCCCGAGCTGACGATCGTGGCCGGGCACATCGGCTATCCGTGGACCACCGAGATGATCGCGGTGGCCACCAAGCACCCCAACGTCTACATCGACACCTCCGCCCACACCGTTCGCCGCTATCCCGCCGAGCTGGTCGCGTACCTGAAGAGCCACGGCCGCGGCAAGGTGCTGTTCGGCACCAACTACCCGATGATCACACCGCTCAAGGCACTGGATGAGCTGGATCAACTCGGGCTGGATGAGGAGACCCGTGCCATGTTCCTCCACGGGAACGCCCGGCGCGTGTTCCAGACGCTTCACTGAGGCGTACAGGAGCGAGCGGTCTGGCCCTGCTCCTGCTCATCCGTTCCCTGAGCTCGCGAGGAACCGGTTGATCAGCTCGGTGAGATCGCCGGGCTGCTCCGCGACCATGTTGTGGCTTGCGGCCAGCTCAACCACGTCAACGGTGCCCGGGAGGCCGTGGAGGTCGCGCCGTACCCCTCGGCGGAAAGCTTCCATGACCTCGCCGCCGTCCATTCCCGCCGGGTCCCGGTCGGACTCCCAGACGATGAGCGTCCTGGCGGTGATCCGGCCCAAGCCACCGCCGGTCATGGCGACGTTCATGTTGCGTTCTCCGTGCCAGAGTCTCGCTGAGGGAGCAGGGTCTCCGCGGCCGTCCAAGCTCGGGCGAGCCCGAACTCCGCCAGGCCGCGGAGCAGGTCGCGAAGGGTGTCGTCGGTGGCCCCGGCCGACCTGGCGAGCTCGGCGTGCAGGCGCAGGGATTCGCCCAGGGTTTGGTAGAAGACGTCCACGGTCAGGCAGGCGATCGCCCGCTCCCGGATGCTGAGATGCGGGCGGGCCCAGCGCTGGGCGAGCTGGTCTTCGGTGAAGGCGGCCAGCCCTGGGTCCACGGCCTCGAGACCGTGGATGGCGCGGGCCAGCGCTCCGGTCAGCGGCACCGGCTTGATCGGGTCGGTGTCCTGCGCCGGGGGCAGGCCGAGTTCGGTCAGGCGCTGGAAGGCTGGGACGAGGATGGGGTAGCCCACGTAGGGGGCCAGGTGGCGGTAGAGCTCCCGGATCGACTCCGGGTCCACCCCGTTGGCCAGGGCCATCTGGACGTGCATGGCCAGGGGCAGGTCCAGATGCGGGTGGCACAGGTCGGCGGTCAGGCAGACGAAGGCCTTCTCCCGCATGGTCAGGTGGGTCAGGCCCCACAGGTTGTGGCCCGCGCCGACCGCGAGCTGGGCGAAGACGGGGTCGAGCGCGACGAGGGCGTCGGCTCCGGCGAGCTGCGTCATGGTGTGCTCCGTTCAGGACAGGCCCAGCGCGCGCAGCCGCAGGGCATCGAGGGTGTACTGGGGGACGACGCGGCCGAGCGTGCTCATCAGCCGTGACTTCTTGCCGACCGGGTAACGGGAGCGCGGCTTGCGCGCGGTAAGCGCGTGCAGCACGGCATGGGCGACCACGTCGGGGCTGGAGCCCGAGCGCTCCTCCTTCAGCCCGCTGGTGACCATGGTCCGGTAGGCGGCGCCGTACAGAAGCCTGCCCTCCTCGCCGATGGCGGCCAGCCGCGGTTCGACCTCGCCTTCGAGCTTGTCGACGGCGGCGGTGTGGATGGATCCGGGTTCGATGAGGACCGCGCGGATGCCCCAGGGCTTGACCTCCATGCGCAGCGCGTCGTTGAGGGAGCGGATGGCGTGCTTGGAGGAGCACAGCGGGCCGCCGAAGGGCAGGGTGATCCAGCTGCCGACCGAGCCGACGGTGACGACTCGGCCTTTCGACGCGCGCAGCTTCGGCAACATGGCCTGGGTGACGGCCACCTGGCCGAAGACGTTGACCTCGTACTGCCGGCGCAGCGCGTCCAGGGAGACGAACTCCAGGGGTCCGGTGACGCCGATGCCGGCGTTGTTGACCAGGGCGTCGAGATGACCGATGCGCTCGGCGGCATCGGCGATCTGCCTGGCGTCGGTGACATCCAGTTTGATCGGGGTGACGGTCGGGCCGAGCGCCTCGCCGTCGGCCTCTTTGCGGACTCCGGCGTAGACGGTGAAGCCCTCGCGGGCCAACAGAAGGGCGGTGGCACGGCCGATTCCGGTAGAAGCGCCGGTCACGAGGACGGTTTTCGACATGAGTGGTCCTTCCGGGTCCGGGTCAGTAGTAGGCGCGCATCAGCTCGGTCGCCCATTCCGGTTGCACCGTCGGGCCTTGCGGGCCGAATTCGGCCATGTAGGGCTTGACGTCCAGAATCGGGGTGCCGTCGATGGCGTCCAGGCCGCGCACGTGGATGTCGAGACCTTCGACGGCGAGCAGGCGGCAGCGGGAGACGCCCAGTAGGTTCGGGCGGTTCTTGCCGCGCTGGGCGAAGATGCCGACCTTGGGCCAGTCGGGGTTGCCCCGAGGGTGACGGGCAGAGGTGTTGACCGAGGACGGGTCCACAAGATGGAACTGGAACACCACCTCCAGGTGCGAGAAGGCATCCAGCCCAGCGAGCGCCTCCGGCCCGAAACGGGTCCCGTCGAGGCGGATCAGCGCCTGTTCGGTGTTCCAGTCGTCGTCGACAGCCTCGACGCGCCCGCCGACGACCGTTCCGACAGGCTCCACCACAATGGTCCGCACAGCGTTCCTCCCATGGTCAGATGGCTGATCACGACCGTACGGCCCGCCGGTTCCGGCCGCATCAGTCATGGTTGCTGAAGGCTTGCGAGGCTCCCACCGGCTGATTAGGTAGGGAGCTGATCGCGTGGCCCGCTATCTGACCAGCGACTGAGCCTGCTGCTCCTCGGTCTTGAGCTGGCGGTTCTCCTTGATGAGGAAGTAGATCAGCAGTCCGCTCATGATGAAGTGGCCGCCGGCGGTGTACAGGCCGGGGAAGTAGCCGCCCTTGATGATCGGGAAGACGAAGTGGGCGATGCCGTTGAGCAGGCCCGCGCCCAGGGCGTACCACCACAGGAAGAAGTTGGCCACCCGGATCCGGTAGAGGGCGCCCGCGCCGGCGAAGAAGTAGAGCGCGCCGAAGCCGAAGACGAAGACGAGCAGGAATTCCTTCTCCGGCCAGTCCCGTGGCGAGTCGAACAGCTCGACGATCTCGTGCGGGAAGCCGCCGGTGTACTCCTCGGCCATGTGGATGAGCTGGAAGCCCACCGCGCACAGGTAGATGGCGATCACTTTCCTGGACTTCACCGGGCGGGTGTAGCTGAAGGTCATCCACCCACTCCAGCCCAGCACGCTGGCGATCACCAGGATGACGGCACCTTGTATGGGGAGGGTGAGCAGTGCCCAGGTGCAGAAGGCGGCGGCCAGCATCGCCATCACGGTCGCCGAGTAGGGTTCAGGTCGTTTGGTCATGGCCGAAACCGTAGGAAGATGGCGCCATCAGTCGCCTCCGTCACGTGACTGATGTGCGCCGTCGGGTGACACAGACCTTCGGGACGGGCGAGGTCACACTCGTCATCGCCGGGGTCTCGCAGGTGCCGGCACCGCTGCGGGTGAGCGCGCAGGCCGTCCATCCCGCGAACGTGCGCCTGGAGCTGCGTTCGCTGACCGACGGCGCGTTCCTGCCGGCCGGGCTGCTGGTGGTGGCGTGCTCACCGGCCGCCTGTCCAGGCCCGTCGTGGGCGCCGCGAGCGCATCCGCGGCGGTCGCGGTCGTCGTGATGCTGCTGCGGCCGTACCTGCCCGCGGCCCAGCCGGAAGGCGCGGCGCCCATCGCCGAGGTCGGACGGCCATATGTGCAGGGTCGCGAAGGGCAGCTCCGCCTCGGCCTCGACGCCGGTGATCCGCAGCACCAGCAGATCATCTCCAGCCGTACGCGCGGCCTCCTCCAGCAGCGCCGATTTGCCGATGCCCGCCTCTCCACGCACGACAACGGTGCCGCCCCGGCCGCTGCCGGCCTCAGCGATCATCCTCTGCAGAAAGGCGATCTCCGCATTCCGGCCGATCATGATGCCCTGACCTTACCTAACCGGCTCCCCAGGGCTGCGTGCGACTTCAGTCATCGTGACCTATTCGGCAGCGGCTGCGCTCTCGTACGGTCGGTCGTATGGAGATCGTGGAGACACAGCCGGCGGGAACCGTCGTCGGCGGGCGGAGCGAGGCGTGCGACGACGACTGGAACACCGTCGAGGCGTTGATCCGGCTCTACGAGACCCGCTTCAAGCCTGACGCCCTCGCCGGGCTGGACGCGTTCTCGCACCTGGAGGTGGTGTTCCTCTTTCACCTCGTGGAGCCGGCTTCGGTGCACACCTCGGCCCGGCGCCCCAGGGGCAAGCCGGAGTGGCCGCGGGTGGGCATTCTCGCGCAGCGAGCCAAGAACCGCCGAACAGGCTGGGCGTCTCCCGCTGCCAGTTGCTCGCCGTCGACGGCCTCGACGTGCGCGTACGAGGCCTGGACGCCATCGACGGCAGCCCGGTCCTCGACCTCAAGCCGTACATGGCCGAGTTCGGTCCGCAGGGCGAGGCCGTGCAGCCGGATCGGGCGACCGAGTTGATGCGCAACCACTACTGAGACAAGGGGTCCCATATGATCGCCGAACACACCACCGATGTGCTGGTCGTGGGCGCAGGCCCGACCGGGCTGCTGCTCGCCGGCGACCTCGCCGAAGCAGGCCTGTCCGTCACTCTCCTCGAGGCCCGCCCCCACAAGATCAGCAACCTGTCCCGGGCCTTGGTCGTCCACGCCCGCGTGCTGGAGCAGTTCGACGCCCGCGGGATCGCGGACGAGGTCGTCAAGCTCGGGCACCCCATCAACCGGCTGCAGCTGTTCGAGCGGGGACAGCTCAATCCCTCCCGCCTCCCCAGCCGCTACCCGTTCGTCCTGTTCATCCCGCAGTACGAGGTCGAGCGCGTGCTGGAACGGCGAGCCCGCGCGGCCGGCGTCACCTTCGCCTACGACACCAAGGTCGTCGGCTTGGAGCAGGACCCGAACGGTGTCACGGCCCGCGCGGTCCCCGGCAAGGACGCGGATCCGAACGGCCCGTCCACCACCTACCACGCCTCCTACCTCGTCGGGACAGACGGCGTGCACAGCTCCATCCGGCAGGCGATCGGCCTGCCCTTCCCCGGCAAGTCGATTCTGAGCTCGCTGATCCTGGCCGACCTCAAGCTCGAGCAGGCGCCGGATCAGCCGTTCACGGTGAACGCCGTCCCCGACGGGTTCGCGTTGCTCACCGAAATGGGCGACGGCTTCCACCGGCTCACCGGATGGAACCGGCACCACCAGCTGCCCGACGACGCGCCACTGGACGTCGAAGAAATCAAGGAACTGCTGAGGCTCAACTTCGGCACCGACTACCGCATCACCGAAGTCCGCTGGAAGTCTCGCTTCCACAGCGACGAACGGCAGGCGCCCGCCTACCGCGTCGGCCGGGTCTTCCTGGCCGGCGACGCCGCGCACGTGCATTCCCCGGCAGGCGCCATGGGCATGAACACCGGCCTGCAAGACGCCGCCAACCTCAGCTGGAAACTCGTGGCCGTACTGCGCGACGGAGCAGACGACCACCTCCTGGACACCTACCAAACCGAACGGCACGCCGTAGGCAAGATCGTGCTACGGATGAGCGGAATGCTGGTACGCGCAGCACTGCTGCACGGGTCCGCCGCCCGGCTGCTCCGCGCCACCGCCGGAACCATCCTCAGCAACGTCCGCCCACTCGCCGACAAAGCAGCCTCCATGATCTCCGGCATCGGCATCGCCTACAAAGCCCCGCGCGGCGCCCACAAGCTCACCGGACGACGCGCCCCCGACCTGCAGCTTGCGGAAGGACGGCTCAACGAGCTGCAGCGCGGCGGCAGGTTCGTGCTGATCACTCCCGCCGGGCAGCACGCGGACGCGCCCGTTCCCGACCAGGTCGTACGCGCCCACTGGACCGGCGACCGCCGCACCACAGCCCTCGTCCGCCCCGACGGCTACTTCTGCTGGGCAACAGACAAGCCGAACGCCGAGGCCGCGCTCCAAGCCGCACTGACCACCTGGGCGGGCCCTCCCCCCAGCCTGCGTGCATCCCGCCGGCGGTAGCGGTGACCTGCCGACCCTGCGGTTGACCACAGCCCGCTTGCTCAGGAAAGCACCAGCAAGATCGACGGCGTACCTCAGGGGCCGGCCAGGCGCGGATTTGACCTACGCCAGCTCCAGCCTGGCCAGCTCGGCGCGCGAGGAGACCCCTAGCTTGGGAAAGGCCTTGTACAGGTGGGAAGCGACCGTGCGCGGGCTCAGGAAGAGTTGCGCGCCGATCTCGCGGTTGGATGCGCCGGTGACGGCCAGCCGTACCACCTGGAGCTCCTGCGGTGTCAGCACGTCCAGTGGATCTCCGGCACGGGAGCGGTCCGGCAGGGAGATCCCGGTGGCGCGCAGCTCGGCGGCCGCACGGTCAGACCACGGAACCGCGCCGAGCCGGTCGAAGGCCTCCATGGCGGCCTGGAGCTGGCCGCGCGCCTCGGCGCGCCGCCTGGTTCGGCGCAGCCGCTCTCCATAGGCCAGGCGGGTGCGTGCCTCGTCGAAGGGCTGCTCGCCCTCGGCGTGCAGGGCCAGCGCCCGCTCGTACAGGCCCACGGCCGCGCTGTCCGTGGCCAGCAGCGCACGGACCCGATGCAGTACGGCAAGCGGCCTGGACCGGCCGGTGGCCTCGGCCCACTCCGTGTAGCGGCGCAGATGGTCCCGGGCACGCCGCGGATCTCCGACCCGTACGGCGGCCTCGATGTAGTCCGGCCAGGAATACCGCCACAGGAAGGCATGGCGCGTGGGACCGGACATGGCCCGATCCACCCGGTCGAGCACCGCGTCGTAGCGGCCCAGCCCGAAGTCCAGAGCCACGAGGGCGAACTCGGCCCAGCACGCTCCCGGCATCCACCTGCGGTGGCCGGCGTCCCGGATGGCTTGCGCGGCCATCGCCACACATTCCTCCTCCGCCCCGGCGATCGCGGACAGCCAGGCGTGCACACCCGCCAGGTAGCTGCCCCACTGCGGCTGGCCGACGTCGGCGGCCAGGGCCAGACCCGCGGCCACCGCGGACCGTGCGGACCGGTGGTGTCCGCTGAGGAGCTGCGCGATGGTGAAGATCGTCATGGCCTGGGGCATGCGGCCCAGACGTCCCTCGGCCCGGCACTCCTCGACGATCTGGGCTGAGTCATTCAGCATGCCCTCGATGTCGGCGCGGACGATGCTCTGGTAGGCGATGATGAAGCGCAGCTCGAACGGTATGCGCTCGGCCCGGTCCGGCATCCGGTAGGTGAGCGTGGTCACGGCGTCACCCTCGAGGATCAGGCGGAAGGCGTGGGTGAACGTGCGCACCACAGCGGCCAGCCCGTCGCCGTCCGGGCACAGTTCCTCGGTACGGCGGGCCAGCGCGAGCTGGTCGGGGTGGGACGCGCTGGCCCAGGTGTAGAAGCCCGCCAGGCTGAGCAGCGAGAGCTTGGCGGGCAGGTCATCGATCGCCTCGGCGCCCTCGAGCAGCAGGCGGACGCCCTCCAGAGGCCGGCCCGCCTCGATTTCCAGCTTCGCTCTCACCTGGGCCAGGCCGTGCAGCGCAGACTCGGCTCCCAGGCGCCGCGCCCTGTCGACCAGCTCACGAGCACGCTGCCACAGGCCTGCCTCGGCCGCCGCCTCGGCTGCGGCCGTCCACCTGCGTGCGGCCTCGGCAGGATCGGCGGACAGCTCTGCCGCGCGTGCGTAGGCCGCCGACACCGTCGTCTGCCCACCGCGCTGCCGGGCGCGCAGCGCCAGGCTCTCCATCCTCCCGGCCACCTCCTCGTCGGGCTGCAGGGTGACGGCCGCCAGGTGCCAGGCTCGCCGGTCGTCGCCGACGGTCTCGGCCAGCGACCGGTGCGCGGCCATCCGGGCGGCGATGTCACAGACCAGCAGCACAGCGGTACGCACCAGCGGGTGATGGAAGGCCACGCCCCCTAAGCCCACCCGGACCAGGCCGGCTCGCTCGGCTTCGGCGAAGTCGGCCAGCGATGCTCCGAGCAGGCCGACGGCGCGCGCGAGCACGTCGAGCTCGTCGTGGTGATCGAGGGCCGCCACCAGCAAGCAGGAGCGGGTGGCGTCGGGCAGCGCCGCGATCCGGTCGCGGAAACCGGTCAGCACCCTGTCGGTCACCGGCTGCGCTGTACCGAGGGAGAAGGAAAGCGGGACGAAGGCGCCCTTGCGCTGCTCCGGGGTGAGCATGCGGGGCAGCTCGACCAGCGCCAGCGGGTTGCCCCCGGCTTCGGCCACCAGCTGGTCGCGTACGACAGGCGGCAGATCCGCCGCCTGCTCGGCGAGAAGCTTCTGAGCGGCCTTGATGTCCAGCTTGCTCAGCCGCAGCTCGGGCAGACCCCGCGTGGGGAACTCGCCCTCACGCGCGGCGAACAGGACGACGACGGGCTCGTCATGCAGGCGGCGTGCGGCGAACAGCAGCGCGTCGGCCGACTCACCGTCCAGCCACTGCGCGTCGTCGACCAGGCACACTACCGGGCCTGTCGCCGACAGCTCCACAAGCAGGCTGAGCGTCGCCAGCCCGACAAGGAAGCGGTCTCCCCGGGTGGCGCCGCCGAGGCCGAGCGCGCCACGTAACGCCTCCGCCTGCTGCGGCGGAAGCGCCTCGATGTGATCGACGACCGGGCGCAGCAGCAGGTGCAAGGCAGCGAACGGCAGATCCGCCTCGGACTCGACCCCGGACACCCGCAGCACCCGCACCCGCGCGTTCGCCGCGGCGCACTCCAGAAGGGCCGACTTGCCGATGCCCGCCTCGCCGCGCACCACCAGAGCGCCGCACCGGCCCTCCAGCAACTCGCCGATGACCGACTGCTCCGCCTGACGCCCGTACAACATGGCACTCCAAGAAAACGGTTGTCCGTAATTGTGACGTATGAGGTACGTAGCGCCTGCCGATGGCTACGCGCCGCGAGCCGGAAACCTCACGATCCGCCGTCGGTCGGTCGTGCGGGCAGGGCGGCAGGAGCAGCTCGAAGCAGCCCGCGCGAGCAGGATCATCCGGATCAGCTTCAGCCGGGTCGGCAACCGCCGGCGATCCGGCGCGCGCCCTCGCGGACGGCGGATGTCAACTCGCGGGAAGGTGGCGCCGAAGGAAGGCGATTTGGTCGGTGAGCACGTGTTCCCTGGTCTCGGGGTCGTTGTAGAAGCTGAAATGAGTGCCAGGGTAGATCCGCAGCTCACCGTGCGGCGCGCGATCGGCCAGTGCTCGTGTCGTTTCTTGCGGCGTCTCCCGGTCATCGGCGGCTATGCAGACGAGTAGCGGCATGCTCAGCCGCTCGGCCGCATCGCCTGGCCGGTAGCGCGCCATGTCGAGGAACGCCCTGGGAGCCACGCTGTTGCGCCAGAGGGTGGTGCCGTGCTCGCCGGTGAGGGTCCTGATGTGCTGGTCCGCTTCTGCGGTGGCGGTGACGGCGAGCTCGCCCGGCTTTCCCACCATGGGGATGTAGTAGGGCGACAGGCCGAGCTTGCCGCGTACGGCGTCCCAGAGGATGGCGGCCTGGAGGCGGAGGGTCTGCCCCACGGAGCGGCCCTCGACTCTTTTGGGGAATCCGTTGAACGGGATCTGCGCGACCACGGCGACGATCGCGGGATCGTCGGCTGCCACGGACACGGCGTGGCCTCCACCGAGTGAATTGCCCCAGATCATCACCTGGCCGGGGTCGACGTGCTCATGGCCGCGGGCGAAGGCGACAGCGGCGCGCAGGTCGTCCTGCTGGCCCTCGATGTCGACGAGCTGCCGCGGCTCACCGTCGCTCTCGCCGAAATTGCGATAGTCGAACACCAAGGCCGCAATCCCTTCAGCGGCGAACCGCTCGGCGTACGGGAACAGGCGGTCCATCGTCCCGCTGAACCCGTGGCAGAGCACCACGCACGGCATCCGTCCTGGACGGCCGGCGGGCAGGTAAAGATAGCCTGCGCAGCGGGTGCCTGCCGAAGAGAAGGACACCTTGACTCGTTCAAACATCCCGATCACCCCAAGGCATAAATTGACCCTGGGTAAGTAGCGTAGCCGATCACCTGACCAAAGGTAAGTCCTAGAGGAGTGTTATGAGCGCTACTGACTCCGCCGAGGCGACCCCCCAGCGGATCCTCGCGGCCGCTCGCACGCTGTTCGCCACCGGCGGCTACCGCGCCACGTCCATGCAGGCCATCGCGGATCGGGTGGGCATCACCAAGGCTGCCCTCTACTACCACTTCGCCTCCAAGGACGAGATCCTGCACCGCCTTACCCTGCCCCTGCTGGACGAGCTCGAAGGGGCGCTCTCCGAGGCGGAGTCGCACGGCGATCCGGAGACCGTGCGCTGGCGGGCGATCGAGGGCTACGTCGACGTCCACCTACGCCACCGGGAGACGCTCACCATGCTGGTCAAGGACATGACGCTGCTGGTCCAAGCGCCGGTGGCGGATCGGTTCCGCGCTGCGATCGCGCTGGCGAACGACCTGGTCGCCGGCCCGGAGCGCGGCCTCGAACATCGTGTGCGCGCCTCGCAGGTGGTGGCGGGCCTGGCCGACCCTGTCGTGCTCTTCCGCGACGTGCCCGCCGACCGGCTCAAGCAGCTCATCCTTGACGGAGCCAGGGCCCTCCTCGGATCCGGGGCACTCCCGCCCCCCTCCCGCGGGCGAGCGCGCGGACGGAGCGGCGGCCGCCCTGCCGCCCTCAGTGAGGAGCAAGCGGCCCATGCCAGGCGCATGTACGCGTCAGGGCATGGCGTCGAGGAGATCGCCCGCCGCTTCGACGTCTCCCGCGCGACGATCTATCGCTGTCTCAAAAACGAGATTTAGAGATTTTGATTTCGAAACTAGGTGATCGGCGAACGCCTCGGGCCGCCACCGACGAGCAACTCGACGCCCCTCAGCTCCCCGCTGACCGGAGTGGACCTTCGTCCGCATCACCCTCGGCGTTCCCGAGATGGACACCCGGTCCCTCATCCAGGCCCCTCATCGCGGCGTTCCTGCCGTCAGAGGGTAGGAGTGAACGTAAGGCACCTCCCTGGTCCGTCCCGGCGGGGGAGAGGCCGACAGTCGGCGGGAGCACCGCTGAAAACCAGGCCAGCGGCGCAGCGGGCAGGATCGCACATCGGAAACGTGCTTTCTGTGACTGGTTGGATGAGGACGGCTGCTGTCCTCATCCAACCGGCTGTCTCGGATAAACGAGCACACTTGCTCACATGTCTGGCGGGAACCAAGCTTGAAGGTTCTCCGGATTAATCGGCAGAGAGATGTGTTCGTGGGTGATCAGCCACGTGCCGCTCATCCGTCGGCAGCAAACGGTCGATCGTGCCCATATCGCGCTCTTAACCCCGTTTGTGCGCTTCCCGGTGTCCAGGTGAAGCATGTGCGCGAAGGCGACATCTTCGCTTATCGCAATGGCGAGGTCGTGCGTTTTCAGGCTGATGGGCCCGTCGTATCCATCGAACCACCGCACAAAGTTGCGGCGGACTTCTTCGGTCCCGATGAACTGGAGAGGGGGTACGACATCGTAGTAAACGATGTCGGAAGAATAGAGTGACATGAGTGCATTGATGTCCTTTTCCTGGCTGGCATCGACTCGACTCTCCAAGAGCGCTCTAACTTCGGAATCGTTCGAAGTCATTGCATCCTCCATTCAACAATTTCTGACCGCAGAGCGGCCTTTGTGGTTCCAGTAGTCCCGACGACGCAGCCCTGCAGAATGTGAGGTGCCACGCTGGATCAGGCGGTGCGGCCGGCCTTGAGGGCGGCCGCGATGTCGACGACGCGGCGGGCCTGGTGACGTGCCGCCGCCCAGGTCACCGTCGAGCCCTTCCTGCTTGAGGATCTTCCAGACAGTGGAGGGCGCGACTGTGATGCCGAGCGTGGCGAGCTCTTCGTGCACCCGCCGATATCCCCAGCCCGGGTTCTCCCGGAGCAGGTGCAGGATGAGAGCGCGGATGGAACGGACCGTGGGTGGACGTCCAGGTCGCTTCGGCCGGCAGTTACGGGAGCCTGGTCATCGCCGGCTCCACTGTGCAGGAGCAGGTGGCGAACCTGCACGAACTCATCGCCATCGCGCACGCCAAGGGGTTCCAGGTCGGTACGCACGCCACCGGGGACGTCACCATCGACGCGGTCGTCGCGGGATACGTGAAGGCGATGGGACGGCGTGGCGGGGACCCGCGCCACGCCGTCATCCACGGTGACCTCACTCCCGAGGCGACGTTGCGGACGATGGCCCCGCCGCGGCATCGGCGTGAACATGAACGCGACGATCAAGTATCTGCTGGGCCGCACACTCGATCCCGTCCTCGGCACCGCCCGCACTGCCCAGCTCGGCGGTCGAGGTCACCGCCAGCTCGAGCTCGCAAGCGCGGGGCGATCATGGGACGGAGCAGTTTTGGGCACGGTCCGCTCACCTGCCCACGCCAACGCCTCGCGTGGTTCAGGCAGTGTCGTCAGCGTGTACGGCTGCTGCCGTAGCGGAACGGCGGCGTGTGTCGACCGCAGGTGCCAGGAAGGCGACGGAGGCGACGAAGGCGAGCACCACCAGCATGGCTGAGCGCAGGCCCCAGTGCTCGCCGAGGAAGCCGAGGCCGGGTGGGCCGACGAGGAAGGCGACGTAGCCGATGGTGGCCACCAGGCTGACGCGGGCGGTCTGTTCCGGTCCGGTTTCTCCCGCGGCCGGCAGCGCGACGGGGAAGCCCAGTGATGCACCGAGTCCTCAGACCAGAACAGCCGCTCCGGCCGGCACGGCGTTGTCCGAGAAGATCATCAGGATCAGGCCCAGCGCTCCCGAGACGGCGCTGGACGAGCGGTCCGGCCCGTGGTCGTCCGTGAACGCGCTTCCTCCTGAGCCTCGTGCTCACACGCCCACGTAGTCC
The DNA here is from genome assembly GCF_004011505.1 of Nonomuraea polychroma. Lineage (NCBI taxonomy): Bacteria > Bacillati > Actinomycetota > Actinomycetes > Streptosporangiales > Streptosporangiaceae > Nonomuraea > Nonomuraea polychroma. The sequence goes on from NZ_SAUN01000001.1 coordinate 2,609,700, forward strand.
CGACGGTGGCATGGGGCCGGTCGTCTTGGGTGGAAGCCCAGGGAGACCGGCCTTTCCATACTCGCCGAGTCCAAGCGACGGCTGAACCGGAGACCTCGCGGGCTCACCAGACGTCGTCACGGCGACGGTTGCGTCTGAAACGTGCCAGTGCCTGCTGCTTCATCCCTGCTTGGCTGAGTGCCTGCACGCCACGCGCACCTGCCCGAACGGAAACCATGTCAGCCACCACGCTCACCCGGCCACGCTCGCCCCTCATCAACTGGCTCGCGGTCACGTCGCTCATGCTGGGCATCTTCGCCATCGTCACCAGCGAAATCCTGCCCATCGGCCTGCTGACGGCCATCGGCGCCGACTTCGGAATCTCCGACGGCATCACAGGGCTGACCATGACCCTGCCCGGCATCGTCGCCGCGATCGCCGCACCCGCCGTCACACTGACCACCGCGCGCCTGGACCGCCGCGTGATGCTGGGCGTCCTCATGGCGGTGCTCGCCGTGGCCGACGTGCTGGCTGCCGTGGCGACCTCCTACTGGGTCATGCTGATCTCCAGGGTGCTGGTCGGCCTCACGATCGGCGGCTTCTGGTCCATCGGGGCCGGGCTGGCCGGCCGTCTCATGCCGCCGCACGCCGTCGGCACCGCCACCGCTGTGATCTTCTCCGCCGTGCCGCTGGGCTCCGTGCTCGGCGTACCGGCCGGAACCCTCATCGGCCAGCTCGCCGGCTGGCGAACCGCCTTCCTGGTCCTCGCCGCGCTGGCCGCCCTGGTCCTGGTAGCTCTGCTGATGCTGTTGCCGCCGCTGCCCGCTCACCAGGTCACCAGCCCTCGCGTCCTGCTCGGCCTGCTGCGTACCCGGGGCGCCAAAACCGCCCTGCTGGCTACCTTTCTCATCGTCTTGGCCCATTTCGGCACCTACACCTACGTCACGCCCTTCCTCCAGGACGTCACCGGCCTGCATCCCGCCGCCGTCAGCGCCGTCCTGCTGGCGTACGGCATCGCAGGAATCGCCGGCAACTTCCTGGCCGGCAAGGCCGCTGCCACGCGCCTGCGAGCCGTCTTCGCTACCTGCGGCGGCCTGATCGCGGCCACCACCCTGCTGCTGCCCTCGGTCGGCGGCACAACCATCGGGGCCTTGGTGTTGCTCGTGGTCTGGGGCCTGGCCTATGGAGGCGTGCCCGTCTGCTCGCAGGCATCGTTCATCACCGCCGCCCCTCACGCGCCCGAAGCCGCCACGGTCGTCTTCACCTCCTCCTTCCAGGCGACCTTCGCTCTCGGCGCGTTCCTCGGCGGCCGCGTCGTCGACGCTTTCTCGGTCTCCACCGTGATGATCTGCGGAGGGCTGGCCGCGCTGCTCATGGCCGCCTCCCTATGGTCATCCAGCCTTGCATCCCCGCAGCGTGAACATCGGACCCGCAGAGCACCCTCGTCATAGCCAGGTACCGTCCCCGAGAGGTCACCCATGCCGGATCTTGACGGCCCGACCGCCACGTTCCAGGAGTTCGACCGCGACGGGGACGGATACATCACGCGCGAGGAGTTCGCGCTCGCCATGAACGCGCGCGGCGAGGAAGTCACCGCCGCCGAGCTCGACTCGATCTTCAAGGCCTCGGACGAGCACGATGGGGATGTGGACGGGCGCATCTCGCTGACGGAGTTCCTGGTGGCCTGGAAGAAGTGACGGCGCGCGTGCGCGCTCGTTACCCCGAAACTCCCGGGGCGGGCCCTAGCCTTTGGCCACGTAAAGGCGGCCCGTCGACCTACGGAACCCGGGCCGGCAGGGCGCGGCGGGGTCTAGCCACGTTCAGCGGTGCAGCCCTGATGATGGCCCTCGGGCCGCTCTGGTCGATGCTGGTGGCCTGACGGCTGGGCCGAGGGCCTCGGAGCGGCTCTGATGATTCCGTCAGCACTGGCGCTACTGCTGAGCCACGATGATGAGCGGCGCCGTCGCCGTGCCGTGGCGCTGTGGGATCGGCCACTGGTGCGGGTGGACTGGTCATGCATGCCTTGGGTGGACTGATGGTGGACGCCTATGGCTGGCGAGTGCTGTATCTGCCCTCGGACTGGCCGCCACGGCGCTGTTGCTGCTGGTCGCGGTCCTCTCCCCGGACGGACACCGCACCGGATGACGGCCGACTTGGTCGGGATGCCGCTGCTCCCGTCAGCGATCGCGGCACTGGTGCTGCTCCTTACCTATGCGGTGGAGGGTGGGGGTGATCAGTCAGGCGAGTTCCGCTTGGAACATCCAGTAGTGCTTTTCGAAGACCGCGGGCCGCCGCCAACAGCGCGTCCTGCGAACCGGGCCGGCGTCGGCCGTGGCGGAGATCGCGCTGCGCGGCGTGGCATGACGGCGGCCAGGGTGTCACAGAAGAACTTGACGACATCCCGATCGTTGAGCGGGCCGAGCGGCACGACAGGCAGGCGGTCGCTGGTGGCCACGGTGGCCGCGCGCCCGTCCGGGACGCCGCCGATGGTGAGCGCCCGTTCCGCGATCACGTCGGACCGCTCTCGGGCCGCGTCGGCCGGCTCGTCGAGCTGCCGGTGCAAAGGTGAGGAAGGACGGCCCGAGGAGGTTCCCGTGGGCCTGCTGGGCTAATCGGCCGAGGGGATGCGGGACATCATGCGCGCCATGCCATTGACCCAATTGTCGCGCAGGGCCTGTGCGGCCTTGGGAAGGTCTCCGGCGATGAGCAGTTCGGCCACCCGGCGATGCTCGGTCGCCTCCCGCTCCAGTGGGGTGTCGTCGCCCGCCAGCAGGTGGGCGTAGCGCCGCATCCCCGCCTTGACGCTGGTGATGAGGTCGAGCAGCCGCTCGTTGCGGCAGCCGCTCAGCAGCAGGTCGTGCCACTCGTCGTCGTGACGCTCTATCTCCTGCTGCTCCGCGATCCGGTCGGGGAACTCCTGGGCCATCGTCAGCAGCTTGGGCGCGATGCGGCGCAGGTGGGCGGGGTCGGAGCAGTCGAGTGCCAGCGACTCCAGCGCCGCGACGATCTCGCACAGCTCGCGGAACTCCTTGCGGGTCACTGGCGCGAACCTGAAGCCGCGACCCTGGTTGCTCTCCAGCACGCCCTCGCCCGCGAGGGTGATGAGCGCCTCGCGCAGGGGTGTGCGGCTGACGCCCAACTCCGCCGCGAGTGCGGCCTCGTTGATGTCGGTGCCCGCGGCGAAGTCGCCCCGGTCGAGCCTGGTCAGTAGCTCTTCCCTGATCTGCTCGCGCAGCGGTCGCCGCTCGATGGGCATGACGCTCCTTCGCTGTTCGGCCGGGCCAAGCCTACCGCTTGACGCGATACAAAATACTGCACTATGAATTCTGAATACATAATACACCGTCTGACAAGGGAGCAGGAGTGAGCCTGACCCGCGTGCCCGGGCTGCTGTTCGGCGGCGACTACAACCCCGAGCAGTGGCCCGAGGAGGTCTGGGCCGAGGACATGCGGCTCATGTCCGAGGCCGGGGTCACCATGGTCACCGTCGCGGTCTTCTCGTGGTCGCGGCTGGAGCCGCGGCCGGGCGCGTACGACTTCGGCTGGCTCGACCGCGTCCTCGACCTGCTGCACGAGCATGGCATCGCGGCCGACCTCGCCACCGCGACCGCGACCCCACCTCCGTGGCTGGTCCGCGACCACCCAGAGGTCATGCCGGTCGACGCGCAGGGGGTGCGGCTGGAGTTCGGCTCGCGCCAGGGCTACTGCCCCAGTTCGCCGGTCTTCCGCGAGAACGCCGTGCGGCTGGCCACGGCCATGGCCGAGCGGTATGGCGGCCATCCCGCCCTGGCCATGTGGCACGTCGGCAACGAGTACGCCGACCATACGCTGGAGTGCTTCTGCCCGGAGTCGGCCCGGCACTTCGGCGCCTGGCTGGAGGCCCGCTACGGCACGATCGAGTCGCTGAACGCCGCCTGGGGCACGTCCTGCTGGGGCCAGCACTACACCGCGTTCGGCCACATCGAGCCGCCGCGCAAGGCGCCAGGCCCGATCAACCCGGCCCAGCTCCTCGACTGGCGCCGCTTCTGCAGCGACGCGCTCCTGGAGCTGTTCTCGGCCGAGCGTGACGTGCTGCGCGTGATGACCCCGGACGTTCCCGTCACCACGAATTTCATGAGCATCCTGCACGGCCTCGACTACTGGGCGTGGGCCGCGGCCGAGGATCTGGTGAGCGACGACGCCTATCCCGACCCGGCCGACGGGCAGTCGCACGTGGCGGTCGCGCTCAGCTACGACCTGATGCGCTCGCTCAAGGGGCGCCCCTGGCTGCTGCTGGAGTCGGCACCGTCGGCGGTGTCGTGGCGCGAGGTGAACGTCCCCAAACCGCCCGGCATGATGCGGCTGCACAGCCTTCAGGCGGTGGCGCACGGCGCCGACGGCGTGATGTTCTTCCAGTGGCGTCAGGCCAAGTACGGCCCGGAGAAGTTCCACTCGGCCCTCCTCCCGCACGGCGGCACGCGCACGCGCGGCTGGCAGGACACCCTCCGCCTCGGCTCCGACCTGCGGCGGCTCGCGGAGGTCGCGGGCACGGGCACGCACGCCGAGGTGGCACTCGTCATTGGCTGGGACAGCTGGTGGGGCCTGGAGGCGCCGGAGTCGATGCCGTCCAACCGGCTCAAGCTCAAGGACCTGCTGCTCGCCTGGTACGCGCCGCTGCGCGCCCGCGGCATCACGGTCGATCTCGCGCCGCCAGACCGCGACCTGTCCGGCTACCGCGTGGTGATCGTCCCGAATCTCTACCTGTGCACGCAGGAGCAGGCCGGGAGGCTGGCGTCCGTCACCGGCGATCTGGTGGTCGGCCCGTTCAGCGGCGTCGTGGACGCCGCCGACCGCGTCCACGACGGCGGCGCGCCCGGCCCGCTGCGCGACCTGCTCGGCGTCTCGATCGACGAGTTCTGGCCGCTCACCGACGACGCGATCCAGCCGGTGCGGTACGCGGGCGGCGCCACCGGCGTGGCCAGGACCTGGACGGAGTGGGTGCGCCTCGACGGCGACGATCCCGCGGCGGTGCTGGCCACGTACGAGGGCGGCGACCTCGACGGCCTGCCCGCGATCACCCGCAAGGGCAACGCCACCTACGTCAGCTGCCTGCTCGACGACGTGACGCCCGTGCTCGGCGAGGTGCTCGGGGGCGTCGCGGCCGTTGAGGTGCCCGCGGGCGTGGAGGCCGTCCGCCGCCGGCGCCACCTCTTCCTGCTCAACCACACGACCACCCGGCAGCGGGTCATGCTGCCGCACCCCGGCACGGACCTGCTCACCCAGACCCGCCTGCGCGGCGACATCGAACTCGCCCCGCGTGACGCCGTAGTGCTCAGGATCGAAGGAGACACGTGACGCACCCGTACATACCGAACGCCGAATCCGGCGTGCGGGCCGAGATGCTCGCCGCGATCGGCGCGTCGAGCGTAGAGGACTTCTACGCCGACATTCCCGCGGAGCTGCGCCTGGCCCGGCCGCTAGATCTGCCCGCGCCGCTCACGGCGGAACACGACCTGGTACGCCACATGAAAGGTCTGCTGGACCGCGTCACCGACACGGAGCAGGCGCTGAGCTTCCTCGGCCACGGCTGCTACCCGCACCACGTCCCGGCGGTGTGTGACGAGGTGAACGCGAGGAGCGAGTTCCTCACCGCGTACGCCGGCGAGCCGTACGAGGACCACGGCCGCTTCCAGGCCCTGTTCGAGTACGTCAGCATGATGGGCGAACTGCTGGAGATGGATGTCGTCAACGTCCCGACCTACGACGGCTTCCAGGCGGCCGGCACCGCCCTGCGCATGGCGTGCCGCTACACCGAGCGCTCGAAGGTCCTCCTCAGCGCCGCCGTCAGCGCCGACAAAATGAGCAAGCTGCGCGACTTCCTCGCCCCCGACATCGAGATCGTCCTGGCTCCAGTGGGGGAGGGCGGCGAGATCACGGTCGAGGCGTTCGATGACTCCTACGCCGCGATCTACCTGGAGACCCCGAACGTCTACGGCGTCGTCGAGACGCGCGGCCGCGAGCTGGCCGACCTGGCGCACGCGCACGGCGCGCTGCTCGTGGTCGGTGCCGACCCGATCTCCCTCGGCGTGCTGGCACCGCCCGCCTCCTACCGCGCGGACATCGCCTGCGGCGACATCCAGTCGCTCGGTATGCATCAAAGCCACGGCGGCGGCCACGCCGGCTACATCGCCACCCAAGACCACGAGCCGCTGGTCGCGGAGTTCCCGTCCCGGCTGTTCGGCATCGCACCCACGAAGGTGCCCGGCGAGTACGGCTTCGGCGACGTCTACTACGACCGCACCTCCTTCGCGCACCGCGAGGAGGGCAAGGAGTGGGTCGGTACAGCCGCCGCCCTTTGGGGCATCACGGCCGGGGTCTATCTGGCGCTCATGGGCCCACAAGGCATCCGGGATCTGGGCGAGACGATCCTGGCCCGCACCCGATACGCCATGGACGCCCTGGCCGCGTCGGTCACGGTGCTGCACCGCGACGCGATCCACTTCCGCGAGTTCGCCATCGAGGTGCCCTCCAGCGCTGCCCTGCTTGACGGGCTGCGCGAGCGCGGCATCTACGGCGGAGTCGCACTCGACGACCGTACGGTCCTGGTCTGTGTGACCGAACGCCACTCCATCGCCGACATCGACCTGCTCGCCGCAGCCGTACAGGAGACGCTGTGAACACCACGGAGTCCTTCGGGGAGCTCCCCGTCACGCCGAAGCCGCCGCTGCGCCGCTTCCACCAGGCGCGCTGGGACGAGCCGATCATCTTCGAGCTGTCCGCGCCCGGCCGCCGAGGCATCGCCGTGCCCGAGCCCGGCGCGCCCCGCGTCGAGCTGCCCGACTCCGTGAGCCGCGCCCAGCCGCCGAAGCTGCCCGAGATGTCCCAGCTGCACGTGCTGCGACACTACCTGCGGCTGTCGCAGGAGAACCTGGGCGTCGACCTCAACATCGACGTCGGGCAGGGCACCTGCACGATGAAGTACAGCCCCAAGGTCAACGACAGGTTCGCCGCCGCCATCGCCGAGCTGCACCCGCTCCAGCACGAGGACACCGTGCAAGGCGTGCTGGAGATCTACTGGCGGCTCGAGCGCATGCTGGGGGAGATCTCCGGCATGGCGCGGGTCTCACTCCAGCCGGGCTCCGGGTCGGCAGCCATCTACGCCAACATCGCCATGATCCGCGCGTACCACGCGGCCCGCGGCGAGGCGCGCCGTGACCAGGTGATCACCACGATGTTCTCCCACCCCTCGAACGCGGCCTGCGCCAAGACCGCGGGCTACGAGGTCATCACCCTGATGCCGGACGCCGAAGGCCTGCCCGACATCGAGGCGTTGCGCGCCGCCGTCGGCCCGCGCACCGCCGCACTGATGATCACCAACCCGGAGGACACCGGGATCTTCAACCCCCGGATCAGGGAGTTCGTGGACCTGGTGCACGCGGCAGGCGGCCTGGCCTGCTACGACCAGGCGAACGCCAACGGCATCCTCGGCATCACCCGCGCTCGCGACGCCGGATTCGACCTGTGCCACTTCAACCTGCACAAGACGTTCTCCACGCCGCACGCCTGCGGCGGCCCCGCGGCGGGGGCGTGCGGCGTCTCGGAGGACCTGGCGCCGTTCCTGCCCGGCCCGGTCGTCGCCTTCGACGGCGAGTCCTACCGCCTGGAGACGCCGCCCGCCTCCATCGGCAAGGTGCGGCCGTTCCTCGGCGTCACCCCGAACATCGTGCGCGCCTACGCCTGGATCATGGCCCTCGGCGCCGAGGGCCTGCGGCAGGTCGCCGAGACGGCCGTACTCAACAACAACTACCTGATGCACAAGATCCTGCAGATCCCGGGCGCGTCCGCACCGTGGGACAGGCGCAGGGTCGAGCAGGTGCGCTACTCGTGGCAGGAGCTGTCGGAGCAGACCGGGGTGCATTCGGAGGAGATCGGCGTCAGAGCCGCCGACTTCGGGGTGCACTACTGGACCAGCCACCACCCGTACGTGGTGCCCGAGCCGTTCACGCTGGAGCCCACGGAGTCGTACTCGAAGGAGGACCTCGACGAGTACGCGCTCATCCTGGCGCACGTGGCCGAAGAGGCGCGGCGCGATCCCGAGTTCGTCAAGGGGGCGCCGTACAACCAGACCGTCCACAAGATCGACATGACACCGCTCGACGACCCCAAGGAGTGGGCTCCCACCTGGCGCGCCTACGTCCGCAAGCACCTGTCATGACGGGCGCGGCGGTGGTCGGGCTGGTCGTCAACCCCGTCGCCGGTCTCGGCGGCGCGGCCGGGCTCAAAGGCAGCGACGGCGTGGAGGTGCAGCGCGCGGCCCTGGCCAGGGGTGCCACGCCCCGGGCCGGCGAGCGGGCGGCGCGTGCTGTCCGCACGCTGATGGCCCGCTGTCCCGGCACCCGGGTGGTCACGGCGCCGGGCCCGATGGGCGAGGACAGCGCGCGCGCCTCCGGGGTCCCGTGCGGCCTGGTCCGGACACTGTCCGTTGACAGATCTGCCGGGGCGTCTTCCGGCTGGTCCGCCGCCGGGACGAGCGCGGAGGACACGCGGCGCGCCGTGGCCGCGCTGGCAGGGGTGGACCTGCTGCTGTTCGCGGGCGGCGACGGGACGGCACGCGACGTGCTCGACGCGGTCCGCGCGCTCGGTGGCCAGGCGCCGCCCGTGTTGGGCGTCCCGGCCGGGGTGAAGGTGTACTCCGGCTGCTTTGCCGTCAGCCCGGCCGCCGCCGGATTCGTCGCGGCGGAGTTCGACCCGGCGCGCACGGCCGAGGCCGAGGTGGTGGATCTCGACGAGGACGCCTACCGCCGCGGCCTGGTCAGCCCCCGGCTGTACGGCAGCCTGCGCGTCCCCGCCGTCCGCGCCGCGCTGTCGGGGCGCAAGGCCGGGTCGTCCGGCGTGGCGCCCGCCACAGCCGAGGGCGTCGCACGGGAGGTCGTGGCCAGGATGTGGCCCGGCGTCCGTTACGTTCTCGGGCCGGGCGCGACCACGCGGGCCGTCGGCCGTGCGCTGGGCCTCGCCACCACGCTGCTCGGCGTGGACGTGGTCGAACGCGCGCCCGAGGGCGGTCGTGGCGGCCGTCTGGTGGCGGCGGACGTCGCGGAGACCGAGCTGTTCGGCCTGGTCAGCGGCAAGGAGTCGGTGCTGGTTCTGTCGGTCATCGGCGGGCAGGGGTTCGTGCTGGGGCGCGGGAATCAGCAGGTGTCGCCCCGGGTGCTGGACGCGGTGCTCAATGGGGGCCAGAAGGACGGCTCCGGCTCGAGCGAGCGGCTGCTCGTCCTGGCCACCCAGCAGAAGCTCGCGGCGCTGAAGGGACGGCCGCTGCTGGCCGACAGCGGCGACGAGGACCTCGACAAGAAGCTCGGCGGGCACGTCCAGGTGATCACTGGATACCGCGAAAGCACGATTTATCGCATTTGTGCGGCAAGTGAGGAGTTCGACGGATGAAGACGCTCGAAGGCAAGGTTGCGATCGTCACGGGCGGCGCCTCGGGCATCGGGCGGGCCACCGCCCTGCTCTTCGCCAGGGAGGGCGCCCGGGTGGTGGTCGCTGACATCGATGCGGCCGGCGCGGACGCCACCGTGGCGCAGATCGTCGCCGAGACGGGAGACGCGACCGCTGTGGCGGTGCGGGCCGACGTTTCCGACCCCGAGGACTGCCGACGCGTCGTCGGCGCCGCCGTCGAGACCTTCGGCGGCCTGCACGTCCTGTTCAACAACGCGGGCATCATCCGCCGCACTACCGCGCTCGACCTCGACGTCGACGAGTGGGACCGCGTCATGGCGGTCAACGTCCGTTCGGTGTTCCTCATGTGCAAGCACGCCATCCCCGCGATGAGCCAGGGCGGCTCGATCGTGAACACAGGGTCGGGATGGGGCCTCAAAGGCGGCGGCAACGCCATCTCGTACTGCGCCTCCAAGGCGGCCGTGGTCAACATGACCCGCGCGCTCGCCATCGACCACGCCAAGGCGGGCATCCGGGTCAACTCCGTCAACCCCGGCGACACCGACACGCCCATGCTGCGCGACGAGGCCCGCCAGCTAGGTGAGGACTGGGCCGCCTTCAAGTCCGACGCGGCAGACCGGCCGATGGGTCGCGCGGGCACCCCGGACGAGATCGCCCAGGCCGTGCTCTTCCTGGCCAGTGACGCGGCCAGCTACATCACCGGGTCCGCCCTCGTCGTCGACGGCGGCGGGCTCGCCTGACACTCCGATCCACCCGCCTCACCCACACCCCCCACGCAACCCCCGAAGGAGCCGACCATGAACCGTGCCCTGGCAGTCCTGGGCATCCTCGCCGTCGCGACGACCGCGTGCAGCGGCAGTGGCGGGAACGTCCCGGGCATGAGCAGCGGATCGGGCCAGGTCACCATCCGCTGGTCCACATGGGGATCGGCCGAGGACATCAAGCTCTACGAGAAGTTCACCGAGAACTTCGAGAAGCGCCACCCCGACATCAAGCTCAAGCTGGAGCCGGTCGCCAAGTACGAGGACTACCACCCCAAACTGCTCGCCCAGCTCACCAGCAAGACCGCCCCCGACGTGTTCTTCGTGGGCGACGACAACATCGGCAAGTTCGTCTCCGCCGGGGTGCTCACACCGCTCAACGACAAGCTGGCCGGCCCCTCCTCCAAGAGCAAGCCCGAGGACTTCTTCGAGGGCATCTACGGCGGCGCCAAGAAGGACGGCCAGATCTACGGTGTCCCCAACGACACCAACCCCGAGGTGCTCTGGTTCGACAAGAAGGCGCTCAAGGACGCCGGGATCACCGAGGACCCCGCCGCGCTCAACGAGGCCGGACGGTGGACCATGGCCACGTACCTCGACATGAACGCCAAGCTCAAGGCCGCGGGCAAGGCCGGGTCGATCTTCTGGAACTGGTACGGCTCCACGTACTCCATGATCAACGGCTTCGGCGGGAAGGTCTGGGACGGCGGCAAGTTCGTCGCCACCACTGACCTCAAGGCACGCGCGGCCCTGCAGGCTCTGGCCAAGGGCTACCAGGACAAGACCTTCCTCAGCGCAGACCTGCTGCCCGACAGCAACGGCCCGAGCACGCAGTTCCTCAAGCACAAGGCCGGCTTCTACGCCGGCGGCCGGTGGATGATCGACTCCCTGAAGAAGGGCGGCGAGCTGGACGACTACGACATCGTGCCGTTCCCCTCGCAGACCGGCCAACCCATGCCCGGCGCGGTGGCCGCCTCCTACCTGGCGCTCAACAAGGACACCAAGCTGCCCGAGCAGGCGTACACCTTCCTCACCGAGTTCGTCAGCAAGGATGGCCAGCTCATCAGGCTCAAGGACGGCGGTGCCGTGCCGTCCGTGAAGGGCGCCGAGCAGATCGTCCTCGCCGGCGGCTACCCCGCCCACGCCCAGACCTTCCTCGACGTGCGCGACACCGGCTTCGCGAACTACCCCGAGGAGGTCGCCGTGCCCGGCCTCACCGCCGACATCAACGAGCACCTGATGAAGGTGTGGACCGGTAAGGTTGGCTTCGACGAGGGCATGACCCAGCTCCAGAAGCTCGTCGACGGCAAGCTGGGCTAGCCGTGACCGTCCTCACGCGGGCCCGGCCCCGCACGGTCCACCGGGCGCGGTCCGTGCGCAACCGCGACGGCTGGTGGGCCGCGTTCTTCCTCGCGCCGCAGGTCGCCGCGCTGCTGGTGTTCCTCGCCTTCCCACTCGGCTTCGCCGTTGTGCTGGCGTTCATGCGCTGGGACGGGCTCGGGCAGAAGGAATGGGTCGGCTTCGACAACTTCGCCGCCCAGCTCTCCGATCCCGAGTTCGGGCTGGCGGTCTGGAACACGGTCAAGCTGGCGCTGCTGACCGTGCCCTTCGGGCTCGGCCTCGCGCTGCTCATCGCGGTCGCGCTGAACAACGTCAAGGGCGGTGGCTTCTACCGGGTGCTGTACTTCCTCCCGGTGGTCACCAGTTCGGTGGCCGTCGCGCTGATGTGGCAGATCATCCTGGCCGGCGACGACTACGGCGTGCTGAACGCGTCGCTGGAGCGCTGGTTCGGCATCAGCGCCCCCGACTGGCTCGGCGGCCCCGGCTGGGTGATCGTGGCCGTCGCCGTCGTGACGATCTGGTCGTCGCTCGGCCTCAACGTGGTGATCTTCCTGGCCGGGCTCCAGACCATCCCGCCGCAGATCGTCGAGGCCGCCCGCATGGACGGCGCGGGCAGCCTGCGGATCTTCCGCTCGGTCACGCTGCCGCTGCTCTCGCCGACGATCTTCTTCTCCACTGTCGTCGCGGTGATCAGCTCGTTCCAGGCCTTCGACCAGATCTACGTGCTGGTGGACCCGGCGGACAACGAGGGCGCGAGGACGATCGTCTACCAGGTCTACGAGCTGGGCTTCAAGGACTTCCGGTTCGGCATGAGCAGCGCGGCCGCGCTGATCCTCCTGGTCCTGACGCTGCTCGTGACGCTCGTCCAGTTCGCGGCGCAAAAGCGCCTCGTCCACTACGACTCGTGAGGGGGCCGGGATGCGACCCAGGCAGGTAGCCCTGCACGCCGCGCTCTCTCTCGGCGGGCTGGCGATGCTGTTCCCGTTCGTCTGGATGCTGCTGACGTCGTTCAAGGGCGTGCGGCAGATGCTGAACAACCCGCTCGACTGGCTGCCCCACCCGTGGCGCTGGGAGAACTACCCCGACGCGCTCGGGGCGATGCCGTTCGGAACCGCGTACTGGAACAGCTTCTACATCGCCGTGCTGAACGTCACGCTCACGCTGCTGACCTCGGCCATGGCCGCCTACGCCTTCGCCCGGATCAGGTTCCGCGGCTCAGGTGCGCTGTTCGTGGTGTTCCTGGCCACCCAAATGGTGCCCGCGCAGGTGACGGTCGTGCCGCTCTACCTGATGCTGGCCAGGTTCGGCTGGATCGACTCGCACCTGTCGCTCATCGTGCCGACCATCGCGAACCCGTTCGCGGTGTTCCTGCTGCGCCAGTTCATCAGGGCCGTCCCCGTGGAACTGGAGGAGGCCGCCAGGATCGACGGGGCGAGCCGCTGGCGCTGCTTCTGGCACGTCGTGCTGCCGAACATCCGCCCCGGCCTTGGCGCACTCGGCATCATCGCCTTCCTGGCGTCCTGGAACGCCTTCTTCTTCCCGCTGATCTTCCTGAACTCGCCCGAGCTGGCCACGGTGCCGCTGCTGCTCAGCCAGTTCTCGGGCCAGCGCACGGCCGTGGACTACGGGCTCATCCTGGCCGCCTCCGCGATCGCCGTCGTGCCGACGCTCATCGCCTTCCTCGTCGGCCAGCGGAAGATCATCAACTCGATGGCCGCTTCCGGCCTGGGAGGTCGCTGATGCCGGACCTTCGCGAACGCCCGTTCACCGACTGCGGCTCGCGGCTGCTGGTGATGGCGGCGGACGACGGCTCGCTCTGGATCGCCAGAGCCCTGTACGAGACCAGGCTCGCCGACGCGACCGTGCTCACCGGCCTGCGGATCCTGTCGGGGAGCGGCGAGCTGCCGGTGCTGCGGGTGCTGCCGGACCGCGTGGAGTTCGCGGCCGGCGTGGCCATGGCCTTCGCGGGACCGGACACGCTCGTCCTGACCGGTGCGGGCGCGCGGGCCGTGTGGGACGGCGGCGAGGCCGACATCGACGGCTGCGTCACCCTCGTCGGCCCGGATCGGGCGACGCACGACGCGGCGGCGGTGCTCGGCGCGGCCGCCGCACGGTGGCGTGACTGGTTCTCCCGCATGCCCGCCGTGCCCGCGGACCTGCGCGAACGAGCGGAGGACGCGTGGTGGACGCTGGCGGTGAACGTGGTGCGGATCCAGGACCGAGAGGCACTCGTCCCCTCCAAGAACGGCTACGTCGGCCTGTGGAACTGGGACTCCTACTTCCACGCCATCGCGCTCCGGCACGCCGACCCCGTTTTGGCCAGGGAGCAGATCCGCATCCTGCTCGACAACCAGCGCCCCGACGGTCTGATCCCCGACGTGGTCCACGACCACGGCGTACTGGCCGAGACCACCGACCTGCCCCGCTCCGACCTCGTCAGGTTGGCCGCCCACGTGGGCGGCGAGCCGATCGGGGACGTCGTCCCCGTCACCAAGCCGCCGCTCACCGCCTGGGCGGTGTGGAAGATCCACGAGGTGAACCCCGACCCCGCCTTCCTCGCCGAGGTCTACGAGCCGCTGGCCCGCTCCCAGGAGTGGTGGTTCAGGCACTCCGACCCGGACGGCGACGGCCTGGCCGAGTACCTGCACCCGTACTCGTCCGGCCTGGACGACAGCCCCATCTGGGACGCCGGCCCCCGCGCCGAGCCGCCCGACCTGAACGCCTACCTCGCTCTCCAGTACGACCGCCTGGGCGATATCGCGCAGGCGCTCGGCAAGGATGCCGTACCGTGGCGAGCCAGGGCGCAGGCGCTGGTGGACCGCGTGATCGCGCGCCGGTGGAACGGCACGAGGTTCGCCACCGTGGTCGGCGGGCGCGAGGCGGGCGTGCGCACCCCGCTGGAGTTGATGCCGCTCTTCACCGGGAGGCTCCCCGCAGGGATCGCGGACCGGCTCGTCGCCGACCTACGCTCGCCCAGCTTCTGGGCCGAGCACCCGGTACCGACCGTCGCCTTCGACGACCCGAGATTCGACCCCGAGGCCATGTGGCGCGGACCGGTCTGGCTGAACGTCAACTACCTGCTCATCGACGGCCTGCGCCGCTCGGGGCATCAGGGGACGGCCGCCGAATTACGCGAGCGCACGCTGGCCATGGTCCGCGACGGTGGCGGTCTCCACGAATACTGGAACTCGCTGACCGGCCGCCGCGCGGGCCGTGCGACGACCGCCTTCGGCTGGTCGGCCGCCCTCTTCCTGGACCTCGCCCAGGAGGGCTGACCGGATCCCACCACAGGGCGTCGGCGATTGCCATATCAATGCAACCACAGTTACTGTAACCAGGGTTGCATGAAGGAGGGGTCGTCGTGGAGGACACCGCAGCGAGAGACACGGCAGGGCAGTGGGTGCTGCTGGCCTACCGGATTCCGCGCCAGCCGTCGACGTTGCGCATCACGATCTGGCGCAAGCTGGACCGGCTCGGCGTGGCGCGGCTCGGTGATGGGCTGGTGGCGCTGCCGGCCGACGCCCGTACCCGGGAGCAGCTGGAGTGGATCGCCGAGGAGATCGGCGAGGTCGGCGGCTCCTCGACCGTCTGGCTGGCCACGGCCGGCAACGTCGCGCAGGAGAAGGCCCTCGCGGCCGAGATGCGGCGGGCGCGCGCCGCCGAGTACCGGTCCGTGATCGAACAGGCCGAGGACGCCGCTCAGGCCCGCCCCGGTGAGCGCAGCCGGGTGGTCAAGCGGCTGCAGGCCGAGCTGCGCAGGATCGGCCGCCGCGACTACTTCCCGCCCGCCGAACGGGACGCGGCGCAGCGGGCGGTGCGGGCCCTGGCCGACGCTGTCGCATCGGAGGCCGTGCGATGAGGTGGGCCACCCGCGCCGGCGTACACATCGACCGGGCGGCCTGTGCCTGGCTGATCCGCCGCCACATCGACCCTGAGCCCGAGTTCGTGTTCGTCGACGACCCGGCATTGGTGCCCGCCGATGCGACCGCGTTCGACATGCGCGGGGCTGAGCTGTCGCACCACGGTGACGACTGCAGCTTCGAGACGATCCTGCGCCGCTACGAGCTTGACGATCCGGTGCTGTGGAAGCTCGCCGAGATCGTGCACGAGGCCGACATCGACGATGAGCGCTATGACGCGCCCGAGGCGCGCGGCCTGGACGTGGTGCTGCGGGGCCTGTCGATGATCTGCGGCGACGAGCGCGTCCTGGAGATCTCCGGGCCCATCTTCGACGGGCTGTATGAGTTCCACCGGCGGGCGCTGCTGCTGGGGCGAGAGCCGGCATGACCCAGACCGGCCCACTGGCCACCATTCCCCTGATGAGGCCCAGATGACGACTGACGTGTCACGCGATGTGATCCCGTTCCGGCAAGCCGTACGCGCCTGGTTTCTGATCTCGCTGCAGACCTTCGGCGGCCCGGCCGGGCAGATCGCCGTCATGCAGCGCACGCTCGTGGAAGAGAAGCGCTGGATCGGTCAGCAGCGCTTCAACCACGCCTTGAACTACTGCATGCTGCTGCCCGGCCCAGAGGCCCAGCAACTGGCCATCTACGTGGGCTGGCTGCTGAACGGCACCCGCGGCGGCCTGGTGGCGGGCACCCTGTTCGTCCTGCCCGGCATGCTTGCGCTGCTGGCCCTGTCGGCCGTCTACGTCATCTGGCGGGACACCGCCGTGGTGACGGCGCTGTTCGCCGGGATCGCCCCGGCGGTCCTGGCCATTGTCGCGCAGGCCGTCATCCGGGTCGCGAAACGTTCGCTCACTCACCCGCTGTTCGTCGCCGTCGCGGTGGTCGCCTTCGCCGCGCTGGCGCTGTTCGGCGTGCCGTTCCCCGTCGTCATCGCCGTCGCCGCGGTCGTTGGCTGGACCGTGCACAGGCTGGCTCCCCACATCTTCACGAAAGGCAACGGGCACGGCGGCGAGGGCGGGCCCGCTCCGCTGATCTCCGATGACGCCCTGCACCACGCCCCGCCGAGCCGGCGCTCCGCGGGCAAGATCCTCGCGGTCGGTCTGGCCGCGTGGTGGCTGCCGGTGGCCGCCGTCGCCCTGCTGCTGGGAACCGACAGCGTCTTCACCACCCAAGGCCTGTTCTTCTCCGGCACCGCCCTGGTCACCTTCGGCGGCGCCTACGCGGTGCTCGCCTTCGTCGCCCAGCGGGCAGTCGAGACATATGCCTGGCTCACGCCCGGGGAGATGGTGCGTGGCCTGGCCCTGGCCGAGACCACACCAGGCCCGCTCATCATGGTGGTGCAGTTCGTCGCCTTCCTCGGCGCCTACCGTGACCCCGGCGCCCTGACCCCGTGGGCCGGTGCGCTGCTGGGCGCGCTGCTGACCACCTGGGTCACCTTCGTGCCCTGCTTCCTGTTCATCTTCCTCGGCGCCCCCTACGTGGAGCGGCTGCGCCACAACACCGCCATCAGCGCCGCCCTGACCGGCATCACCGCCGCCGTCGTCGGCGTCATCGCCAACCTGGCGCTGTACTTCGCCGAGCACACCCTGTTCGCCCGCACCTTCACCTGGGCGTGGGGGCCGTTCACGATCCAGCTCCCCGAGCTCGCCACCCTCAGCCCGATCGCCTTCACGATCACCGTGGCCGCGCTCGTCATGACGTTTGTCCTCAAGTGGCCGATGCTGCGCATCCTGGGCATCTGCGCCGTGCTCGGCATGGCCACGGTCCTGCTCCCCTGACCCGCCTTCGCACGATCATGAGCCGTTTGTTGATATCGAGCCGTGCGGCGCGGCGTTGTGCGTCGGAGCCCGGCAGGGTGGCCTTGCCGGCCTCGGCACAGGCTAAGCCGGGCTGCGCGGATCAAGCCAGCGCCCGAGCATCCGATCGAAAGCGATGCGGGTGAGCCAGCCCAGGCCGGCCGTGAAGAGCGGCGGCCACACGATCGGCCCGAGGGTGTAGCCGACCAGCACCACGAGCGGGATCCACACGCGGTTCACGGCCTGGTAGAGAGCGCCGGGCGGGCGGACCCCGGCGAGCCGCGTCAGATCGGGGAACACGAAGAACACCAGCGCGGCGGCCGTGGTCGGAAGGCCGTACTTCTGGCTCTCGAAAACGGCGAACGCGGCCAGGAACAGTGCGAGAGCGCCCCAGGCGATCCTCTTCGGCCGACTGCCCACGCCGGGGGTGCGCGACGACGCGGCGTCGCGCGCGGGTTCAGTAGTCACGTCCACAGCGTACAGATGACCTTCGCCAGAACGCGAGCGAAGCCTCGCGTTCTGGGACGTTACCGAACAGGCCCTCGGCGATGATCGTGAATCCGCGCGTGGTCGTGCGCGTACGGTAGGAGTCCGGCGCCATTCACCGACCGGCGAGGGCGCGGATCTCCTCGTGGCGGTGGTCCAGATCGATCTGGGCGAGCGCGCCGACCAGCCACCCGAACTGCTCGGACTCCTCATACTCCGCCAGCTCGGCCAGGTCTTCGGGGGTGCGGCCCAGCCCGAGCTTGCGCGCCGCGGACAGCGCCTGCGGATCGGCGAACGGCGACACCTCCTTCCACAGGATCTGGGCCTCGCGGAAGAACAGGTCCACGACCTTGCCGTCCACACCGGGGAGCTCCTCCAGCAGCGCCCGCTCCCGGACGGGGTCCCGCCGCGCTTCGGTACGCAGTCGGCGCAGGTCGCCCCGATAGCGGCCGGCCACGGTCTGGGCCAGCTCACCGAGGACCTCGGCGGTGCCCCGCCGCACGCCCTTGCCGAGGAGTTGGACCCGCTTCTCGTACGGCGAGGCCGCCAGCTTCTGCGCAGTGTCCCACCGGTCGCGCAGACGCTGGGCCGCCTCCACCGCCACGTGGTAGTCGTTGCTGCGGCGCAGCAATATCGACAGGTAGAGCAGCTGGAACAGCCGTCCCGGGCTGTTGGTCACCGGGAACCCGTGCGGCTCGGCGAAACCGCGTCCCACCTCGCGCAACAGCCCCCGGACCAGGCGGCGCTTCTCATCGACGTCCATCATGCCGTGCCGCCTACCCGCGGCCGATGCGGCAAACGCCCGTGCCGACTACGGGCCGAAACGAGGGGAACCCTTGACGGCGAGAGGATTCCCGGCACAGCGGCTTGCTGCTGGAGTGGCGATATGAGCGGAGGCCATCGCGCGATGCCGCACACCGCGGACATCGCGGTGGAGGCGTGGGCGGACAGCCGCGAGGAATGCCTGGCCGAGGCCGTGCGTGGCCTGGTCGAGAGCTTCGCCGACATCCGGGACGCGCCGCCGGGGGACGGCGTGGACGTCACGGTGACGGTGCAGAGTGACGAGGACCTGCTCGTCGAGGTGCTGCAAGAGGTGATCTACCAGATCGAGGTGCACGGCCGCCTGGTCGTGGACGTGTCGCCCGGCGCGGCCGGGCTGCGGCTGGCCACCGTCCCGGCGGAGTCGGTGGAGCAGGTCGGCGCCATGCCGAAGGCGGTGACCGCGCACGACGTGCGCTTCGGGGAGACGGACGGGACATGGCGGGCACACGTCGTGGTCGACGTCTAGCCCCACGGGACCTGCACGGTGAGCGGCTAGCCCTTCACGACGCCGACGGGCGCCAGCTTGGCCACTTTGCGCGCCAGGCCCGCCTGTACGCAGACCTCGACCACCGCGTCCAGGTCCTTGTACGCCTGCGGCGTCTCCTCGGTCAGCCCGCGCGCCGACGCCCCGCGCACGGCGATCCCGGCACGCTCCAGCTCGGCCCTCAAGGTGGCCGCACTGGTGGTCTTGACCGCCTGGTGGCGGCTCAGCCGACGACCGGCCCCATGGCAGGCCGAAGCGAACGCCGGCCCGCCCGGCACTCCGGCCAGCACGTACGACCCCACCCCCATAGACCCAGGCACCAGCACCGGCTGCCCGACCGGCCGCAGGTCGGGCGGCAGGTCCGCGTGGCCGGGGGGCAGCGCCAGCGTCGCGCCCTTGCGGTGCACGCACAGCCGCCGCGTCCCGCCGTCCACCTGGTGGGTCTCCAGCTTGGCGAGGTTGTGCGACACGTCGTACAGCAGGGTCAGGTCGCCGTGGCCCGTGACGCGGTCGAAGGCCTGGCGCGCGGCCTGGCCGAGCAGTTGCCGGTTGGCCCTGCCGTAGTTGGCGGCCGCCGCCATCGCCGCGAGGTAGGCCCGTCCCTCGTGCGACTCGACCGGCGCACAGGCCAGCTGCCGGTCAGGCACGCTGATGCCGTACCTGGTCATCGCCGCCTGCATGGTCTTCACGGCGTCGGTGCAGATCTGGTGGCCCAGCCCGCGCGACCCCGTGTGGATCATCACGCACACCCGGCCCTGCCACAGCCCGTACGCCTCGGCGATCTCCTCGTCGTACACGTCGGCGACGGCCTCGACCTCCAGGAAATGGTTGCCCGAGCCGAGGCTGCCGACCTGCTGCAGGCCGCGCTCCCGCGCCCGGGAGCCGATTCCGGCCGGATCGGCGTCGGCCACCGCGCCCCGGTCCTCGCAGCGCTCCAGGTCGCCGGGCTCGCCGTGGCCGCGCTCGACGGCGTACCGGGCGCCGCCGGCCAGGATGTTCTCCAGCTCGGCCTGGCTGTGCAGCCGCCACACCGCGCCCTTGCGCATGCCGCGCGGGACCGACACGTCGAGGGCGTCCATCAGCTTGTCCAGGCGTGGCCGCAGGTCGTCCACGTGCAGGTCGGCGAGCAGCAGCCGGACGCCGCAGGAGATGTCGAACCCCACCCCGCCCGGCGAGACCACCCCGCCCGCGGCCACGTCGGTGGCCGCCACGCCGCCGATCGGGAACCCGTACCCCCAGTGCATGTCGGGCATCGCGTAGGCGGCCTCCACGATCCCGCGCAGCGTCGCCACCGCCGCGACCTGGGCCAGCGCCTGATCCTCCGACGGGTCCGGCAGCAGCTCCCGGGTCGCGAAGACCACGCCCGGCACCCGCATGCCGCCCTCGGGCTCGATCCGCCACCGGTACGGCCGCTCCTCGACCAGTTGCACCATCACAGTCACCTTGCCGTCTCGCCCTCCCGCCCCGCCTACCCACACACCCGCCGGAGAACGCCGCCGATGCCAGGTGAGCGTCTGCGATTCTCTGTGTTGACCTGAGGATTTCGGGCAAATCGGGTGGGCGCGGCCTGGCGGGCCGCCTGCGTAGTCTCCCAGGAGGAGTACGGGGGTGGCCGCGACGTGGTGGAAGCCGGTCCGGTGGTGAGGATCGCGTGCAAGACCTGTACGTTCCGCGGGTGGGCGGGTCGTCTGGGGTGCTTGGCCCGCCGGACGCTGTCCATTCCCGGTGGGGAGTGGGGCGGGCGCCGTGCGCCGGTCGGGCACACGGCTGGAGGTCTTTGAAGCGCGGGTGGGGCGTTTCGAGGTGGGCCGGTTCTTGGATCTGTCCCGCGTCTCTGGGCGGGGGTGCGGGTCGGTTCGGGTGCGGCGGGCGCGGCGGGCGGCCCGGGTCGCCTTGCGAGGGCGGCGGGCGGCTGGAGGCCCGCGACCGGCTCGGCGGATCCCCCGGCGGCGACGCCGATGGCTTGGCGGGATGTCGTGCGTAAGTCAGGGCGATTGGGGATGATCTCATCATGACGGTAATCGGCGCGATTTTTCGCCCCCAAAACCCGCCAGAGCGCTTGCGCTCTGTGGCCCGTGCGGCCGATGAAGCGGGCCTGGAGGAGCTGTGGCTCTGGGAGGACTGCTTCCTGGAGAGCGGGATCGCCGCCGCGGCGGCCGCGCTGGCCTGGACCGACCGGTTGCGCGTCGGGATCGGGGTGTTGCCCGTGCCGCTGCGCAACGTCGCCCTGACGGCCATGGAGATCGCCACTTTGCACCGGCTTTTCCCTGGCCGGGTATCGGTGGGTGTCGGGCATGGGGTGCAGGACTGGATGGCGCAGGTGGGGGAGCGGGTGGAATCGCCGCTGACGCTCCTACGCGAGCATCTCGACGTGCTCGGTGCGCTGCTGCGTGGCCAGGAGGTCACCACGCGGGGCCGGTACGTTCAGCTCGACGCGGTTGCCCTCGGCTGGCCGCCGCCCACGCCGCCGCTGGTGCTCGCCGCCGCCTCGGGACCGCGCACGCTGCGGCTCGCCGGGGAGGCGGCCGATGGCACCATCCTGCACGCTGGCATGCCCCTTGACCTGGTACGGCAGGCGCGGCAGCTTGTGGACGAGGGCGCGGAGGCGTCGGGCCGTACGGAGCGGCACCTGTTGATCTCCTACGTCCAGATTCACGGCAACGACCGGGAAGCGGCCGTTGAGATGGCGCGGGAGCGGGCCCGGGCCGGCGCCGATCACGTGGTGCTCGAGCCTGCGCGCGATGAGCCCGACCCTGAGGGATTCGTACGGATGGCCGCCGAGGTCGGCTCCGTGGTCGGCAAGGATTGACGATCGCGCCCCGGAGGCCCCGGCGCGGCCGGGCCAACTGCGTAGAACGGTTGCCGACTCTCGTTGTCCAGGCCCAGCGCCAAGGGTGTGGGTGCCGAGAATTGCGTCGCCTGATTTGACGGGAGCTCTCTGAAAAGAGAACGATTGCTCGTTGAGCAAACGCGCCGTGCACCTATATGACTACGTGCAGGATCTTGTTGTGCATGGGTGGACGTTAAGCCAAGCAGAACGACATGGCGAAGCCGTTACGCCTCTCGTCGAAGCGTTGGCTCTCGGCCAGGAACTCCCGGAGTACACGAGCGAGATATCCAAGAGTGTCGTTCCGTTGCTGTACGAGGCGCATCGGGCAAGCCTCGCAAGGTCGACCGGCCTCTCAGGCCCTGACAGGACGTCCATAGACGGTGAGATCGACGAATAGGCGGACTCTCCCCGAAACGGAGGAACAGTCGCGCTAGGCTCCGGCGCCGGCGTCGATCGTGTTGGCGGAGCCGGTCACGGCTCGTAGGTGGCGCGAAATGGTGCCGCCAGCCATGGTTGCCCGGCGTGATGCCGTCGTACAGAAGAGCCAGCATCTGCCTCGCGATGCATCCGCCGCCGAGCCGGTAGGAGCCGCTGCCTTCGATCCGCGTGTCCGCGGCGCAGTTGCGCCACGCCTTCATGGTGGTGACGCCTTCGGCGCTCAGTCCCGCGGATGATGTGGAAGCGGCGCCGATGTCATTGGCCGTCACCTTGGCCCCACCAGCCGCTGCGGCCCCCCGAAACCGGAAGTGCGTCGCCGATGGCTGATCGATGACCGCCCCAAGCCGGTCCATTTGCGGGATCAGGCTTCCGTGCCGACCCGGATTGATTTCATCGCGCCCGCTTGCCCTTGGTTCCGTTGTCGGCGAGACCGCCGGGGCTCGGCGTTTGCCTGCGCACCGTCCGCGCGGCGACGCGCGGCACGGTGTGGCGTGCCGCGCGTCGAAGGACTCTGGTTACTTACGGCCCAGGGCGCGGAGCTGGTCCGAGTGAACAGCGGAGACGTTCTGGTCCACGGGGCTGTCGGTGTACTGATGGATGGTCCACCTCTTCCAAGGCGCGGGCGGCGTGACCGTGCCTTTGGCCTTGCCGTAGTGGGCGACCCACAACGGATACTGGCCGAGGCCTTGACCGTACGTATTGGCGAAGTTCCAACTGGAGTAGAACAGCGGGGTGATCCCGGTCTTGGCCTTCACTCGCTCCAGCCACTTCTTGGCCCAGGCGTTGACGTCGGCGACGGATTGGCCGTCGGTGGTCTCCAGGTCCAGGGCCAGGAGGTCACCTGGCTTGGCCGGCTGCTTGTTCACCACGGACAGGAAGAAGTCTGCCTCGACGATGGGGTCGTTGGCCGGATGGCCGTAGTGGTAGGCGCCGCGCACGATGTTCCGCTTGGCCATCTCGGTCCAGTGGCGGACGAAGGCGCGGTCGGTGAAATCGCTACCCTCGGTCGCCTTGACGATGCCGAACTTGGCGCCGCTGGCGGCCCAGTCGTGCGTCGCCTGGTAGTTGGAGACGTCCTGACCGTAGGGGAGGTCGTTGGCGTGCGCGGGATCGGCGACGGACGTAGCCGCTACGGCGGTGGTCATGGCCAGCAACGCCGTTGCCGCGAGCCTGCGCGGCATGCCCGGGGCGACCATATGGCTGGCCACTCGGGCGAAGTTGATTTTTGGGGTGGAGTTGAGACGATGATCGGCCATCGGTAGGGAGTTCTCCTTGCTTCCATACCGCTTACCGGGTTAGCTGACGGGTTCGGGCGTGGAAGCTGCCCTATGGCACGCCGGTGCCAATTCACCCCAAGGAAGTACGGTGGGTCCCCGGTTCCGCCCGTGGGCGGATTCAGCGGTCACAGATGAGCCTGTGATGTCATGCGATGGTCAAAACAACGACCGGACAAACCGGACGTATGCGGCAAAAGATAACGCACTAACCAAAGGCGTGACAAGTTGGCAAACTTCTAGTCGGAGAGACTGTCTGCCGTGCGGCTGACTCCTTGGGTTCAAGGAGGATTTGTGAAGAACACTTCGCCGCTGCCCGACTCCATGACCGCGGATACACCGGGACGGTAAGCGAACATCCCTAACTCGGGGGCGTGCCGGCCAGGCTTCTCGACGTGGGTGAGAGGCCTCCGGCGTACGACGCGATAGACGTCAGGGTGCTGTCGCATACCGTTCATGGGTCGGAGTTACGCCGGCCCGAGCGACCCGTGCGTCAAGCCCAAGAGCGTCGCCTGCAAGGCCAAGCGCAAGCAGGAGGCAGAAGCCGCACTGACGAGCCGCGCAGGCGGAGGTGGATCGGCAACTCCAGCTCCTCATCGACGCGATTCCGGCCGTCGCGAAGATCTCCGCTGACGAGCTCGGTATCACTGCGGGAATCCAGCGTTTCACCAGCGGCGATCTGGGTGCCTGCGGGGAGACCGCGCTGAACATCCTCGGCTCCCAGGCCGGTGGACCGGCGCTGAACGCGGCGTGCCCCATCAGCCGTCCGAAGAGCAGAACCCATCGAAGAGGTCGACGTCGGCGATCGCGTCCTGGCCACCGACCCGGAAACCGGCCAGGTCCGAGCCGAACCGGTGACCGCGGTGATCACGAGCAAGGGCGCGAAGAACCTCGTCCGGATCACAGTGGACACCGACGGCGTGACTCGGCGTGCGATCATCCGGCCGTGATGGAGGTGCTTGCAGCGTTCGTGCGCGAGCTTTCCCTCTCGCCCAAGTCAACACCCATGACAGTGACGGGCACGGGCAGGTCGAGAAGGCGGCGGCATCGCTGAAGGCAACCTCACTCGCGCCCGCCTGGCGACCGCGGATCTGTCAGACGCGATCCTCGACGAGGCCAGGCTCACTGATGCGCTGATCACGGGGGCAGCCTTCGACCGCACAGAACTGGACGGTGTGCTTGACCTGCCTGACGTGGCAGGAAGCCGACGCCATCAGGGCGACGGCCGCGACGACGATCAGCGATCGTGGCGGCGCGGCGGCGGGTCGCCCTCGACAGCGTCCGGTTCGACCTCGTCCTACAGGATCGGGATCAGGGGTTGCGTACCTTGCGAGCGGCAGTCAGGTAGGCAGCCGCCGCCCCGAAGACCAGCAGCGCGGTCCAGACGTTGAAGCGCAGCCCGAGGATGTGGGGGGCTGGATCGATGCGCAGCCACTCGATCCAGGCGCGACCTGCGGTGTAGGCCGCGACGTACAGCGCGAACGTCCGGCCGCGCTCGAGCTGGAAGCGCCGCTCGGCCCAGACGACGAAGCCGGCCACGCCCAGGTTCCACAGCGACTCGTAGAGGAAGGCCGGATGGTAGGTGGCCGTGGACTCCATGCCCGGCGGCCGGTGGGTGGGGTCGATCTCCAGCGCCCAAGGCAGTGTGGTCGGCCCGCCGTACAGCTCCTGGTTGAACCAGTTCCCCCAGCGGGCGATCGCCTGCCCGAGCGCGATCCCGGGTGCGGCGGCGTCGGCGAAGTCGCGCAGCGCGATGCCGCGCCGGCGGCAGGCCAGCCATGCGCCCACAGCGCCACCGGCGACGGCGCCCCAGATGCTGATTCCGCCCTCCCAGATCGCGAAAGCACGCAGGGGGTCCTTGCCGGGACCGAAGTACTGCTGCCAGTCGGTGGCCACGTGGTAGAGCCGGGCGCCGACGATGCCGAACGGCACGGCCCAGGTGGCGATGTCCCCGACCGCGCCGTGCCTGCCGCCGCGGGCGGACCAGCGGCGCTGGGTCACCCAGATGCCGACGGCGATGGCGAGCACCATCAGAAGGGAGTAAGCGCGGATAGGGAGCGGGCCGAGGTGCCAGACGGCTTGGGACGGGCTGGGGATGGCTGTCACGCCGTCGAGTCTGGTTTCCGTACGGCTGCGCGCACATCGAGCAGGACACCGATCGCAAGGTCAGTCGACTGGTTGATGCCGAGCCGACGGGCGGCTGATTATCGTCGGTGCCGTGGAGTCCTGGGAGCGGTCGCGGCGCCGGTGGCAGCACGCCTTCTTCGCCTCCTGGCTGGTGCTGACCTCGGCCGGACCTCTGATGGAGGTGGGTCAGGTCCTCCCGGTCTTGTTGGTGGGCGGCCTGGCCGCGTGGTACGCGGCGTGGTTCGTGCTGCGGACGCCGCCCTCGGGCGATGTGCCCCTGCCGTATGTGCTCGGCGGCGGGTTGCTCTGGCTGGGGCTGTTCGCCGTCGACTCCTCCTTCCTGGTGGTCTGCCTGAGCGTGCTCGTGCCGTACTGCATGGACGCCGTGCGCGTCGGGCTGGTCGCGGTGGTGTCGTGCGCCGGAGGCTGGTTGTGGCATCGCTACCACGAGAGCGGGTCGATCACCTGGACCGAGATCGCCATCACCGCGCTGATCGCGATCAGCGCGGCCACCGCGGTCGGGTACTTCTATTCGGTGGCCCGGCAGAGCGCCGAGCGCCAGCGGCTCATCGACCGGCTGCAGGCCGCGCAGGAGGCGCGGGCGGTGGCCGAGCGGCAGGCGGGCGTGGCAGCCGAGCGGCAGCGGTTGGCCCGCGACATCCACGACAGCCTGACCCAGGGGTTCGCCAGCGTGGTGATGCTGCTGGAGGCGGCGCAAGAGACGTCGCCGGACAACAAGCACCTGACCCAGGCGTTACGGGCGGCCAGGGAGAACCTTGCGGAAAGCCGCCGGGTGGTGCGGGCGCTGCGACCCGGCGAGCTCGACGAGGGCGGCCTGCCGGAGGCCCTGCGGCGGCTGTCCGGCCGCCTGGCCGACGAGACCGGCATCGAGGCGCACACCGTGATCACCGGGACGCTGCGGCCCCTGGACGCGCACGCCCAGGCGGAGCTGCTGCGCGTGGCGCAGGAGGCGGTCGCCAATGTTCGCCGCCATGCCCGCGCCGAGCAGGTTACGCTGACCCTGTCGTACATGGAGGACCTGGTCGTGCTGGATGTTCACGACGACGGCGACGGCTTCGATCCCGAGCGGGCCGCCTCCGGCCACGGCCTGTTGATCATGCTCGAGCGGATGGAGCAACTCGGCGGCACGTTACTCGTGGAGAGCACATCGGGGGAGGGCACCACGGTCGTGGCCAGCCTCCCGGCGGTGGCGCGATGACCGTCCGCGTCCTGATCGCCGACGATCATCCGGTGGTCCGCGACGGCATCCGGGCGATGCTCGGCACTCAGGACGATCTGGAGGTGGTCGGCGAGGCGGTCTCAGGCACAGAAGCCGTACGGCTGGCGCGCGATCTGCGGCCCGACGTCACCCTGATGGACCTGCAGATGCCCGAGGTCGACGGCGCGACGGCGATCAGCCGGATCCGCCGGCACGACCCCGGTGCCAGAGTGATCGTCTTGACCACTTACGACACCGACGGCGACATCTCACGTGCCATCGACGCGGGAGCCATTGGCTACCTGCTCAAAGACACCCGCCGTGAGCAGCTGTTCGACGCCATCAGGGCGGCGGCCCGAGGGGAGAGCGCCCTCTCGCCCGCGATAGCGAGCCGGGTGTTGTCGTGGGCGCGTGCCGAAACGCCCGGCGCACTCAGCGGCCGGGAGATCGAGGTTCTCGGCGCGGTCGCCCAGGGAATGAGCAACAAGGCCATCGCCGCCCACCTGTGCATCAGCGAGGCCACGGTCAAGACTCACCTGCTGCACATCTTCGCCAAGCTCGGTGTCGATGACCGCACCGCTGCCGTGACCGTGGCGGCCACGCGGGGGATCATCCGGCTCCGTGGCTAATACTTAGCCCTTGCGCTAACTATCGCGGGCCGCAATACTTAGCCTCATGGCACAGTATTCGGCGACACTGGACGGCGTGTTCGTCACCCTCGCCGACCCGACTCGGCGCGCCGTCGTCCGGCGCCTGGGTCACGGGCCCGCGAGCGTCGGCGACCTGGCCCGCGAGTTCCCGATGACCCTCCCGTCGTTCATGAAGCACGTCCGGATGCTCGAATCGAACGGGCTCATCCGCACGGTCAAGTCCGGCCGGGTGCGCACGTGCGTGCTCAACCGCGAGCGACTCGCCCTCGTCGACGACTGGCTGGCGGAGCAGCGCCGCATCTGGGAGGAGCGCACCGACCGCCTGGAGCGGTTCGTCACCGACCCGAAGGCGAACAGGCAGTGAACCCCGATCTCGACCTTGCTCTGGAGCGGGTCATCCGCGCCCCGCGCGCGACCGTGTGGCGGGCTTGGACGGATCCGTCCCGGCTCGAGCAGTGGTGGGTGCCGGCTCCGTCCCGCTGCCGGGTGGACCGTCTGGACCTGCGACCCGGGGGAGCGTTCGTGACGCGCTTGAGTGACGGCGGGGCCGAGTTCGTCCCGCATCTGGACGCGTGCTTCCTCGCCGTCGACGAACTCGAGCGGATCGTGTTCACCAATGCGATCACCAGCACGTGGCGTCCCGCGAACCCCGCCCCGGTTGCGATGACCGCCACGATCACGCTGAACGATCACCCGGACGGCACGGACTACCGGATTCTCGTACGGCACGGCGACCCGGAATCCCGCGCCCACCACGAGAAGCTCGGCTTCGCCGAGGGCTGGGGCACGGTCGCCGGCCAGTTGGCCGCCTTCGCTGAGAGCACGGTCCCGCGATGAGGATCACCCTCACCGAGTTCGTCACGCTGGACGGGGTCAGCCAGGGACCTGGCTCTCCGGACGAGGACACCAGCGACGGCTTCGCCCTCGGCGGCTGGCTCGTGCCCCACATAGACGCGACGTTCGTCCAGCGCGCCTCCGGCTGGCTCGACCTCGCCGGCGGTCTGCTGCTCGGCCGGCGCACCTACGAAGCGTTCGCGCGCGACTGGCCCAAGATCACCGACCCGGCCGATCCGTTCGCCGAACGGATGAACACGCTGCCGAAGTACGTCGTGTCCAACACCCTCACCGAGGGAACCTGGCATCCCACGACCATGCTCGGAGGCGACCCGATCCAGGCGGTCACCGAGCTCAAGGCGCGGTCGGGACGAGAACTTCAGATCCACGGCAGCGCCCGCCTGGGGGACACGCTCCTGGCAGCGGGCCTGATCGACACGCTTCGCCTCGTGGTCGCGCCCGCAGTCCTCCGAGCCGGCCGCCGCCTGCTGGGCGGTCCGGGCACCACGTCCGGTCTCCGCCTGGTCCATCATGAGGCGACGCCGACCGGCCTGCTGCTCCTCGAGTACGAGACGTCAGGCCGAGCACCCCGAGGCGACTACGAGGGCGTCACCGCCTTCCTCTGAGGCAGGGATAACGATGCGGCGAGCCGCCTCGCCCCGCACCACACGATGTCTGCCCGGACCTGCGCGGCTACGGCCGCTCCGGCAAGCCGCCCACGACCTCCGGCTACGCGCCCTGCTCCAAGCGCGCGATGATCCGCTTGGGTCTTGATCGGATCTGGGACGGTACGCAGTGAGTCGCCCCGGGTCTGTTGGAGGCTCGATTCCCTGAGAGGATCGAGTCACGGGACGTCCGTCCCCCGACCCGCCCGAGCTTCGCGAGCGTGTGGTGGCGCATCGTCGCCGGGATCCGGCCGAACTAGCCGACGGAGTGCAGGTTGCCGATCTGGATCGAGGGTGAGTCCGGGAAGGTCACGAAGCTCCGCCCGGAGACGTCCGCCGACGACGGCGCCACCCGGCGGCCCGTCCGGGTGAAGGGGTGGCGTCGGTAGAGGTGGTTGAGCGGTGGCTTAGCATGCGGGCATGCAGACTGCTGCGGGCGTTGTGCTTGCGGGCGGGCGCTCCACACGGATGGGGAAGCCGAAGGCCTGGCTGGAGTGGCATGGTTCCACGTTGTTGTATCGCGCCACCGCGGTGCTCGCCAGGACGGTCGGCGGCCCGGTCGTCGTGGTGGCCGCCCCTGGGCAGGAGTTGCCGCCACTGCCCTCGGGGGTCACCGTGGTCGAGGACCCTGTGGAAGGACTGGGCCCCATGCAGGGCCTGGCCGTGGGGCTGGCAGCGGTGGCGGACCGGGCCGAGATCGCCTTCGTATGCTCCACCGACCTGCCGTTTCTCCATCCGGCTTTCGTCCGGTGCGTCCTGCGCGGCCTGGCCTCGGGGCCCGACGTCTTGCTGCCCGTGGCACGTGGTTTCCGGCAACCGCTGGCGGCCGGTTACCGGACCGCCCTGGCCGGGCTGGTCGCGGATCTCCTCGCCGAGGGCGACCTCCGGCCGGGCATGCTCTTCAAGCACTGCGAAGTGGCTCAACTGAGCGACGAGCAGCTGCTCGCGGACACGGCAATCGCCCGGCATGATCCGATGCTGGAATCCGTGGTGAACGTCAACACCCCGGAGGACTATGCGGCGGCACGTGATCGGCTTCCACCGGAGATCGTGGTCGAGTGTTTCGGGGCGCTGGCGAAGAAAGGCGGGCACCGGCCGAAAGGTGTCCGGGCCGCCACGCTTGGAGCCGCAGCCGCCTCGGTCGGGCTGGCGTTGGACCGCCATGTCATAGCCGCGGTCAACGGCGATCAGATCACCCGGGATGAGTTGCTGCCTCTGGTCGCGGGCGACATCGTTTCCTTCCTGTCCGCGGACGCCGGCGGATGAGGCTTAGGGTCTGAACATGGCGCCTGGTGGTTTCTTCGGACGAGCGTTGCTCGTCGACGTCGGTGGCCGGGAGGCTACGGGCACCCCCTTCGAGCTGACAGAGCGGGTGTTGCGGTCCTACTTGGGCGGGGTGGGGCTCGGCACATGGTTGCTGCATCGGCTGGCGCCTCCCGGTGTCGATCCGCTGGCTCCGGCGGCGCCGTTGGCCTTCGTCTTTTCCTCGTTGGTCGGGACTCCGTTGACGACCAGTGCGAAATTCGCGGTCGTGGCCAAGTCGCCGTTGACCGGATTGCTGACCGATGCCCTCGCCTCCAGCCAGTTCGCCATCTCCGGCAAGCTCACCGGGCATGACGCGCTGGTGATCCGTGGTCGTGCCGACGAGCTCTCGGTGCTCTTGATCGACGGCGACGGCGTACGTCTCGAGCCGGCGCCGGACCTGGCGGGGCTGGCGGCCGGCGAGGCCGAGACCGCGGCGAAGTCGCGGTTCGGCCGTAACTGGCGCACTGCGGCCATCGGCGCCGCGGGCGAGCGAGGAGTGAGGTACGCGACGATCAGCCATGACGGCCGCCATGCCGGCCGGGGTGGCCTGGGCGCGGTGCTGGGAGCGAAGAACATCAAGGCCGTGCTGGTCAGGGCCGCGACCAAGGTGTCGGTCGCGGATCAGGCAGGCGTCCTCGCCGCTGCCCGTGACCTGCGTAAGCGCAGCTTCGGACCGGCCACCGCCAAGTACAGGGAACTGGGCACCCTGGCCAACCTCCTGGCTTTCAACGCCGTCAGCACGTTGCCCACGCGCAACTTCACCGCGGCGACGTTCGAGGGCGCGCCCCGATTGGCCGCCGAGGAACTGCACGAGCTGCGCGGGGTGGCGCGTAACAGTTGCGCGTCGTGCTCCATCGGCTGTGAGCACATCTACTCGCGCAAGGGCGGCGGCAGCCAGCGGATGGAGTACGAGAACGTCTTCGCGCTCGGCCCACTGTGCGGGGTGTCCGATCCCGATGACGTGTTCGCCGCCAGCGCGCGATGCGACGAACTGGGGATCGACACCATCTCCGCGGGCGGCACGATCGCCTGGGCCATGGAGTGTGTCGAGCGTGGTCTCATCGACGAGCCGTGGCTGCGGTTCGGCGACGGCAAGGCGGTGTTGCGGGCACTGGACGCGATCGGGACGCGCTCGCCCGGGCTGGGGGAGTTGCTGGCGCAGGGTTCGCGCCGGGCCGCCGAGGCGGTCGGCCACGGCTCGATCGACTTCGCGCCGCAGGTCAAGGGGATGGAGCTGCCCGGTTACGAGCCGCGAAGCCTCCAGTCGATGGCGCTCGGGCTCGCGGTGAACGCCAGGGGGGCCGATCACAACCGGTCCGGCGCCTACGAGGCCGATCTGTCGGGCGAGCTCGACCGGTTCGACGGCGGCGCCGCCCATGTCGCGGCAGCGGTCGGCACCGAGGATCGAGCCGCTGTCATGGACTCGATGATCCTGTGCAAGTTCCTTCGCGGTGTCTTCGACGATCCCTTCACGGAGTGGGCCAGGTTGCTCGGGCTGGTCACCGGATGGCCGTTGGACGCCGACGAGCTACGCGGCGCCGCGCGGCGGATCGTCCGGGCGAAACGGGCTTTCAACGTGCGCGAGGGTGCCACCGCGGCCGATGACACGTTGCCGGCCCGGATGCTGGAAACGCCGCTTGAGCTCGGCTCCGGCCGCAGTGCCGTGCTTGACGCCGACCGCCTGCGGTCGATGATCGCCGGATACTATGCCGCACGCGGCCTGGACGAGGAGGGTCGCGTCGCGGCGGCCGATCTTGAAGATCTGCTGCTCGATGCTTGACTCGGATACGGTGCATACGTTCACATAGCTCGACAATCCACCCATGTTCCCACTAACGCCGAATTTCGTGAGAAATGGTGTCGAGCTCACACTTTAGACTGCATGGCGGATTGTCAGTGCCAGATTGTATGCCGTATTCTGTATGCCAATAGCCGCTCGACTGACGGAGTTGAGATGACGACTCTCGAGGAGCCGGTAACGGCCGTCCGGACTGTGACGGCCGAGATCGACGGCCGTGCCGTGACCGTGCCCGAGGGCACCAGCATCTACGATGCGGCCAAGCAGGTCGGCATCGACATCCCAGTGTTGTGCCACAACGAGCGCTATGACCCCGTGGGCGTGTGTCGCATGTGCGTGGTCGACACGGGGGGCAGGGTTTTCGCCGCGGCGTGTGTGCGCCCCTGCGAGGACGGCATGCAGGTCAAGACGAGCACGCCGGAGCTGGAGCGCAACCGGGCCACCTTGACCGAGTTGCTGATCTCCGACCAGCCGCCGCGCGCGGAGGATCCGAAGCAGACGACCACCGGCGACAACCTGCTCCTCGACCTCGCCGATCGGTTCGACGTGGCCAAGGAGACCACCGACCTGCCGTGCGGTTCCGGCCGGGGACTGGACTCGTCGAACCCGGTGATCGAGGTCAACCACGACGCGTGCATCCTCTGTGACCGCTGTGTCCGGGCCTGCGACGACATCCAGGGCAACGACGTCATCGGCCGTTCGGGCAAGGGATACTCGACCAGGATCGCCTTCGACCTCAACGACCCGATGGGCGCCAGCTCGTGCGTGACCTGCGGCGAGTGCGTGCAGGCCTGTCCCACCGGCGCACTGACCAACAAGGCGATCAACGGCATCCCCATCCGGCCCCGCGAGGAGCTGGACGCGGTCGACAGCGTGTGCCCGTACTGCGGCGTCGGCTGTGCCCTCACCTACTACGTCGACCGGTCACGCGGCGCCATCGCCTTCGCCGAAGGTCGCGACCAGCCGGGCTCGAAGAGCCGGCTGTGCGTCAAGGGCCGGTACGGCTGGGACTACGCGGCCTCGCCGCAGCGGCTCACCGTGCCCCTGATCCGGAAGGAGTCGTCCTATCCCAAGGGTCCGCTGTCGGCGGACGTGCGCGGCGACGAGGACAACGACCGGGGGCGCGCCGGCGCCGGCGGCAACCGCAGTGGCGGCGGCCGCAGTGCCAAGCTGAGCAAGAACGGCAAGGACCGCCGGCGCAAGCCCGGCGGCCTGGTCGACTACGACGAAGTGCTGCCGCACTTCCGCGAGGCCACCTGGGAAGAGGCGCTCGACCTCGTCGCCCGGCGGCTGAGGGAGATCCACGCGGAGCAGGGTGCCGGCGCCATCGCGGGGTTCGGCTCCGCGAAGTGCTCCAACGAGGAGGCCTACCTCTTCCAGAAGCTGATCAGGGCCGGCTTCGGCACCAACAACGTCGACCACTGCACCCGGCTCTGCCACGCCTCGTCGGTGGCCGCACTGTTCGAGGGAGTCGGCTCCGGCGCGGTCTCGACCACGTACGGCGACGTCGCCAACGCCGAAGTGGTGATCATCACCGGGTCGAATCCGACGGCGAACCACCCCGTCGCGAGCTCCTTCTTCAAGCAGGCCCGTCGGCGCGGCACGAAGATCATCTATGTCGACCCCCGCGCCAGCACCGTGGCCGAGCACGCCGACTATTACTGCCAGGTCAAGCCCGGCACCGACGTGGCGTTCTACAACGCGGTCATGCACGAGGTGATCCGGCTGGGGCTGATCGACCGGGAGTTCATCAAGGCCCGGGTCTCCAACTTCGAGGAACTGGTCCGCACGGTCAACGACTACCCGCCGGAACGCGCCGCGCAGATCACCGGCGTCGACGCGGACCTGATCCGTACGGTCGCGCGAGTCTGGGGCGAGGCGAAGGCCGGAGTCATCTACTGGGGGATGGGCATCTCTCAGCACACCACCGGCACCGACAACGCCCGCTGCCTGATCGCGCTCTGCTCGATCACCGGCAACGTGGGCAGGCCAGGGACCGGCCTGCACCCGCTGCGCGGGCAGAACAACGTCCAGGGCGCCTCCGACGCCGGACTGATCCCCATGTTCCTCCCCGACTACCAGGGTGTCGACCGGGAGGCCGCCCGACGGCGGTTCGAGGAGGCCTGGGGCGCCGAGCTGGACCCCAACCGGGGTCTCACCGTCACCGAGATCATCGGGTCGGTGCTGAAGCCCGGCGGCGTGCGCGGCATGTACATGCTGGGCGAGAACCCGTTCCTGTCCGACCCCAACATCAACAAGGTGCGCAAGGCACTGTCGCAGCTGGACTTCCTGGTGGTGCAGGACATCTTCCTGACCGAGACCGCGGAGTTCGCCGACGTCATCCTGCCGGCGTCGTCGTACCTGGAGAAGGAGGGGAGCTACACCAACACCGATCGCCGGGTGCAGCTCGGCCGCAAGGTGATGGACCCGCCGGGCCAGGCACGGGTGGACTGGGAGATCATCCAGGACATCGCCCAGCGGATCGGGCTGGAGTGGTCGTACTCCTCGCCCAGCGAGGTGTTCGACGAGATGGTCGCGCTCATGCCGTCGTACGCGAACCTGCGCCACGCCAACCTCGGGCTGACCGGCAAGCTCTACCCCAACGAGGATCCCGAGCACTCCGACGGGACCGTGGTCCTGTTCGACGAGCGGTTCAACACCGACGACGGCCTCGCCCATCTCGTCCCGGCGCACTGGCTGCCCGCGAAGGAGTTGCCGGATGCGGAGTACCCGCTGGTGCTCAACACCGGCCGGCTCCTCGAACACTGGCACACCGGGTCGATGACGCGGCGGTCGTTCGCGCTGGACGCGATCTCGCCGATCGCCGAGGTGTACATGCATCCCAAGGACGCCGCCGACCGGGGGCTGTCGCACGGCCAGATGGCTCGGGTGCGTTCCCGGCGCGGGGCCATCACCCTGCAGGTACGCGTCTCCCACCGGGAGCAGCTGGGCAACTGCTTCATCCCGTTCCACTTCCGTGAGGCGGCGGCGAACCTGCTGACGATCGACGAGATCGACCCCTACGGCAAGATCCCCGAGTTCAAGTTCTGCGCGATTCAGGTCGAGGCGTTGAGCGTGGAAGACGCGGAGCCCCTCAGCAACATGGGAAGTGTCTAGATGACCCTGAGTTTCGAGTTGGGACGTCCCCGGGTGCCGGGTGTGGAGGCACGGGCCGGGAAGTTCCCCGGGCCGTCGCTGATCCCGGCGCTCAACGCCATCCAGGCGCGGCTGGGCTGGTTGCCGCGAGAGGAGCTCGAAGAGCTGGCCCGCACCATGCGGCGGCCGCTCTACGAGATCGAGGGCCTCATCTCGTTCTACCCGCACTTCCGCACGACCCCGCCCGCCAGGGTGGCCGTCAACGTGTGCCACGACCTGTCGTGCTGGCTGCGCTCCGCGGACGACCGGATCGCCGAGGTGCGCGAACGCTACGGCGACGACACGGAGATCGAGCTCGTCGAGGTGTCCTGCCTGGGCCGCTGCGACATCGCCCCCGCGCTGGCCGTGAACGAGCACCCGGCGCCGGTCGCCGACGTCGACTCCCTGGTCGGCGCCGCACGGGACGGAGAACTCGCCGAGGCCACGGTCACAGGACGGACCGAGCCCTGGCCCAACGATCCGTACCCGGCCGGATCGGATGTCTCGACCCGCTACGCGAGCCTGCGCGCGCTGCTGGCCGGCGAGATGAGCGCCGACAGCGTGGTGGCCACGCTGGAGGCCTCTGGGCTGCGCGGGATGGGCGGTGCCGGGTTCCCGACGGGCAAGAAGTGGAGCCTGGTCGCCTCCGCCGAGCCGGGCGGCGTCAAGTACGCGATCTGCAACGCCGACGAGTCCGAACCGGGCACGTTCAAGGACCGCCAGATCCTGACCGATCAGCCGCACCTGGTGATCGAAGGCCTCCTCCTCGGCATGGCCGTGGTCGGAGCCGAGCAGGGCTGGATCTTCATCCGGCACGAATACGGCCCCGAGGAGCGCGTGCTGCACGCGGAGATCACGGCACTACGCCAGGCCGGCGTGATCGGCGAGAACGCCTGCGGCAGCGGCCGGCGCCTCGAACTCGACATCTTCGTCTCGCCCGGCGGCTACATCCTCGGTGAGGAGACCGCGCTGCTGGAATGCATGGAGGGCCACCGCGGCGAGCCGCGCAACAAGCCGCCCTTCCCGGGCAACTACGGGCTGCACGGCCGTCCGACGTTGATCAACTCGGTGGAGACCTTCGCCGACGTGCCGGTGATCCTGCAACGGGGCGCCGAATGGTGGGCCGAGCAGGGTGAGGGCGACTCCGTCGGCTGGAAGTTCTTCGCCGTCTCCGGGCACGTGGAGAGCCCCGGCGTCTATTGCGTGCCGATGGGCACGACGGTGCGCCAGCTGATCGACATCGCCGGCGGCGTGCTCGGCGGCGCTCAAGTCGGCGCCGTGCAGCCCGGCGGAGCGTCCTCCAACTTCATCGGCCCCGACCAGCTGGACCTGGCGCTGGACTTCGGGACACTCGCCGAGGCGGGAACCATGCTGGGCTCCGGCGCCCTGGTGGTGCTCGCCGAGGGCACTGATCTGCTGGCTGCCTCGACGAACGTGCTGCGCTTCTTCCGCAACGAGTCGTGCGGCAAATGCGTGCCCTGCCGAGTGGGGTCCACCAAGGCCCACGAGTTGCTGCGCGGCGTGCTGGACGCGGGCTCCTCGACCCTCGATGACGCGCAGAGCGGC
Organism: Nonomuraea polychroma; assembly: GCF_004011505.1. Lineage (NCBI taxonomy): Bacteria > Bacillati > Actinomycetota > Actinomycetes > Streptosporangiales > Streptosporangiaceae > Nonomuraea > Nonomuraea polychroma. The sequence goes on from NZ_SAUN01000001.1 coordinate 2,646,556, forward strand.
CGTATCCTGCAGTTGGAGGAGACCATGCGCAAGACCTCGATCTGCGGGCTCGGACAGGTGGCACTGGGCCCGGTGGTGTCCGTGCTCGGGCTGAACAAGGGCGCCGCGACGGCTCGCCCGCAGCCCCGGCCCGAAGGCTCGAAGGAGCAACCGGACCGTTGAGCGGCAGGGAGTTCTTCACCGCCCGCACCCTCGCCGAGGTCCGGTCCGGATTCCGGCCCGCGCATCGCACCCCCGCGGAGCGCGTCCCGCTGTCGGCGGCGCTGCACCGGGTGCCCGTCGCGGACATCACGGCGCCCGCCGCCCTGCCCGGCTTCGCACGTTCCACCGTGGACGGCTTCGCGGTCCGGGCGATGGACACCTACGGCGCCTCCGACGGGCTTCCGTCCTACCTCGACCTGATCGGCGCGGTGCGGATGGGCGCCGAGCCCACCGTGGCGGTCCGGGCCGGCGGATGCGTCGCGATGCCGACCGGGGGAGTGCTTCCGGCCGGCGCCGACGCGGTGGTGATGGTCGAGTACACCGCGGAGACCATGCCGGGCACGATCGAGGTCACCCGGCCCGTCGCGCCGGGCGGCGGCATCGTCCGCGCGGACGAGGACGTGGCGGCCGGCGGCGTGCTGGCCCCCGGCGGCCGGCCGTTGCGCGCCCCGGACCTCGGCTTCCTCGCCGCCGCAGGGGTGACCACGGTCGCCGTGCACCGCCGCCCCCGGGTGGCGATCATCTCCACCGGGGACGAGGTGGTGCCGCCCGGCACGGTGGAGCTCGCACCCGGGCAGGTGCGCGACGCCACCGCCTCCGCGCTGGCCGGGCTGGTCGCCGACGCGGGCGGCGAGCCGGTGATCGCCGGCATCGTACCGGACGAGCCCGGCGCGCTCAAGGAGCGGCTGGTCGCGGCCGTGGCCGAGTCCGACCTGGTCGTCGTGTCGGCGGGCTCGTCGGTCGGGGCGAGGGACGAGACGGCGGGCGCGGTGGCCGCCATCGGTGAGATCTGGTGCCACGGCATCGCCGTCAAGCCGGGCAAGCCCACGCTGCTGGCCGAGTGCTCCGGGATCCCGCTCATCGGGCTGCCGGGCAACCCGCTGTCCGCGCTCGTCGTGTTCGGGCAGGTCGGGGTGCCGTTGCTGTGGCGTATCGCCGGGTGCGAGGCCCCGCCGCCGCAGCCGAGCACGCGTGTACGGCTCTCCCGCGACCTGGCCTCGGCGGCCGGCCGGCTCGACGTGGTCCAGGTCATGGTCCGGAACGGCGTGGCGGAGCCGATCTTCGGCCCGTCGGCGCTGCTGTCGGTCCTGACCCGCGCAGACGGATACGTGATCGTGCCCGAACCGGCCACCGGCCTGGACGCGGGCACCGAGGTAGAGGTCATCCTGTACCGATGAGCGCAGAGAGTCCCTTCGTCTCCGATGTCCCCGCGGCGCATGCCCTCGCCGTCTGGCGCGAGGCACGTGCCGCGGCGGGGTGTCCCGCCCGGGTCGAGGCGGTCCGGGTAGCGGTCGGTGCCGCCGTGGGCCGGGTGACGGCCGAGCCGGTGTGGGCGCTGCGATCCTCACCCGCCTTCGACTCCGCAGCCATGGACGGCATCGCGGTACGCGCCGCCGACACCGTCGGCGCGGCCGAGACCAGCCCGGTGCTCCTGGCCGCCGGCGACTTCGAGGTCGTCGACACGGGCGACCCGCTGCCCGACGGGTACGACGCCGTGGTCATGCGTGAACACGTGCATCGCACCGCGGACGGCAGGGCGGAGCTCCGGGCCGCCGTTCCGCCCTACCAGCACGTCCGGTCCATCGGGGAGGACATCAGTGCCGGTGAGCTGCTGCTCCCGGAAGGCCACCGGCTACGCCCCGTTGACGTCGCCGCCTGCGCGGCGGCGGGAGCGGCCGAACTCGGTGTCCGCCGCGCGCCGCGCGTGGTGATCGTGCCGACCGGCGACGAGATCCGCCCGATCGGAGCGGAACTCGCCCCCGGTGACATCCTCGACACCAACTCGATGATGCTGGCCGCCCAGGCGAGGCAGGCCGGCTGCGAGACCCGGGTCACCGAGATCGTCCCCGACGACCCCGGGGCCATCACCGCAGTGCTCGAAGAGGCCACCCGCGACGCCGACCTGGTGCTGCTCATCGCGGGTTCGAGCGCCGGGCGGGACGACTACACCGCTCGCGTGGTCGCCGCCGCCGGCGTCGTGGCGGTCCACGGGGTCGCCGTGCGACCCGGCCACCCGGTCGTCCTGGGCGCGGTCGCCGCGACACCCGTGATCGGAGTCCCCGGCTATCCAGTGTCCGCGGCGCTGACCTTCGACATTTTCGCGGCTCCGATCCTCGCCGAGCTGGAGGGCGCCGCGCCGCGTGAACGCCCGTCCGCCATCGCACGCCTGGCGAGGAAGCTGCCGTCCGCCATCGGCATGGACGACTGGGTGCGGGTACGTCTCGGCCGGGTGCGCGATCAGCTCGTGGCCACCCCGCTGCCCCGGGGCGCCGGCGTGCTCACCTCCCTCGTACGCGCTGACGGCCTGCTCGTGGTGCCCTCCGGAGTGGAGGGCCACCACGCCGGTGAACAGGTCCGGGTCGAACTGCTGCGTGGCCTGTCCGAGATCGGCCGGACCATCGTCGCGATCGGCTCGCACGACCTGGTGCTCGATCTCGCGGCCTCCGCACTGCGTGCCGCCGACCCGCTGATCACGCTGGCGTCGTCGAATGTCGGGTCGCTGGGCGGCCTCGTGGCCCTGCGTGACGGACTGTGCCACATCGCGGGGTCGCACCTGCTGGACCCGTCGACCGGCGAGTACACGCTGCCGTATGTGGACAAGCTGCTGGGCCCGGCCGCGGACGTCGCCGTGGTCCGGCTGGTGCACCGGGATCAGGGACTGATCGTCGCACCTGGCAATCCTCTCGGCCTGACCGGGGTGAAGGACCTGACCCGGCCCGACCTGCGTTACGTGAACCGGCAGCGAGGCGCCGGCACGCGGGCGCTGCTGGACCACGAGCTGGCACGCCTCGGCATCGACGCGAGTGCGGTGCCCGGCTATTCGCGGGAGGAACACACCCACCTCGCGGTGGCCGCAGCCGTGGCCGCGGGCCGGGCGGACGCCGGCATGGGCATCCTCGCCGCCGCCCGCGCGTTCGGGCTCGACTTCATCCCGGTAGCTCAGGAACCCTACGACCTGGTACTCCGCAGCAGCGAGCTCGCCGAGGAACTGCTGGCTCCGCTGTGGGCGCTCTTGGAGCGTCCCGATTTCCGCGCCAGCGTGGAGGCGCTGGGCGGTTACTCCTGTGCCGAAACAGGGCGACGCATTCGCTGACTGGAACACCGTTCGCCTCTGCCCGGTGCCGCCGGTGCGAAGAACGCTCCTCCCCGCGCAACGAGGAAGCGGTCCGCAAGGAGCCGGCCGTCACGGCATCGGACAAGGAAGGGCTGCCGCATCACCGCGTGTATCTGCGGATGCGGTAGCACAGCCCGGACGACGAGGACTGCCAGCCTCTGTCCTCGGCGACTTCCCACCCCGGGTCCGGTATCGGGGCGTAGGTGTCGCCGTCCACCGTCGTATCGACTTCAGTCACCCAGAGCGTCGTGGCATATGCCAAGGCCGCACGGTAGATCTCCCCGCCGCCGATCACCCATGCCGTAGCAGAGGCGGTCGGCTCCAACGGCTCGGTTGCGAGTTCCAGGGCCCTGGCGATGGACCCGGCACGTTCCGCGCCTTCGGCCACCCAATGCGGATCGCGAGTCACCACGATGTTGCGCCTGCCGGATAGCGGGCGGAATCGCGAAGGCAGTGAATCCCACGTCTTGCGTCCCATCACCACTGAATGGCCGAGGGTGGTCGCCTTGAAATGCGCCATGTCCTCAGGCAGTCGCCACGGAATCGCGTTGTCCGCGCCGATCACGCCATCGAGTGTCTGCGCCCAGATCAGCCCGACGTTCACACCGCGACCGGAGCTTTGATGGCCGGATGGTGCTGGTAGCCGAGCACTTCCACATCGGAGTAGGCGTAGTCGAAAAGTGAGTCGGCTCGGCGCAGACGCAGCTCGGGGAACTCGAACGGCGTACGCGAGAGCTGCTCGGTCACCTGCTTGACGTGGTTGTCGTAGATGTGGCAGTCGCCGCCGGTCCAGATGAAGTCGCCCGGCTTGAGGCCGGACTGCTGCGCCACCATGTGCGTGAGCAGGGCGTAGCTCGCGATGTTGAACGGCACGCCGAGGAACAGGTCCGCGCTGCGCTGGTACAACTGGCAGGAGAGCTTGCCGTCGGCGACGTAGAACTGGAAGAAGGCGTGACATGGCGCGAGTGCCATCTTGGTCAGCTCGGCGACGTTCCAAGCGGAGACGATCATCCGACGGGAGTCCGGGTCGCGGCGCAGAGTGTCGAGAACCTCGCTGATCTGGTCGATGTGCCCGCCGTCCGGGGTGGGCCAGCTGCGCCACTGCGCGCCGTAGATGGGCCCGAGTTCGCCGTTCGCGTCGGCCCATTCGTCCCAGATGGTGACGCCGTGTTCACGCAGCCAGCCGACGTTCGAGCTGCCGCTCAGGAACCACAGCAGCTCGTACACGATGGACCTGAGGTGCACCTTTTTGGTGGTGACCAGCGGGAACCCCTGTGAGAGGTCGTAGCGTAGTTGGTGCCCGAAGACACTTCGGGTGCCGGTGCCGGTCCGATCGGCTTTGGCCGTCCCAGAGGTGAGTGCCAGCCGCAACAGGTCTTCGTACTGAGTGTCCGCCACGGCCGTCGAGTCTAGTGGCCACCCCCACGCCGGCGAACCCGAACCGGGACAGCACCATCGTGGACTCGACATGCTTGGAGCGATCGGCAGCGACTCAGCACCGTGCGCGATCAGTCCAAGGCCGTCTCGCTGTCCGCGAAACGATCAAGCCGGGTGGTGGCCGACGGCGGGCTGTGGCTGGTGAACGACGGTCAGCTGGTGGCCGGGTAGCGGATGAGCAGCGACGCGAGGACCGGCTCGGCACCCACGGCCGCGTAGCCATGCGGCACGTCGGACCGCCAGCTGAGGTAGCCGCCGGGGCCCGCCACCAGCGGCGCGTCGAGCGGACCCGCGCTGAGCGTGCCGGAGAAGACGGTGATGTGCTCGGTCACGCCGTTGTGGTGGGCGGGTGACGTCTGCGTGGCGCCCGGCGGCACCCGTATCCGGTAGAGCTCGTAGGTCACGCCCGCGTCGTCGAACACCTCCAGCAGCGTGGCCTCGACCGCCGTGCCGCGCACCAGCACCGGCGCGGCGGGGCCGGTGTCGAGGACGGCCGCGATGGGCACGCCGAGCTGCGCCGTGACAGCCCACAGCGTCTCGAGGGTCGGGTTGCGGACACCCGTCTCCAGGCCGGACAGCGTGGCCTTGCCCACTCCGGCTCGCCTGGCCAGTTCTGACAGCGAGATCCCACGCTCCTGCCGGAGCCGGCGCACCTTCCTGCCGACCTCACGCGGGTCACCGCTCACGGCTGTCATGAGACCATCCTGCCCGATCCGTGTAGTGTTCCATATATGGAACGAACGCAGCCCATCATCGCCGGAGTGGTGACCGCGCTGGTCGGCTTCGCCAGCTCCTTCACCGTCGTCCTCGCCGGGTTACGGGCCGTCGGGGCCGACGAACGGCAGGCCGCCTCCGGGCTGATGGCGCTCTGCGTCGCCGTCGGGGCCGTCTCGATCGTGCTGGGCCTGCGGTACCGGATGCCCATCGCGATCGCGTGGTCCACTCCCGGTGCCGCGCTCCTGCTGACCGCGGACGCCCGGTTCGCAGAGGCGGTGGGCGCGTTCGTCGTCTGCGGGCTGCTCATCATGGCGGCGGGTCTGATCCCGTGGCTGAGCCGCGCCATCGCGGCGATCCCCGGCCCGATCGCCGCCGCGATGCTCGCCGGGGTGCTGCTCAAGCTGTGTCTCGCGCCGGTCCAAGCCATGCTCGACGTGCCGTACCTGGCCGGTCCGGTCATCCTGGTCTGGGCGCTGCTCTACCGCTTCGCCCGCACGTGGGCGGTGCCGGGGGCGCTGGCGACCGCGGCGGCGGTCATCGCGATCGCCTACTCTCCCGGAGACCTCAGCCTGGTGCCGGTGGTCGAGATCACACTGCCCGCCTTCAGCCTCTCCGCGGTGGTGGGCATCGGCGTGCCGCTGTTCCTGGTCACGATGGCCGCCCAGAACGTCCCCGGCATGGCCGTCCTTTCCGGGTACGGCTACCGCCCGCCGCTGCGCGGGGTGCTGCTGGCGACGGGGGCGGCCTCGGCGCTCGGCGGGCCCTTCGGCGGGCACGCCATCAACCTGGCCGCCATCACCGCCGCGCTGGCCGCCTCACCCGAGGCGGCACCGGACCCCTCCCGCCGGTGGATCGCCTCGGTCACGGCGGGCGTCTCCATGATCGGTCTCGGCCTGCTGTCCAGCGCGGCCGCCGCCCTGGTCCTGCTGTCGCCGCCCGTCCTGGTGACCGCGGTGGCCGGGCTCGCCCTGTTCGGCGCGCTCGGCTCCGCGCTCTCGTCCGCCTTCACCGAGGCCCACGGCAGAGAGGGCGCGGTCGTCACCTTCGCGGTCACCGCCTCGGGCGTGAGCTGGCTGAGCGTCGGCTCGGCCTTCTGGGGCCTGGTGGCGGGCGGCCTCATGCACCTGCTGCTACGGCGGGCTCAGGCGGCCGGCTTGCGCTCCACCCTGCCGACCGACTCCAGGTAGCCGGGATCGGCATGGCGGCGGCCGTGCGCCTGTCACCTGCGGCAAAGGCTACGTCGCCCGCGCGCCGGCGTGCTGAGCGTCGCCCGTGGGCGCCCCGGTCACCGGCCGTAGGTGCCGACCAGCGTGCCGGAGGCCAGCACCTTTCCCTCGATCGCGCGCTGGAGGTCCGCGGTCGAGAAACCGTCCGCCAGGCCGGTCGGCTCGGACAGGGCGTAGAGGCGGAAGAAGTAACGATGGTCGTCGCCCGGCGGCGGATGCGGGCCGCCGTACCCCTGACTGCCGAAGTCATTGCGGCCGGCGACGAACCCCTTCAGCTCGGCCCCCGCGTCCAGCTCCGTGGTGTCCGGCGGGATGCCGGCGACCAGCCAGTGGGTGAAGGTGCCGCCGGGGGCGTCCGGATCCTCACACAGCAACGCCAGCTCGGCCGTCCCGTCCGGTACGCCGGCCCACTGCAGATGCGGTGAGACGTCGCCGGCCTCGTGGGAATGCTCGTGCGGGATCACCGCGTGATCGTTGAAAGCCATGCTCCGTAGCGCTATCCCAGCCATGCTCCCCTGCTGCCCCGCAGGTCCGGTTCGACACGTCCGGCTCATCCGAGGGTGTAGCTCTGTTGCAGTGAGTGTCTGACCTGGCCTTTGCGGACGTGACTGTTTGGTCCGGGAACCGCCTTTTACTGTGAGTGCAAAGGTGTGAGGCGGTGGTGACGATGGGCTCGTTGCTGGGGGAACTGGCGCGGCGTGAAGCCGTGGTCCGGCAACGGATCAAGGAAACCCACGAGCAGATCGCCGCGCCGGCGTCACAGCTGGAGGACGAGCAGGACCGGTTGTCACGGCTGACGATCACGCGGGAGACCGTGGAGGAGATCTGGGCGAAGCAGCCCGGCCGCTCGATGAGCCCGAAGGACAGGCCGGCCTCGCCGGGGCGGGTGAAGCGCCGGTTCGGCCGCCGGTGCTGGGTGCGGTGACGGTGCCGCCGTGGCGGCGGGCATGAAGGCGGGGGTGCTGCCGCGCGCCTGCCGGGACGTGGTGGAGATCATGGCCGATGCCGGTGCGGCGATGCGTGCCGGGCAGATCGCGGTGGCGATGGGATTGCCGGATGAGGCTGCCAAGCGGGAGGGGCTGCGGTCCAAGCTGAAGCGGCTGGTGGAACGCGGCTGGGCGCGGGAAGAGGGGCCGGGATTGTTCACGGTGACCGATCCGGTGGCTCGCGAGGTGGCCGAGCAGGATGGCGCGGCGTCACGGGACGCAATCGCGCCGTCATGATGGTGCCCTTAGGTCGAAGTGAAGGGATACACCCCGAAGGCGTTCCGCCTGTGTGCCATCCGCCGTGCCATCGTGTGTCGCGCCGAGGTGCCCGGATCCACGTCGCCTTCACTCTCGACGGAGGGGATGCACGGCGCTGCGGGCCTCGACGCGGTAGGACCGATACCCGCAGTACCTGAGAGCTACATCCGGAAGTGGGCTCCACAGCGGGACGCTGATTACCTGCGCCTCTTCGTAACTTCCTGTCCAGGTCAACCTCTGGAAGGGAAGGTGCGACATGTGGATCCCAGGCCGCGGTACCCGGCTGTGGCGCGGTGCGCTGGCCGGGCTGGTGATCACCGCGCTGTGCGCACCGGTTTCGGCCGCGGCCCGGGCGGGCGTCCCGGCCCCCGTCCCGGCGATGCTGCCCGTCCTGTCGGCCGGCACCCTCGAGACCCGGTACGCGGCAAACCGGGCCAACATCATCCAGGCCGCGCGCATGGCCGAGCAGGGCGGGGACCACCGGCGGGCAGAGGCCCTGCGGGCCATGGCCGGCTCCGCCCGGACGTTCCTGTCCTTCGACGCCCGCGGCGAGGGCCGGGCCGTCGAGGTCCTGGGCGACCTGGCGACCGCCCGGCGGATATCGGTTCTGGTGCCCGGTTCGGACACCACCCTGGACACCTACGACGCCCGTACCCCGAAGCCGCACGCCAGGCTCGGCTGGGCGGCCCGCTCGCTGGAGGAGCAGATCCGCCGCCTGGACCCGGCCGCCGAGGTCGCCGTCGTGGCCTGGCTCGGCTACACACCACCCCGGCTGATCAGCACCGACGCGGTCACGACGGGCCGGGCAGAAGACGGCGCGCGTGCGCTGCGTGCGTTCGTCGTCTCGGTGCGCCGGGCGAACCCGGCCGCGCAGGTCTCGCTGCTGTGCCACTCCTACGGCTCGGTGGTGTGCGGCCGCGCCGCCGCCGGCCTGGCCGTCGCCGACATCGCCATGTTCGGCAGCCCCGGCACCGGCGCGGACACGGCGGCGGGATTGGGCACCGCCGCGCGGGTGTGGGCGGGGCGGGGAGCGCGGGACTGGATCGGCGGCGTGCCGCACCTGAGCCTGCCCGTTTTCGGCACGACCATCGGCTTCGGCGCCGATCCGGTCTCGGGTGGCTTCGGCGCCCGGCTGTTCGCCGCGGGCGACGGCGGCCACGGCGACTATCTCGCGCCCGGCTCGGCATCGGTGGCGAACCTGGCGCGTATCGCCCTGGGGCACGACCGGGAGGTAACCCGGTGACCGCCCAGTCGTATCGTCCCGTCCGAGCCGGTCGCCGCCCGATGCCGGGGTTGCGGGAACTGACGCGGCGCGTCGACGCCCGGACCCCATCTGATCGCGACCGGGCCGTCGATGCTCTGCGAGCCCTGGCGATCCTCGGCGTGATATTCGGCCACTGGCTGGTCAGCGCCGTGGTCGAGGCCGGTCGGGGTTCTCTGCAGGGGGCGAGCCCGCTGCAGTACATGCCCTGGCTCGCCCCGCTCTCCTGGATCTTCCAGACCCTCGCCGTGTTCTTCCTGGTCGGCGGGCACGTCGCCGCGAAGGGCTACCAGGCCTCCCGCCGGCGCGGTGTGGGGTACGGCCGGTGGCTCGGCGGGCGGCTGGCCCGGTTGTTCCGGCCTGTCGTCGTGATCCTCGGTGTGTGGGCGGTGACGGCCGTCGTCATGCTCTTGTCCGGCACACCCCTTGAGACGGTGCGCACGCTGCTGACCCTGGTCCTGTCGCCCCTGTGGTTCCTGCTGGTGTTCGCACTGCTCACGGCTTTGACCCCGATGGTCTTACGGGTCGGCCCGCTGTGGCCGCTCGCCGTGGTCGCCGCTGTCGACGTGGTCCGCTTCGGTCTTGGAGGTCCGGCCTGGCTCGGCTGGGTGAACGTGGTGGCCGGCTGGCTGGTGCCGTACGCGCTGGGCGCGGCGTGGGCGCGGGGCCGGTTCGACACCCGCCGCTCGGGTCCGCTGCTGATCATCGGCGGGGTCGCCGCCGCAGGCCTCGTCATCTGGGGCGGATACCCGGCGTCCATGGTCGGGGTGCCCGGCGCGCCGGTCTCCAATCTCAACCCGCCCACCCTGGCGGCCGTCGCCTTCGGCCTGGCCCAATGCGGACTGGCTCTGCTGCTGCGCGAGCCGTTGCGCCGGATGATGACCCGGCCGATGGTCTGGGCGGCCGTGGCCGCGGCCAACCTCTCCGCCATGACGATCTTCCTCTGGCACCAGACGGCGATGCTCGCGGTCACCGCCATGGGGCTGTTGTCCGGCCCGCTGCCGGGCCTGCACACCAGGCCGGACGATCTCGGCTGGGTCCTGGCCCGGCTCGGCTGGCTGCCGGTCTTCGCGATCGCGCTGGCCGTGTGCCAGGCCGCGTTCGGCGCGGCCGAGCGCGGCCGGGCCGGCCGTCCCTCGAAGGGCGGAGCGCGAAACGCCTGCGAGGAGCCGTCCCATGTCTAGGATCGTCCACGTGGACAGGGCCGACGCGATGGGTGCCGTGCTGCGGGGCGTACGAGCGGATCTGCTCACGTCGGCCCGCCAGCCGCTGCCGCCCATGGCCGGGCCGCGGCCGCTGAAATGGCTGCCACACGTGCTGATCGTGCTGGCCGCCGTCCTCCTCGCCGCGACAGCCGAGGGCACCGAGGCCGCGCCGTTCGCGATCGCCCACGCGGTGATCCTGGTGTCGGCACTGCGCTGGCCGGTGCCGGCGTGGTGGCTGTCGATGGCGTTCCTGGCCGGCACCGCCGCGACGCCCTACTCGCCCACGTTCATCGGCCAGCCGTGGCCATGGTTCGTCCATGCCGGGGTGCTGTTCCTGGTGGCGCTGCGCAACCGGCCCCGGGTCGCCGTCGAGACGCTGCTGCTCAGCGGCTTGCTGGCCGGCGGTATGCAATGGCCGGGCGGAGACCTGCTCTGGGAAGACCCGCTGACTCCCGCGGTGATTTTCGCGGTCGCCGTGTTCCTCGGCACCTCGGCACGCAGCCTCCGGGAGACACGGCAGCGGCTCCAGGAGCAGCAGGCGGCCACCATCGCGGAGAGGGGGCGCCGGGCCCTGCTGGAGGAGCGTGCCCGGATCGCGCGCGAACTGCATGATGTGGTCGCCCACCACATGTCCGTCATCTCCATCCAGGCCGACGCCGCGCCCTACCGCGTCGAGGATCCCCCCGAAGAACTGGTCACCGCCTTCGCCGTCATCCGCCAGAACGCCCTCGAAGCCCTCACCGAGCTGCGCCACGTCCTGGGGGTCCTGCGCGCGGAGAGCGCCGATGACTCCCTGCCGCCCGGCGGCCCCCAGCCCACCCTGCACCAGCTCGGCAACGTCGTCGACAACGTGCGCTCCGCCGGCCTGCGCGTTGAGCTGGACGTCTCGGGTACGGCCCGCCCGCTGCCACCGGGTGTGGAACTGTCGGGCTTCCGCATCGTCCAGGAGGCTCTGAGCAATGCGCTGCGCCACGCGCCCGGCTCCACGGTCCGCGTCGAGATCGTCTACGCGCTCTCCACGCTGCGGCTGCGGGTGCTCAACGGCCCCTCCCGTGACAAGACCAAGCCCTCGCCCGGCGCCGGTCACGGCATCATGGGCATGCGTGAACGTGCCGCGATGCTCGGCGGCGAACTGGCCGCCGGTCCCACGCCCGGCGGTGGCTATGAGGTCTCCGTCCTGCTCCCGGTGCCCGTGGACACCGCCACGACCGCGAAGGAAGGCCACACGTGACGATCCGCGTGCTCATCGCCGATGACCAGGCCATGGTCCGCGAGGGTTTCTCCGTCCTTCTCAACGCCCAGCCCGGCATCCAGGTCGTGGGCCTGGCCGAGGACGGCGCCGACGCCGTCGCCAAGGCCGCCGACCTGCACCCCGACGTGATCGTGATGGACATCCGGATGCCCGGGCTGAACGGCATCGAGGCCGCTCGCCGCATCACCGCGGATCCCGGCCTCGCCACCAAGGTCCTCATCCTGACGACCTTCGACCTCGACGAATACGTGTACGAGGCGCTGCGGGCGGGCGCCAGCGGATTCCTGCTCAAGGACGCCTCGGGTGTCCAGCTCGCCGAGGCCGTACGCGTCGTGGCCGCGGGCGAGGCCCTGCTCTCCCCGAACATCACCAGGCGACTCATCGCGGAGTTCTCCCGGCTGGGCGGCACCCCGCGGCCCCCGGCCCAGGCCCGCGCCGGCGAGCTCACCGAACGCGAGACCGAGGTCGTCGCCCTCATCGCCCACGGCCTGTCGAACGCGGAGATCGCGGGCCGGCTCGTCCTCGCGGAACAGACCGTCAAGACTCACGTGGGCCGCATCCTGAACAAGCTCCAGCTGCGCGACCGCACCCAAGTCGCCGTCTTCGCCTACGAGACGGGCCTGGTCAAACCGGGACACGCAAACGCGTGATCCCAGAGCCGCGTGCGTCGGGGGCGTGGAAGAAGCCCGGCCCGGCCCGCACCGGCCGCTCCCCGGTGCGCGCGCCCAGACTGATCACATCGTGCGGACGACGCGGGGCGGGGGCGGCGTCGTGGACCACCGCCAAGGTGGCCATGCGCTTACGGGCTTGCTTTTCACCCGAGGCCAGGCGGGTGCGGAAGGTATGCCGGTGGGCTGCGGCGGCCGTGCGGGGGCTGGGCGTAACGCCGCGGGCCGCATCACCACGCCCTTGCCGTCGAAGGTCAGCATCAACATCTCCTCGGCGCAGTCAGCTCGGCGACCAGAAGATCGAACAAATTCCTGGAGGTTGCAAACTCGTCAGCCCTGACGGCTTGGCGTGGCCAGCAACGGCGTGCGGGTGCAGGCCCGGCGCGGGGGTGCCCGGACACCTCCATATTGCGGGCGGCGGCCATGGCGGCGGCGCGCTACCACTCCAGGCCGACGACCTACCGCGCCAGCCGTCCCCGCATCCCGCCGATCACCTCGATCGGGCGGGTCTGTCGTTCCCGCGACGGGCTCGCTGATCAGATCGCGTTGGCCGGCGAAGAGAAACGTTCCGGCTGGTCGAGATCGGCGCCAACGGTCAGCCCGCGCTGGCCGCCTACCTGTCGGAGAAGACCGGCATCGACTGGCGGCATGTCGCGGCCGAGCGGACGCAGGAGCTACTGGCCGAACTTGCGAACGGGTAGCTCGTCAGTGTTCCAGGCGAGCGCGCAGGCGCGCGCCAGGTCGGCGGTGGTGCTCGCCCGCACCTGGCCGGCCAGCAGTGGCGTGGCCCAGCGGAAGAACCACCCCGGCTCACCTGCCGCGTGGATCGTGACCAGGGTGCCGTCCGGCAGGCGGGATCCAGGCGGCGAACAGATGCGGCAGAGGGAGTGCGTTTTCCGGCTGCGTCTGGAGGTAGGGGGCGCTGGAGGAGGCGCCGACGATGACCTTGAACACGTCTGATGGTGCGTCGAGCTTCGCCGACCTGGGGCTGCGGCCCGAGCTTCTACGCGCGCTGTCCGATCTGGGATACGAAGAGCCCACCCCGATCCAATGCGAGGCGATCCCGCCGTTGCTGGAGGGCCGCGACCTGCTCGGGCAGGCTGCGACCGGTACGGGGAAGACGGCGGCGTTCGCCCTGCCGGTGCTCCAGCGCATGCCCCAGACCACCGACGGTGAGCCGGTGGCGCTCGTGCTCGTGCCCACACGAGAGCTGGCCATCCAGGTTTCGGAGGCCTTTCATCGCTACGGCCGCAACATGGGCACCCGCGTCCTCCCGATCTACGGTGGGGCACCGATCGGCCGCCAACTGCAGGCGCTCAAACGCGGGATCGATGTCGTGGTCGCGACCCCTGGACGCGCACTCGACCACATCAGCCGGGAGACGCTTCGCCTGGGTGGCGTGCAGACCGTCGTGCTGGACGAGGCGGACGAGATGCTCGACATGGGGTTCGCCGATGACATCGAGGCGATCTTCCAGGCGACTCCGGACGATCGCCAGACGGTGCTCTTCTCGGCGACGGTCCCGCCGCGCATCGCCGGGATCGCTCGCCGTCACCTGCACGACCCGGTACGGATCGAGATAGGGCGAGAGGCGGCGGCACGGGGAGAGCCACCGTTGGTGCGGCAGAGCGCCTATGTCGTCGCCCGGGCGCACAAGCCTGCGGCGCTCGGGCGCCTGCTGGATGTGGAAGCGCCCGCAGCCGCGATCGTCTTCTGCCGCACCCGTGAGGAGGTGGACCGGCTCAGTGAGACCTTGAACGGCCGCGGCTACCGTGCCGAGGGGCTGCACGGGGGGATGGACCAGGAGCAGCGCGATCGCGTGATGGGGCGGCTGCGGAGCGGGACGGCGGAGCTGCTCGTCGCGACCGATGTGGCCGCGCGTGGCCTCGACATCGAGCAACTCTCTCACGTCGTCAACTACGACGTCCCCTCCGCACCCGAGTCGTACGTCCACCGCATCGGCAGGGTGGGCCGGGCCGGCCGGGAGGGGGTCGCTCTCACCCTGGCCGAGCCGCGTGAGCATCGAATGCTCAAGGCGATAGAGCGGGTGACGGGACAGCGGATCGGCGTGGAAAGGCTGCCGACCGTCGCCGACCTGCGCGCGCGCCGCCTGGAGCTGACCCGGGCCGCCCTGGAGGAGAGCGTTCTCCAAGACGACCTGGAGCCCTTCCGCGTCGTGGTGGAGTCGCTCACGGATGAGTTCGAGATCATGGAGGTGGCCCTCGCCGCGGTGAAGCTCGCGCATGAGTCCGGTGGGGCCGTGGCGGACGAGGAGGAGATTCCCGAGGTCGTCCTGCGAACCGGGGCGGACAGGCAGGGACGTCGTGAGGTGGCCGGAGGCCGGGAGCGGCGCGGCGGCATGCCCGCGAGGGGAATGACCCGCCTGTTCTTCGGTCTTGGTCGCGCGGCCGGAGTGCGGCCACAGGATCTGGTCGGTGCGATCGCGGGCGAATCCCGCATGAGTGGGCGTGACATCGGGACGATCGAGATCGCTGACCGTTTCTCTCTGGTCGAGGTGCCCGAAGACGCCGCCGACGAGGTGATCAGGGCTCTGCGGCGGAGCACCATCAAGGGAAGGAAGCCGACGGTCCGCCGAGAGCGCGATCGGCCCAGCAGATCACCTCGGTGAGCGGAGCTGGAGTATCGCGCGGCCGTGACCTCCGCCGCGCTGGGCAGGTGCCGCCCACCTGCCACCATCGTTCCAGCAGGGGCTGCTCCGGCAGCTCGCGGGCAGGAGGCAGCGGCGGGAGGAGCTGCGGGCGCGTGTCGAGGTCCTGCTCGACGCGCTGCTGGTCCCCGGTTCCTGAGCGAAACCGGTGCGGTTACGGCCGCTACCGGCGGAGCCTGGCTCTGGCAGCCGCGGACACCACCGCATTCTTCTCGGCGGAGGTCATCAGCCCGGCACCGATCCAGTCGTCCGCGGTGCGGGCCACCGCGGACTGCGCGCCCGCATCGAGGCCGTACGGGCGCGGGTCGCGGGCCGGCCCGCCAAGAACGTGCTCATCGCTTATCCCGGCATGGCCATGATGAATGCCAACGGCCTGCCCGCCGTGATGACCGGCGGCATCTACGACGATGTGATCAAGGCCGCCGGCGGCGTCAACGCCTTCGCCGGGCAGGGCCCGCCCTTGGAGGTGCTGACGCCTGACTTCATCGAGGGGGTCTTCGGGGTACGCGCTCACGTCGGCCCGCATCCCTTGACCGGCCGCCCGCACATCGCCGTGGTCCCACGCCCCAGAGGAGGTGACGACGCCACGATCCAATCCGAGCCCGCCGCCTGACCGGACTGCCAGGGATGGCAGCACCGGCGACAACGCCGACTGCCATCCCTGGCTCCACCACGTCCGGCCCGCAAGGCGTTCGGTGTGCCGACCGGCATCGACCGCCGGGGGATGGCGCTCGCAATCTGCTGTCCGACGTCCCGCAAGCTCTTCACAGTCAATGTTGACTGTGAGACGCTCCCCCTACAGTCAGAGCTGACGGTGAATGGACGAGGTGACATGGTCAGCCGGGCGGTCGCCGGGGGCAGCGACATCGCCCTGTCGTGCGATCTGGTGGTGATGGCGGAGGTGACGCCCGGATCGGCTGCATGCCCGCGCGAGTGTGGGGCTGTCCGACGACGGCGATGTGGGTGTACCGGCTGGGCGCCGAGCGCGCCAAGCGGACAACATGGGCCTGCACGGCACGCAGATCCTGGCCACGCTGTTCGACGGCATCACCCGGCACTCGCCCGAAGGCCGCTGGTTCCAGGGGTTCGCCGCCACCCACGGCTTCCACGAAGCCGTCAAATGGCGCGACTCGGGCCGCTGGATCCCCGACGGCGGCGGCCCGATTCCCGCCGCGGCCGGCCTCGCAGAGGGCTGACTGCCATGCCCCTCCCACTGAAAGTGGACCTACTGGTCCTTCGACATCTCCCGCCCGGTGCTGGAGCTCACCGCCGGAGCCGACCCGCAATACGCCGTGTCCCGGTCGGCGGAAGGTTCGCCCCCGAGCGCATCTCCTCGTGACGTCAGCCCTGCCCTGCGCCCGCTCAGAGCTCGGCAACACAACAGTTGGGTCAAGGGGCCTTGAGCAGGGTGAGGAAACTGTCGAGCTGTGCGGTGAGGGTCTGGGCGGTCTCCGAGGTGGGCATGAGGGTCGCGGTGACCTGCGCGCCGAGCAGCGCGGTGAGCAGGTGCCCGATGATGTGTTCGTCGGAGATCGGGGTGCGCACCTCGCCGGCCTCTCGGGCTTCGATGAGGTAGCGCTGGAGTTGTTCGCGCCACTCCCGCATGGCGTGCTCGTGCCGTGCGGCCAGGAGGGGACTTGTGAGAGCTTTATGCCAAAAAGGGATGACGATGCGGGCCTCGTCCCGGGTGGTTCCATCCAGTGGCAGGATCTCCTGGCAATAAGCGCGCAGGGCTGTCAGGCCGTGCTTGCCGGAAGTGGCCGCGGCCATGCGGCGGCCGGTCTGGACGTAGATGTGGTCGAAGGCGGCCGCAAACAGGTCGTCCTTGGTCGCGAAGTACGGTTTGAGCGCTCCGTTGGAGAAGCCGGCTTCGGCGGCGATGGCGGCCATGGTGGCCGAGTCCCATCCGGTGCGGGCGATGGTGCGCCAGGCGGCCTCGATGAATTCCACCCGGCGCCGGTCGTGGTCGACGACCTTCGGCACGACTGCTCCCTTCGTCGGTCGGCTGGGGATCTGTGCAGGCTGCTGCTAGGTGCCGCTGTCGGCCAGCAGGTCGAGGACGTGCTCGTGCAGGGACGGCACCTGCTGCTCGGTCTCGGGCTTCATCAGCACACTGCGGAGGATGCGGCCGTGCGGCACGTCGGCGGCCACCCGGTGCCCGCGCGCGGCCAGCGCGGCGGCATCGACCGTGTAGGTCGCCACGAACAGCGACTGTGCCGGAGGCAGATGCATGCCCCGCGTCATGACGTGGGCGCTGGCCCGGTCCACCTCGGACAAGCGGTCACGGGTGGGGTAGTAGGTGAGGATGTCCAGCTGCGGGTGCTGGTACAGGCTCAGCTGCTCGCCGGCCCTGATGCGCTCGGCCCAGGCCAACGCCGCTCGCCTGCCGGGGCGCAGCGCCGCGCCCAGGCCGTCCGGTGTCAGCGGTAGCAGCCGCAATGTCAGCCACAGGGCGGCGGCCGCCGCGCCGGCGCGGGAGCACTCCAGGGAGATCTCACCCAGGTGCAGTTCCTCGGAGGTGAAGTAGGTGTAAGGCGACTCGTGCAGGTAATGCCGCGCCGCGCCGGGGTCCTTGAACAGGACCGCGCCGCAGCCATAGGGCTGCAAGCCGTGCTTGTGCGGGTCGATGACGACCGAGTCGCACTCGGCGACGGCGGCGAAGGGGGCGGCGGCCACACCGTCGGCGCTGTCGTCGGCGATGAGGCGGAAGAACCCGCCGTAGGCTGCGTCGACGTGCACCCTGGCCCCATAGTGCCGGCACAGCGCGACGATGTCGTGGACGGGGTCGATCGCTCCCAGTCCGGTCGTGCCGGTGGTGGCCACCACGGTGCCGACGGCCCCGGTGCGCAGCAGCTCCTCCAAGGCCTGCAGGTCCATCGTGCCGTCAGCGATCGTCGGGACCGCCGTGCCCTCCACACCCAGCAGGTGGCACATGCGGGAGTGGGTGTAGTGCGCGTCGGCGCTGTAGGCCACCGCCTTGCCCGGGTGCGTCTCGCGGGCGACGAACAGCGCCTCGAGGTTGGCGATGGTGCCGCTGCTGGTCAGGTGGCCCAGGTGCTGGTCGAAGCCGAACATGGTCGCCAGCTGTGCCACGACCTCCTTTTCCATCCGCGCGGTGGCCGGCCCGCCGTCGAGGGCATGGTTGTTCGGGTTGATCAGCATCGCGGTGACGTAGCCGATCACCGCTGCGGGGTGTGGTGGCTTGAGCATCTGCCCGACGTAGCGGGGGTGGAAGAACGGATAGTTGTCCCGCAACCGGGCGCGCAGCTCCTCGGTGGCCCGCTCCAGCCTGCCCACCTCGACGTCCAAGGAAGGATGCGGGCTGAAGTCCCCGTACTCGTCCATCCAGCGAGCCATCTCCACGACGGCGGTCTGCAGTTGCTCGGCCAGCGCCGCTGCACCGGCCGGGCCGCTGTGCAGCAGCGGGCTTGTGGTGTGAGGTGTCGTCGCCACGTGGTTACCCCTCCAGTTGCGCCCTCACCGCCACCACACCAAGAGCGGGGAGGACGGAAACGGGGATCTTTTTTCTATGATTATAGAAAAACCGTGTCGACGCTAGCACCGGGAACGCCGGACGGTCAACGGTCGGCGCGCTGCATGCTCCGGCCTTGACCTGCACGATCCGGAGCTTGCGGCGATGAAGGCACCGCTCAGCGGTTCCTGCTCGTCGACCGGGATGTCCGGAGCCGACAAGGAGATCGCGGACCACCTGACGGTGAGCGCATCGGCGGTCAAGACCCATCCCAACCGGGGCCATGACGAAGCTCGGGCTGGTCCAGCCGCGCGCAGGCGGTGGTCTTCGCCTGCGAGCATGGCCTCATGAGGGCTCGGCGGACGTTCTTGGGCGCCTTCTAGCTCGTGGGCACCTCGTGCCAGAGGTGGCCGAAGCCTTCTTCGGCGATGAGCATCCGCAGTCTGTCCACGCCTGAGCTGAGGAGCTTCTTGGTGTGCGCGACGACAGCCACGATGGAGGACACGCCTTCCGGACTACCCTCGGCGCCCGATTTCAGCCGGAGGAATCGATCCCCTCGTCCGGGGTAGCCGTGCGCAAATGCGTAGCGGCAATGGGCGCCAAGGGCACGGCCACCGTGGACTGGGATTTCGGCTGACGGTCGCCGGCCTGGCGGCGGCACTGATCATGATCCCGTTCAGCCTGCTGCTCGTCGTGGCCAAGATGCCCGTCGACGGACTGGACGCGCAGGCCGCGCGGAATCTGCACGAATACGCGCTCGCCCATCCCGGCGTGACGTGGTTCCTCCTTGTGTGGACGGATCTGTTCGGGCCGTGGACGTGGCGATTCGCGGTCATCGCGTACGCCGCCTGGCTGCTGTACAAGGGCGCGCCGAGGCTGGCCGCCTGGGCGGTCACCACCGTGACCGTGGGCGGGCTGCTCGGCTTGGCGCTCAAGATCATCGTGGCCCGGGCCAGACCCCACCTGCCGGACCCCGTCGCGCTGGCGCCGGGCGACTCCTTCCCGTCGGGCCACACGGTGAACGTGACGCTCGGCGCGGGAGTGATCGTCCTTCTTGTCCTGCCCATGCTGCCTCGGTGGGGGCGGGTTGCGGCATGGGCTGTCGCCTGCTTCCTGGTGTTGTCGGTCGGCTACACGAGGATCGCGCTCGGCGTGCACTGGGTGAGCGATGTGGCCGCAGGGATCGTGCTGGGCGCGGCCGTGATCGCCGCGACGGCGGCGGCATTTGAGACGTGGCGGCGCGAGCAGGGACGCAGGCCCGCCTCGCCGCCGGTCGAGGGAGTGGAACCCGAGTTGGTGAAGGCCATCAATGAGCGGAACTGAGCACGTGAAGCACTACGCGTTATCGATCTTGCTGCCCATGCTCCTGATGGCCGGAGTGACGTACGGCGTGGGCAGGGCGATCCTCGCCTGGCCCACCCGTGAGACGTCGGTGAGCCGGAGCCTGGCCGCCGACCGGACCTCGCTGTGGAACACGCTCACCGATGTCGGCAGCAGCCTGTCGGACACCCCGTACATCGTGGCGCTCACAGTGATCGCCGCGATCGTCTTCAGACTGGTGTACCGGCGTCGGCGCGAACCGATCTTCCTCATCGTGGCCGTCTGGAGCCAGTCCCTCATCTTCCTGGCGATCTCCGCGCCCGTCGGCCGGCACCGGCCGCCCGTGCCGCACATCGACCAGGCCCCGCCCACCTCCAGCTTCCCGTCCGGGCACGTCAGCGCCGCCGTCGCGTTCTACTGCGGGATGGCGCTCGTCCTGACCACGCATGTCCGCAACAGGGTGCTCCAGGTGCTGATCTGGGCGCTGGGAATCGCCGCTCCGGTCGCTGTCGGTTTCTCGCGCTTGTACCGCGGCATGCATTTCCTCACCGATGTGCTCTGGGGCGTGCTGCTCGGCGTCGGCTGCGTCGTCATGGCCGCCCGGGCGATCCTGTACCGGCGCGAGCGGCAGCGCTCAGAACTCGTTCGATCTGCGTAAACGCGGGGGCCGCCCGTCGGGGTCCACGACGATCCGGTACAGCGGCATGGCCATCGCCCGGCGGACGCGGCCGAGACCGGGCCGTGGATGCGGGCGCAGCCGGCCCGGCGGGCGGGATCCCCGGCAGCCGCCCTGGTGCCAGGCCTCGAGCCGCGCGGCAGACTCGGCGAACGCCTCGAACGCGCTCTCCGGGTCGCACAGATCGTCCATGTCGGCAGGGTCGCGGTCCAGGTGCTCGGCGGCGAGCGTGAGCCGGAGTTCCCTGGCGAACCTGCGGGCTCCCGAGGGCAGGCGCGGGTCGGGCTCCGCGTCGAGCACGGCGCAGCTCAGTTCGGAGTCGAACGTCCATGAGCGCAGGTTCACGTTGTCGGAGCCGACGTTCGCCCACACGTCGTCGACGACGCAGACCTTGGCATGCACGTACACCGGCGTGCCCCGGTGGTTCTCCAGATCGTAGATCGCGACCCGGCCGTCACCCGCGTGCATCAGCCTGGCCAGCGCCTCCGACCTGCCGATCAAGCTGGCCGGGCCGGCCAGCCAGCCGTCCTGGTCGGGATGGCGCGGCACTACGATGATCATCCGGAGGTCCGGCTCCCGCTCCAGCGCCTCGGCGAACGGTTCGATCACCTCCGTGGACCACAGGTACTGGTCTTCCAGGTAGACCAGCGATCTCGCCCGCGCCAGCACTTTGTGGTACGCCCTGGCGACGCTGCGCTCGCCCTCCGGCGCGAACGGGTAGGCGTGGCGCAGGTGGGGATAGGTTCTGAGGAGCTGCACGGCATGCGTCCCGGCCGCCGGTGGCGGAGGGCCGGGCTCCGGTAACGGCGGCACGTCGGCCATCCGGGTCATGCGGTCGTGCAGCCGTCTGAGCGGCTGGCGGGTCTCGGGCGCGGGGTCCTCCCAGCGCTCGCAGAAGGTCTTCTCCACCTCGGCCACGGCCGGGCCGCTGATCGCCACCTGGACGTCGTGCCAGGGCGGGCGTTTGCCGTACACGCCCGGCATCGGCGCCGCCTGCGGGTCACCCAGATGCTCGGCGTCGTCGCGGCGGCTGTGGCACAGATCGATGCCGCCGACGAACGCCACGTCCCTGTCCGGGCCGCGGTCATGGCGCAGGACGACGAACTTCTGGTGGTGCGAGCCGCCGTGCCGCACCCGGGTGTCGAGCAGCGCCTGCCCGCCGGCCGCCTCGATGTCCTCGCCGAGGTGCCGGTTCTCGGCCGAGCTGAAGCGCAGGACGTCCAGGTGCGAGCGCCAGATCAGCCCTCTGACCAGGGCTCCCTTCTCGGCCGCCCGGGCCATCGCGGCCGCCACCTCGGGGCCGTCCGGCGTGAGCCGCTCGTCAGGGTCGCCACGCCAGTCGGCGAACAGCAGCAGGTCGTCCTCGCCGAGGTCGGCCAGGCGCGCGGCGAGCTCGGCGAAGTAGGTAGCACCATGCACCAGCGGGCGCACCAGGTTGCCCTCCGTCCAGGGCGTGAGTCTGGTCGCGTCGTTCCCGCGTTCGGGGCCGGTGAGGAACCAGTCGTCCAACCTCATGTACGCCGCGCTGTCCACCGCCTGTCGCGCCACCCACTCGGCTTCGGCTGCGGTCATGACGTTCTCCCAAGAGGCTGCCAAAACCGGCGAACTGCCCTGAATTACGTGCTCTAGACCTTCACCCGACGAGCCGTTCTTGAGGCGTTTGGCGTGGGGGAGCAGGTCCATCCTTCAATACGGCCGCCCGGTGCCCTCTCCGGGCAGGTAACCTCCGTCGTCGGCGTCCGTGCGGCCGGAGCCGCCGTCCGGGTCGTCCTCCTCGTCCGAGGGCATCCATTCGACGTCCGCGCTGATGTGCTCCCCGCCGCGCAGCGCGCTGGCGGGCTCCTCCGGTTCGCCGCCGCCGTCATCATCGACGACCATCCCCTGCTCGGCCTCGTCGACCGGCCCCTGCACGCGGAAGCCCGGGTCTCCGCCCGCTCCCTGCTGTTCCAGGTCCTCCGCCGGCATCGGGTGCGGGCTCGGGCCGTAGGTGGCGACGTGGTCCTCGACCTCGTCGGTACGGGCGGCGACGGCCTTCTCGTCGGACCCCGCGGTCACCGGCCACTCGTCATCCCTCCCGGCGACGTATCCCACGGGCTCGGCGTAACCGCTCCTGGGCTCGGCGTCGTCACGCGGCTTCGACCCGGGACCCGGGTTGGAGCCGCGGATCGAGGCGGGACCCACGTCGCCGCCCATGTTGTGGAGCTCGGCGTCGAAGGTCGTGGCCTTGTCCTGCTCGCGCCGCTTGTCGCGGTCTTCACGGTGCTCGTTCGACATGCCGTCTCCTCACTCGGGCTCGACTCGCATCGCCGCCTCCTCGGCCGCATAGCCGCCGGCGTCCGGACCGACCTCCGTGGCCACCTCGTCGGGCTCGGCGTCCGCACGCGACCCCTCATCCGGCGCGACGAGGCGGCCCGCGCGCCGTGGCTCGTCCCAGACCTGGCCCGACGGCTCCTCAGGCTGGGCCTGCCACTCCGGATCGATGCCGCGGTCGCGTTCGTAGCCGGTGTCCAGGTCGGAGCCCACGCCCAGGCCGCTCTCCTCGGTCACCCGCTCGACGGCCGGCGCGTCGTCGTCATCGGCAGGCGGCCGGGCGGCCGTGGCGGACTCCTCCACGCCGTACACCGGCTGCTCCTCCGGCACCTCCCGGTCGAGGCGGCCGGACAGCGACTCGCCCTGGATCTGCTCCTCGTTCGTGGTCCCGTAGTCGTCCAAGGCCACCGGCTCGTCGGACGGCAGCGGAGCCTCCTGCGGATCCACCGCCCACTGCTGTCCGGGCGTGCCGTCCTGAAGGTCCGGTATCCCCTCGTCCTCGAACCGCGAACGAGGATCGTGCTCTGGCGTGTGATGGCTCATTCCGTCCCCCGCCTCTCGGACTTCTCATCGGTTCCTGCGTACGCAGGCGAACCTGGCCCCTACCCATGCATCCGAAGAGGCCACGCGAACCAACGATCCGTTTGACGGCGGTCACGTGAGGGCGCAGCGGTACGTGGCCTCCATGAGGCGCCGGACTCGGTCGTGGCCTCCGTCGATGAGTTCCGACATGCGGTTGGGCACGTAGGCGAAGCCGAGGCCGTTGTCCGGGTCGGCGAAGGCGAAGGCACCGGTGACGCCGGCATGGCCGAAGGCGGTGGGGGAGCAGGAGCCAGGCCACATCGGGCCGCCGGGCAGCATGAAACCCCGGCCGTAGGAGGTGTGGCACTGCAGGACGAGGTCCATGCCGTCGGCTTCGATGGCTCGTGCCCGGTCCGTCGTCTCCGGGCGCAGCAGCCGGATGCCGTCGACCTCGCCGATGAGAGCGGCGTACAGCCGGGCAAGGCCGGCGGCGCTGCCGGCTCCGCCACAGGAAGGGATGTCCGCTTGGAGGAGGACACTGGTCACGAGATCCGCCGTCAGGACGATGTTGCCGAAGGTCGAGCGGCGGAAGAGGGATGCGGGATCGCAGATCGCCTGGTTGAGCCCGTCGAACTCCGGAGCGCCACGCCCTTGCAAGAGCTGCTCTCCGGTGGGCGGCACGAGCTCGGCCAGCTGCGGCTCCTTGCCGTGGGGCAGGCCGATGTGCAGGTCGAGTGCCAGCGGGGCGGCGATCTCCTTGGCGAAGAACTGCCCGGCCGACAGCCCCGTGACGCGCCGGATGATCTCATCGAGCAGCCAGCCCATGGTCAGGCAGTGGTATCCGTGGGCCTGTCCCGGCGGCCATGCGGGCCTCGCGGCGGCGAGGGCGTCGGCCAATGGAGTGCCCTGATCGAGGTCGGTCAGGGTCAGCGGTGGGTCGACCGTCACCACGCCGGATCGGTGTCCCAGCACCCACCGCAGCGGGATGGCTGCTTTGCCCTCGGCCGCGAATTGCGGCCAGTAGTCCGCGACCGGCGTGTCGAGGTCGAGCAGGCCGCGATCGACCAGCAACATGGCGGCGGAGGCGACCAGCCCTTTGGTGGCCGAAGCCAGGAACGCGATGGTGTCCTGCTGCCATGCGACGCCCTCGTCCCGGGTGTTCGCCAGCCCGCCCCACAGGTCCACCACCGCCCGTCCGTGCTGATAGACGGCCAGCGCGGCGCCCAGCTCTCTGCCTTCGTCGAAGTTGCGCTGGAACGCGTCGCGGACCGCACGGAAGCGTGGCTCGCACGTCCCACGGATGTCCCTCACGTTCCCTCCTCACAACCCATGGCTTCCTTTGCGGGCGCGGGACCACGAGGGGATGGTGCGCAGGGTGGCGGATGCGATCAGCCGAGAAGTCCGGAGACTTCGGTGTGCGACATCCACTGCCCGTATGACCTCCGATGAAACAGGTTCCGCCCACAGCCGGCGCGAGCTTGACGGGAGATCGTCAGAGATCGGAATGGCATTAGCATGAGCGCCATGCATCCGCCCGCGCCGCACACCCCATGGAGCCGGCCGCCCCAACCCGTTCCCCCCGGGGCGCAGGCGCATCTCGTTCTCGATGTGAAGCGGCATTGGCTCGGCTTCCTGCTCGCCATGATCACACCCAAGATCATTCTCAACGGCCACCAGATGCTGGTCCGATGGGGCCGCAACACGATCCCGCTTCCCCCCGGTCAGTATCAGCTGCACGTCCACCTGCCCTATTTCCTCCCCTCGCGGATCGGTCCCGCGGACCTGACGGTCTGGCTCCAGCCCGGGATGGCGCTAGAACTCGAATACCGCGCCCCTCTGTGGGCCTACTCCCGAGGAGCCCTCGGCCCCGCCCCTCAGCCATGGAACGGGAAGGGATACATCATCGCCATGCTGGCGATCTTGGCCGGCGCGCTGGCGCTCCAGCTGATTCTGATCGGGGCTTCGGTGTTCTGGTTCGGCTGAGCCGTGCTCACGGCCCGGGGACGGCCGGCTGAACACGGACCCGCCGCACGGTGTGCGGCGGGTCGTGGTGGTGGCGTCAGCCTCGTGCCTTGTTGTCGATCTCGAGGACGAGACGCGCGAGCTCGAGCCGGTCGATGTTCGGTCCGTACGCCGTCGCGTTGCCGAGGACGATCGCGCCCGTGTCCGTACTGAGCGTGAGGGGCGTGGCCTGCGGCCAGAAGTTGTCCCAGGCGTAGTTGTGCCGGAACACGCCGCGCGTCGTCGCGCCGCCGGTCTCGCTGATGTCGAGGAAACGGCTGATGACGTCGGTGTTGTACGCGTGGCCGGTGTTCCTGTCGGCGTTGGCGTAGTGCACCACCAGGACGTACTCGCCGGGGCCGAACCCGTCCGGGCGGGGGAGGGTGAGCGTGTTGCCCGGGCCGTTTCCGATGTGGCCGACGTACGCGCCCGCGGAGGCGTTCGACCCGCTCGTGGCGGGGACGTTGACCACGTTCGCGGTGCCGGCGCGCGGCGCCTGCTCGGCCTCGACCCGGTGGACGGCCGCGTCCGCCTCCGCCACCCGTACCGTGGTGAGCGCGCGCAGCTCCAGGCCGGCCGGGCCGCTCACGTCGATCTTGGAGATGCCGGCCGGGAGGTACACCCGGGCCCGGGAGGAGCCCTCGCCGGGCCGCGTCGCCCGCAGGCCGGCGATCTCGCGCCCGTCGGCCAGGACCCGCAGGTCGCCCGCGTCAGGCGCCCGGTAGTCGAGCGTCAGGTCGTAGTAGCCGTCCCCGCCTGCGGCGACGAAGAACGTGGCCAGTGCGTCGCCGCCGAGCGCGATGGCCGGTCCCTTCGCCTGACGGGTGATGCGCGCGCTGCCGGACAGCCGCGCCTCGTCGGCGGAGTACGCCGCGCGCTCGGCCCCGGTCACCTCGGTGAGGTCGAACCTGTCCAGCGTGATGTCGCTGCCGGGCAGCCGGTTCACGCCGTCGGCGCTGGTGCGTACGGACAGCTCATGGGTGCCGGCGGTCAGCTCGAGCTCCACATCGGTGCGGCCGCGGTAGGTCCAGCCGAGGTTGGCCGAATACTGCACGAGCTGGTTCAGCTTGCCGTCCACGAACAGCGCGTGCCTGCCCGGCGCCTTGTTCGCGCCCTGGTAGATGCCCAGCCGGTAGCGGCCGTCGCGGGGCACGGTGACGGGGAACGTCACCGCCGAGCCGGCCCGGTTCATGGCGCCGACGTCCCGCTTGCCGGAGGTCGCGTACAGCTGGGCGTTCGCCGTTGTGTCCTGGTTGAAGGCCTGTGCGGAGGTGAGCGCGGCGGACTCCGCCTCGACCGAGACCGTCCACGGCGCGTCGGGCGCGGGCTCGCCGCCGCTCGCGGGCACGATGGTGACCCGGTAGGCGGCCATCACGTCCCCACCGGGCAGGTCCACCTGCAGCTTGCCATCGGACACGGTGGCGCGCCGGGTGGCGATGACCGGCGGCTTGAGCGCGTCGCCCTCGTACCCGGTCCAGGTGGCCTTGGACACCACGACGTCGACCTGCTTGCCGAAGACGGCGGGGTCGAGCCCGGAGACGTCGAGCCGTACAGGCTCCGAGCCGCCGCCGACCAGGATGGTGCCGCGCCGTGCGGACTCGTCGATCGCCGCGACGGCCTGGACCGTGTCGGCGACGTCCAGCTGGGGCGGGGTCGCGCTGACCGTCTGCCCGGTCACGTCCGCGTACCACTTGAGCAGCCACCATCCGCCGTTGGCCTGGCGGGTGCGCACCGCGTGGTCGTCGAGGTTGCCGGCGTAGGTCCAGTACGCCATGTCGGCGTCGACCTTGGTGTCCTCGAACAGGGAGATCCACTGGATCATCTGGCCGGGGACGGACATGTCACGCCGGTTGCCGTACTCGTCGATGTTGATGGGCAGCGGGCCGATGCCGAGCTCGCGCTCCATCGCGCGGTAGTGCTCGTAGTGGCCGCGGTAGGAGGCGAGCTTGTCGCGCTGCAACTCGTGCCAGGCCATGATGTCCGGCAGGCAGTTCCCGCCGGCGCAGCTCGCGTCCTTGGCCCAGGTGAGGAAGTCGCGCAGCCGGCCGGGGTTGTAGGCCGCTTCGTTGGGACCGACGATCCGGGCGTCGGGGTCGATCGACCGGATGCGCTCGAACACCGCCTTCCAGTCGCTGAAGAACTTCTGCTTCGACGCCGCCCAGTTCTGGTACCAGATCCCGTCGGGCTCGTTGAACGGCACCCAGACGAACTTGTCCTTGTCCCGTGGCCGCTCCCGCACGACCTTGCGCACCATCGTGTCGACCTTGGCCAGATAGTCGTCGATGCCGCGGTTCTCGTAGGGCCACTGGCTGTAGACGTCCTGCATGTAGATGACGATCTCCTCGCCGCCCGCGGCGAAGAAGCCGTCCGCGACCACGAGCGCGTCGCCGTTGGGGTGCTGGTCGCCGTCCGGGGCCTTCTGCGCGATGGTGCGCGGCCGGGCGCCGGCGAGCAGCGAATCACCCGGTACGCCGGGGTCGGACAGGCCGTACAGCATGCCGGTCGCACCGCCGTGAACCGGACCGGTGCGCTGCCCGAAGTCCACGACGACCACTGCGGGGGCGGCGGTGGCCGGGGTGGCGGTCAGGCTCGCGGTCAGGGTGGCGAGCGCCGCGACGGTGGCCACCGTGCGGGCCTGCTGGAACAACCGATGTCGGTGCATGACTGTCCTCTCTGGCGCCGGGCTGTTCGCCCGACGGGGGGTGGGTGCCCGTGATGGTGTGACCGGTCACATGCTTGAGCGCTAGTGTGATCGGTCACATGCTCGTCGGGGAAGGGTCCTTTGCGAGATCGTTACGGGCGGATTTCAGGAACGCGACGGCGGGGGACCCGCTGGATGCAGCCGCGACCGGACCGGGGGATGCCGGCCGAGTCGCCGGGACACACCCAGCCCGGAGGTGACGACCGCGGGGATCACGGTACGCAGGTCCACCGATCCGCTGCGGACGACGACCGACAGCGCGGCGACCACCTCGCCGTCGGCGTCGATGATGCGGGTCGCCACCGAGTCCACCCCTGGGGTCGTCTCCTCGCGGACCACGGCGACGCCGGTCCTGCGGCACTCCTCCAGGGTGTCCTTGAGCCGCGCCGGCTCCGTGATGGTACGGGGCGTGTAGCGCGTCATGCCTTGCTCGATCACCCGATCCAGCAGGCCGGCGTCGGCGTGGGCGAGGAGCACCTTCCCGACACCGGAACTGTGCAAAGGCAGGGAGCCGCCGACGCGGGAGATGACACCGACCGCGTCCGCGGCGGACAGGCGCTCCACGATGACCGCTTCGGCGCCTTCGAGCACGGCGAGTTGCACGTGCTGGCGCAGGGTGGTGTGCAGGTCGTCCATGAACGGCAGAGCCACCGTACGCAGCGGCACGGCCAGCGGCGCCAGCGCGCCCAGTTGCCACATGCGGACGCCCACGGTGAAACCGCCGTCCGGCGCCCGGTCCAGGGCCCCCGCCTCCACCAGGTGCAGCGCCAGACGGCGCACCGTGGCGTGCGGCATGCCGGTGCGGCGGGTGAGATCGGCGAGGGTGAGGCGGGAGTGCCCGGGTCGGAAGGCGAACAGGACGTCAAGCAACCGGGAGCTGACAGTGCGTCCGGGCTGGTTCATGGGCGGCATGGGGGACCTTCTGCAGGGGCGGAAACCTAAGAAATGGCGTTCATTCAACGAACATAGCCGTTCCCTCTGCACGCCTTGCTGGTGATCATCAGAACCGCTCAACGTCCGGAAAGCAGAGGAGCCGCCGATGCGCATGAACGTGCCGCGTGATTCCCACGGCCCGCGGATCGCCGTCATCGGAGGCGGCATCGGCGGGCTCTCCGCAGCCGCCTTCCTGCGGCGGGCGGGGCTCACGGCGACGGTCTACGAGCAGGCCTCCGCACTCAAGGAAGTGGGGGCCGGTCTGGTGGTGGCTCCCAACGCCGCCCGGCTGCTGCGGCGGCTGGGCTTGACGGACCGGCTGGTGCGTCACGCGGTGCCGCTGGAGTGGGGGTGGGAGTTCCGCCGCTGGGAGGACGGCAGAGTTCTGTCGGTGGAGCAGCTCACCGATGTCTGCGAGCGGCTCTACGGCGAACGTACCTACGTCGTCCACCGGGCGGACCTGCTCGACGCGGTCAAGTCGGCGGTGCCCGGCGCATGGCTGCGCCTGGGCGCGCGCTGCACGGCGGTCGAGCCGCTGCCGGACGGCGCGGTGCTGCATTTCGCCGACGGCAGCCGGGCGGAGGCCGATGTCGTCATCGGGGCCGACGGCGTGCACTCGGTGGTGCGCGGCGTGGTCGCCGAGCCGGCGCCGCCGGAGTACTCCGGGCTCTGCGCGTTCCGGACGGTCGTGCCCGCCGACCGTGCGCCCGCCTTCGCCCGCCGCCACGCGCAGACACTGTGGCTCGGCCCCGGCCGGCACTTCGTGCACTATCCGATCAGCGGCGGGCGGGCGGTCAACGTCGTCGCGTTCGCCCCCGCCGGGGACTACACCGAGGAGTCGTGGAGCGCCATGTCCACGGTCGAGGAGTTCTCGGCCGAGTTCACCGGCTGGGACACGCGCGTGACCGACCTGATCAAGGCGGGCGGCACACCCGGCAGATGGGCACTTCTGGACCGGACGCCGCTGGAACGGTGGAGCAGGGGGAGGATCACGTTGCTCGGAGACGCGGCCCACCCGATGTTCCCCTTCTTCGGCCAAGGCGCGGCGCAGGCCATCGAGGACGCCGCCGCCCTGGCCGTCTGCCTGGCCGAGAATCTGGACGATCCCGAACGCGCGCTCAAACGCTACGAGTCGGCTCGGATCGAGCGCACGACCCGGCTTCAGCAGGTCAGCCACGCCCGAGGCCACGTCAATCACCTGCCGGACGGGCCGGAACAGCAGGCCCGCGACGCCGCGCTGGCCGGCTCCGATCCATTGATCAGCAATGGCTGGATCTACGGGTACGACGCCGAATCAGCCGCGAGCGCGGCCGGCAAGCCTGTTCCAGGGCCCTCGTCGTGACGCGCTCCTTCACCGAATCTCTCCGAGGAAGCCCGACCTTCAGCGGAAAGGACGGGGAGGGTCAACCCTCGCCCGGTCACCCGCGACGCCGTCGAAACGCTGCTCCGAGCGGCCTGGGCCGGCACGCCGCCACCCCCTCTCGCACAGGCGCTCATGACGGGCAGGGGGCGTTCCCGGTGGAGAAGCGGAAGGCCGTGCGTGCGGGGGCGCCCACCAGGTTGTCCCAGAATCGGCGCGGGGTCAGCGGGGCCCTCGTCGCTTCCAGCAGATCACGGAACCGGCCGGTGGCCAGCTCGCTCCTGATCCGCGTCACCTCGGCCTGAAGCCGCGCGTCCGGCAGCGAAGTTCCGGGAGCCATGTAGTCGGCCAGGACGTACGCGGCGGGAAGCGGCTTCTCGTGCCCCACTCGCTGCCCGCACGCCAGCTCCATGTGGCTGCCGAGGGCGTTCGCCAGGCCGAGCTGGTCGACGACGAGGACGTCCAGCGGGAACGACGCTCCCAGCGTGCCCAGAACCTTGCCTGACACCGCCAGGCGTGCGGGCTGGTCGGTGCGGAGCGGCACCGTTCCCGGACCCGCG
This sequence comes from Nonomuraea polychroma, assembly GCF_004011505.1. Classification (NCBI taxonomy): domain Bacteria; kingdom Bacillati; phylum Actinomycetota; class Actinomycetes; order Streptosporangiales; family Streptosporangiaceae; genus Nonomuraea; species Nonomuraea polychroma. Next base: position 2,677,405 of record NZ_SAUN01000001.1, read on the forward strand.
TCCGGCACATGCAGGCCGGTGGCGTTCCCGGTGCTCAGCGGGTTCGGACTGGAGCGGACGTAGGGCTCGGCGGTGACCGGATGCGGGTCCTGAGTCCGGAGCACGTAAAAGCCGCGCTCGTCCGCGATTCCGTCGGGCCCGACGGCGTGTTTGTACGGCACGTCGAGCGCCACCGCGCAGACCACGGCCCACAGTGTCACGGCCGTGCACGAGAGTGCGGTTACGGCATGCAGGGGGAGGACCATGGCAGGCAGCAAGACGAGAAGCAGCACCGGCAGCATCATCCGCCCGTGCATGAAGTCGCCGCCGACGCGCAGGACGTAGAGCAGCATCAGAATCCCCGCTATGAGCGGGGCCAGCGAGACGATGAGCTTCCGGCGCGTGCGGAGGGCCCACAGCGCCAGCGGGATGACCGCGAGCAGGGGGCCGATCAGCTGATAGGTCAGCACGGTGTCGCCGGCATAGAGGAGACCACGTGCCCACCGGCTCTCGCCGGCCTCTTTGGCGAGGGCGGTGTTGGGCACGAGAAGCCCGTAGTAGCCCATGCGGAAGATTTGATAGGCGGCCGGCAGCGCTATGGACATAGCGAACCAGCGGGCGGCGGGCCACCATCCCGGCCACCGCAGGACGAGCAGCGCGCCGAAGAATGTCGGGTAGACGAGGGCCAACTCCGGCCGGACGAGAGGCGCCAGACCGAGGACGAACACCAGGGGCAGCACCGGCCCGTCGGAAGCCGCCCGGACCAGCAGCCACCACGACAAACCTATCCACAGAAATGCCAACCCGGTCTCCAGGCCGGAGGTCGCGAATTCCCAGAACGGCGGCAACGCGAGGACGACCAGGACTCCCGCCGGCAGGAACCACCGCGAGCCGCCATGCAGGTGCATGGCGCCGAGCATGGCGAACGTCACGGCGCCGACCGTGCACATCAGGCCGAGCAGCACCGAGACGTAGGCCACGTCCCCCCGCGTCAACCAGGAGACCACCGTGATCAGATAGGTCCAAGCGGTGCTGGTGTTGGCCTCGACGCGCTCACCGATGTTGAAGACCGGCCCGTTCCCCGCAAGCAGCTGCTCGACGGTCCGCACAGCGATCAGGCCGTCGTCGCTGATCCACCGGTTCTGCCACCCGGCGAAGGCCATCACGGCCGCGGCCACCACCGTGATCATCCGGTTCCATGTCGGTGCCCACAGTGGTGAGCGCGTGGCAGCGGAAGGGGGGCGATCGGCGAAGGTGAGCGAGAGCACGGGATTCTCCTTAATGATGCATCGCATTCACCACGGTGAACCGGCCCCGCTGTGATGGAGACCTTGGTATGCCCGAGTTTGGCTGGTTTTGAGGGTAGTGGATCCCTTCGTACTCCTCCGGTGCCAGGCAGGTGCGTGGTCGCGCTGTGCCGAGGTCTCCGTTCCGATGGAGGACCTCGGCACCGTCGGTCACGTCAGGCCGGCCACGACGGTTTTGGCCAGCTTCGCCACGGCCTGCTGCGCGGCGGAGGGTTCGAAGACCGGCTTCTGGTAATCATCGGCGGCGATGATGCCGCCGCCGGTCGTCGTACCTCTGAAGGTGAGCTCGACCGTCCGGTCGCCCAAGAGCACCTTGACCAGGACCTCCTGCATGGGCTCCTTGTCCGGGCTGTCCGGCCTGGTGGTGGTGGAGATCACGGCGAACGCCTTCTCGCCGAGTCCGGAGAGTTCCCGGCGGGGCTCATAGGCGGTGTGGATATTGTTGTCGCCGATGCCACCCTTGGCGTGGTAGCGGTCGAACTTCTGAGCATCTCGGTGGAACTGGAACTTCGACCCGCTGTCGCCGCCGCCCCAGTCGACCACGTGGATGCGCAGCTCGCCGCCACGAGCGGTGTACTCCTCCCCGGGCTTGTGCGGAACCTTCTCGCGGACGCTCCATGCGCAGGTGGTCTGCTTGATCCTGCCGTCGTTGCCGGCGACGGACGGGCCTTCAGCGGTGGGGAAGAACGCCGACTCGATGTGTTCGGCAGTGAGGATCGCGCACGGTCCGGTGAGTTTCACCTTGCCGGCGTCCTTGGCCATTTCCGCCGTGATGCGCTCGGCGACCTTGCCGGCCGCGGCCCGCACCTCGTCGCCGGAGGGGTATTTGTTCCCGGTCCGGTTGCTGCCGACGTACTCGACTGTGATCAGCCAGGGCCCCTGCCGGACGAACACGGCGGCCCTGAGGCCGCTGTGCCCGATCGAGCTCTGGCTGTACGACTCGTCGCCGTACTTCAGCCCGACGAGCGGGCCGAACGCCGAACCGGAGGTCCTCCCATCGATCCGCTTGCCGTCCCGGACGTTGACCCGCCGCTCGTGGGTCTTCTTGTCGCTGCCGAACTGCTCTTTGGCGTACTCGACCGCGTTCTGCCTGTCACGGCTCTGGGCTTTCACCGAGATGCTCAGCATGCGATGGCCGATGACGCCGTTGCCGACGTCCATCTTGCTGTTGTGCCAGGAGCAGGCGGCCCGCTTCTCGGTTTCGGTGGCGGCTGATGTGGAGGCATCCTTCCCGCCGTACCTGCCGTCGGTCACCAGGCTCTTGCGGAGGCTGTCCGGTACGGCGGCGCAGAGCTGGTCGCCGGTGATCGGCCGCAATTTCACCGCCTCGGCCGCCGGCGACGGCGACCGGAGCGGATCGCGCTGGTCCAGGGTGAGACGCGAGGACGATGCGGGTTCGCCGCCACCTGGGCGGAGGAGGATCCAGGCCCCGGCCAGTCCGGCGATCACGACGACGCAGAGCACGACGACGATGACGGCGATCAGCGGCCCCTTCCCACCGCCGCGGCGGCGCTGGGGAGGCGGCCACTGCCCGCCGGGGCCACCGGGTCCAGGCCATCCCGGCGCCGGTCCCCCCGGCGGGACGGCCGGAAGGCCTCCGGAATGCCGGCCCGGCCCTCCCGGCCATCCCGGTGTTCCGGTCGCAGTGGGGCCCTGCGGATGCCGGCCGGGGACCGGACCCGGGGATGGCGGGAATGGTGTGGACAACGTCGACCTCTCGAACGGACCAGCGATTGTCAGGCGGAACCCCCGTGCGCGCGGGCTCGTTCTCGAGCGAGCGGAAAACGCGCGGGACCGTGCTCGGCGATGCCGATGCCGATGCCGCCTGCGCCTGTATCACGGCTGGTCACCAGCCTACGGACGGCGGGAAAGGGGACGTGTCCGGTGAACGCCTGACAACGAGGTCACGGTTCGATCGAGTCGGGCGCGGATTCGGTCACCCGGAACGCTCGCTCGACTCGACGAGCCGGGCGAGGTTGTCCAGTGCCATGCGCGTGCCCAGCTCGTTGTCGGCGGCGGGCACAGTGTCGGGAATGCCTTCATGCAGGATGCTGACCTCGGTGCCGCCGCCGTCCGCATCGGTGAGCGTGGTCGTCATCGTCATCATGCCGCGGAGCGCGGGATCCGCCGTCTCGAACTCGAACACTTCGACCACCTGTTCGTCCGGCACGAGCTTCACGAAATGGCCGTGGTAGGTGTCGGTGTGAGGTGCCGACTTGCCGGTGCCGACCGGCGCGTCATAGGTGAGCGAGACGCGGAAGGCGCCTCCTTCGCGGGCATCGAATGCGTGCACATGGCTGCTCATACCGGCCGGCACCCGCCACTTCGCGATCGCATCCGCATCCAGCAGCGCTTGGTAGACGGCCGAACGCGAGGCATTCACGTGCCGGGAAACCTGCGTCGAGTACATGACGCGACCATAGCGGCCGGGGCACGGCAGGCGGGGCTCGATGGTGCGGGCGCTGCGGAATGCCTGCTTGACATGATGCGCACGCTTGTCGCGCCGGCGCCGCCGTGCAGTCGATCGTGGTCGTGCTGATCTCGCGCGTTAGGCTGCGTCACAGCGAGATCGCGAAACGGGCGGATTGCGAGGTGACGGTTGGCCGGGGAGGCGGCGCGGCTGTTGGTGCGCTTCGGCCGCCGGTACGCGGCCGCCGTGCGCCTGGCCACGCTGGCGCCGATCTGCGCGATCGCCCTGTTCCGTGCCCCACCCGAGCACCTGGCGCCCACCGCGGCCGTGGTCGCCGTCGCGGCGGTGTGGACCTGCGGTTATGCGTGGTGGCTGCGGGCCGGACGGGGGACCGCGCCGGTCGCGCTCGACGTGGCCGTCCTGCTGGGGCTGGCCGCGAGCGTCTTCTGGACCGGCGCGATCGAGGACAGGAACACCGGGTGGCTGCGTCTGCTGATCACCTTCGCCTGCGTGACGTGCCAGTGGCACACCTCGCCGCCGGTGGGCGGCACGGCGGCGGTGGTGGCCGGGGGCGGGGCGATGGCCTTCTACACGGCGGCGGGAGCGCTGGACGTGGACGCGACCCTGGTCACCGGGCAGATGTGGGCGGTGCCGGCGGCCGCGTTGTCCCGCGCGGCCTGGGTGCTCGTTCACCACGCCGCGGAAAAGGCCGACCGGATGGCGGCCGAGGCCGCGCGCGTACGCGGCGAGTCGCTGGTGGCCACTGCCGTCCGCACCGAAGAACGTGAGCTCGCCAACTCCCTGCACGACACCGCGGCCACGACCCTGCTGATGGTCGGCACCGGGCAGGTGCGCTCGGACGCGGACTGGCTGGCCCCGCAGGCCCGCCGCGACCTGGACCGGCTGCGCTCCGACAGCGGGCGAGCGCCCCGCCGCGCCGACCTCGTCGACCTGCTGCGCGCCGACCTCGACGCGACGCATCTGACCGTGGAGTTCGACGCACCCGCGCGGCTGGTGCTCCCGTTCGAGATCGCCAGGGTCATCGCCGACGCGGCGGGGGAGGCCCTCACCAACGTACGCCGCCACGCCGGCACCACGCGGGCGGCCGTCCGGCTGAGCGGGGACACCCGCGCGCTGCGGCTCGACATCGCCGACCAGGGGAAGGGTTTCTCGCCCGCGGACGTGCCGGACACCCGGCGCGGCCTGCGCGAGTCCGTACGCGGCAGGATGAGCCGCGTCGGCGGCACGGCCACGATCACCTCCGCCGAGGGCGAGGGCACCCTCGTCCGGCTGGAATGGCGGGCCGGCGATGAGTGACGGCGTCGAGGAGCGGACGCGCACGCAGTTACGGCACGGCCTGCGGATCGCGACCCTGCTCGTCGCCGGGGCGATCGTGCTGGGGCTCGGGCAGGCCAACATGCTGCGGCACCTGGACGCCTACGAGCCGGCTCTCGCGCAGGTGGCCGCCCTCGCGGCGCTGGGCGCCGTGCTCGCGGGCGAGGCCGTGCTGCTCGTGCGGCGGCGGTCGTGGGGGCGGCTGCGCTGGGCCGCCATCGCGGTCGTGCTGGCCGCGTCCGCGCTGTCGTACGCGACGCTGCCGGACGGGCGAACGTCGACCGGTGTGGACTGGCTCTTCGGCGCCGCCAACTGGGCGGGTCTCGTCGTGCTGCTGGACCGTCCGCTGCGGACCTCGGCCGCGTTCCTGCTCGCCCACGAGGTCATGGCCCTGCTGCATCTGGTGCTGTTCGACGAGCCCAGCCGGGGGGCGCTGGCCAGGTTCGCCACAGGCTCGGTGACGGTGATCGGCTTTCCCCTGTGCGTGGCTGTGGCGGCCGCCATCCTGCGCAGTCTCAGCGCGGCGGCGGAGGCCTCGCGCAGGGAGATCGAGCAGGTACGCGTCGCCGAGGCCGTCGCAGCCGAGTCGCACCGGCGCAGGCAGCAGAGGTTCGCCGAGTTGTCGGCGACCACGATTCCGCTGCTGGAGGGGCTTGCCGACGGCTCGCTCCGCCCTGAGGAGCCGGTGGTCCAGCGCCGCTGCGCCATCGAGGCGGCCCGGATGCGGCGGCTGTTCGCCGAGTCCGACACCGTCACGAACCCCCTGCTGCACGAGCTACGCCACTGCATCGACGTGGCGGACCGCAAAGGCGTCGTGGTGGAGCTGGACGCGCGTGGCCACTGGCCCGCACTGCCCGTGGCCGTTCGACGCGATCTCACCGAGGCCGTGCTCATCGTGCTGGCCACCGCCGCCTCCCGGGCGCGGGTCACCGTCGTGGGCAGTGCGGACCTGGTGTCGGTCAGCGCGGTCGCGGACTGCGGCGAGGTGGACGTGCCGAGCCCGGCGACACCCGGCGTACGGGTCGAGACATTGACGTACGACGACACGGTCTGGATGGAGGTCCGATGGCAGCCGACTCCGCACCCGGCTCCGCAGCCGACGAGCTGATCACCGCGGTGATCGTCGATGATCATGCGGCCATTGCCGCCGGTGTGCGCGCCTGGTGCTCCGAAGCCGCGCCGCCGATCGATCTCATCGATGCCGGGGACCGGCTCGCCGACGTCTGGACCGGACCCGGCGCCGCCGCCGACGTGGTGATCTTCGATTTGGAGCTGGTGCCGCGCAGACCGGACTTCGGTGAGCTCCGCAGGCTGGTCGACAACGGCAGGCGGGTGATCGTGTACTCGCAGCACACCGACGACGCGACCGCGATCAAGTGCGTCGACCTCGGCGCGCTCGCCTACCTGACCAAGCGCGAAGGACCCGAGCACCTGGTGCCCGCCATCCGGGCGGCGGCGCGGGGCGAGCCCTACACCGGGCCGTCGCTGTCCGGCGCGCTCGTCGCCGACGACGCCCCCGGCCGGCCCCGCCTGTCCCAGCGCGAAACCGAGGTGCTGCGGGCCTGGTTCGTGTCCTCCTCGAAGGAGCTCGTCGCCGTCAAGCTCAACATCACCGTCAAGACCGTGGACACCTACATCGCGCGCGTACGGGTGAAGTACGCCAACGTGGGACGGGCCGCCCGGACCAAGAGCGAGCTCGTCGGCCGCGCCCTCGACGACGGGCTCATCACGCTCGCCGAGCTCAACCAAACGGTGACCTCGTTGTAGGGCATTCGCCGGACACCAGAGCACCCCGTGCCTTCATAGAGTGGCGGTCAGTCGCGGCCAAGCCGCGCGGATGCCCTCCGCGATGGAGCGGTGGGTATCCCTTGCCCGGGAACGCATGCGAAAGCCGTGGGGGAAGCTTCCTGTCTTGCCTGTCGCTGAGTCAGCCGCCGGCCCGGTCATACCGGCCGGCGATGTTCCCTCCGGCGGGAGACACGCACCAGCACTTCGACGTGGGGCCGGCGGCGTTGGCGTAGAGCGCGCCGCCGCCGGGCGATGACGCGGTTCCAGCCGGAGGCGTGGTCCACGCGCGGCAGACCATCATGATCGTCGGGATCGGCGCTCCAGGCGTTGCATCCGACAGGACGGGGACATTCCTGATGGGACTGGAGATCAAGATTCTGGGGCCATGGGAGATCACGGCGAACGGTGAGCCGGCGACACTGACCGGTGAGCGGCGGGTCGGGGTCCTGGCCAATCTGGCATTGAGCGTCGGCCGGCCGGTCCCCGCGGGCCGGCTTCTCGCCCAGGTGTGGGGCCAGAGCACAGCGACCACGGCAGGCAAGCAGCTGCACATCGTGGTGTCGAAGCTTCGCGGCCTCCTCTCACCCCACCAAGGCGACGACATCATCATGACCGTCGCCGGCGGGTACCAGCTGAATCTGCCCCGCGAGAGCATCGACGCCCACCTGTTCACGCTCCTGGTCGCGCAGGCACGTGCCGCGCACGCCCGGCGCGAGATCGCGGCGGCGGACAAGCTGTTCCAGCGGGCTCTGGCACTGTGGCGGGGCAACGCGCTGGCCGGCATGAGGGCCCCATGGGCGCAGGTCGAGTCCGCCCGTTTGGAAGAAGAGCGCCTGGCCGCGCTGGAGGACCACATCGACCTACGCCTGGCGGCCGGTGACCACCACGCGGTGGTGCCGGTGCTCAGCGCCCATACCGAGGCTCACCCGCTGCGGGAGCGTCCTCGCGCCCAGCTGATGCTGGCGTTGTACCGGGCCTCCCGATCGTCCGACGCCCTCACGGTGTACCAGGAGACGCGCCGCGTCATGGTCGATGAGCTGGGCATCGAACCGGGAGCGGCGTTGCGCCGGCTGCAGCAGGCGGTGCTGCGGCGGGAGCCCGCGCTCGACCTTGCCTCCCCGGCCCAGCGAACCACACTCACCAGGCCCGCCGTCCCGAACGAACTGCCCGCCGACAGCCAGGTGTTCACCGCCCGCGCCACGGAAATCGCCTGGCTACGCAGAACGCTCACCGACACCGTGCCCGAACGTCCCGCCGTCGCCGCGATACACGGCCCCGGAGGGACCGGCAAATCGGCGCTGGCCGTCCACGTCGCGCACGCCATCGCCGACCGCTTCGCCGACGGGGTCCTCTACGTCGATCTGCGCGCCGCCACCGCCGGGCTCCGGCCGCTGTCGCCGTTCGATGCCCTCAGCCGGTTGCTGCGCTCGCTCGGGCTTGACGGCGCCGCCATACCGTCCACCCTGGAGGAGGCCGTCGCCCGCTACCGCTCTCTCACCTCGACGCGCAACCTGCTCGTCGTTCTCGACGACGCGCTCGACACCGGCCAGGTCAGGCCTCTCATCCCGGCCGGGCCCGCCTGCGCGGTCATCGTCACCAGCCGCCAGGTCATGGCCTCTCTCGACCACTCGAGCCATCTGCACCTGGCCGGGCTCGACCACGCCGACGCCACCGCGCTGTTCGCCCGTATGACCGATCCCCGCCGCGTGAGCGCCGAGCCGGAAGCCGCGCAGCGGATCGTACGGCAGTGCGGTGGCCTGCCCCTGGCACTGCGCATCGCGGTGGCACGCCTGGCCGCCCGGCCCGATCGGGCGCTGTCCGGCCTGGCCGATCGCCTCACCGACCCGACCCGCCGCCTCGATGCCCTCGAACACGCCGACCTGGCGATCCGCTCCAGCATCGCGGTCAGCCTCCAGCACCTCCCGGAAGAGCCCGCAGGTCACGACGCCGCGCACGCGTTCCTCCTGCTCGGGCTCCTGGAAACCCCCACCCACACGGCGGCTGCCGCGTCCGCTCTCACCGACTGGCCGGAACACCGCGCGCAAGCCGCGCTCAACCGGCTCCTGGACGCCCGCCTCCTCGAATCCGCGGAGCCCGGTCACTACCGGATGCACGATCTGATCCGCCTCTATGCCCGCGAACAGGCCGCCCGCCACGTGCCCGAATCCGCGCGCGTCACTGCCACCCGCCGCGCGTTCCATCACTACCTGGCCACGCTCACGAACGCCTGCGCCCTGATCGACCCCGGCACGGACAGTCCCAAGGCCGACCGGCCCGGCCTCGCCTTCGCCACCCTCGCAGAGGCGAACCGCTGGGTCGTGGACGAACGCCACAACATCCTCGCCATCGCCCGGCAGGCGACCGCCGACCCCCGCACCGCGGCCGCCGCGCAGGGTCTCCCCGACGCCCTCTCCCGGCTCTTCTGGCGCAGGTGCCGCACGATGGAGCGCTCCGCCGTGTCGGCGGCAGGCTTGACGACACAGGCCGTCGCGACGCCTCAAGAGGGCAGGCGAGCGTTCACGCCGATATCGCCGCCGCCTGGAAGGCGGCCCCACCTTACGGCCAACCGGACGTCGTAACGCGGTCCGGCCGGCTCACTCGCTCCCCAGAACGGTCCCGCGATAGTGCGTCGCACGACAGAGCGGGTTCAGGGCTGAGGCCGTCGACGGAGCAGGGCTGCCGGGCGAGAAAACATACCGGGGATATACCGGAGACATGCTCAATGTATGTCGTCACACTCGCATGTTCGGTGAACGACGGGAGCGCTCCCGATGGAGCTGGAGATCAAGATTCTCGGCCCATGGCAGGTGGTCGCCGGCGGGGAGCCGCTGCGGCTGGCCGGTCAGCGGCGCATCGGGGTGCTGGCCAGGCTCGCGGTCAGTGCCGGTCTGCCGGTCACCGCGCAACAACTCGTCACCGACGTGTGGGCGGGGACTTGGGCGGCGACGGCCGACAAGCAGCTCCACATCGTGGTGTCGAAGCTCCGGGAACTGCTCGCGCCCCACGTGGGCGGCGAGATCATCGAGACCGTCCCCGGCGGATATGTGCTCACCCTGCCCCGCGACAACATTGACGCCCACCTGTTCATCCGCCTGGTCCGGCGGGCGCGTACCGCCAGGGCACACGGGGCGGCAGCCGCGGCGGACAGCCTGTTCCGGCAGGCCCTGGCCCTGTGGCGGGGGACCGCGCTGGCCGAGGTGACCGCCCCGTGGGCCCAGATCGAATCCACCCGGCTGGAGGAGGAACGCCTGGCCGCCTTCGAGGACCACGTCGACCTGCGTCTGGCCACCGGCCGTCACCACGCGGTGGTGCCCGACCTCGTGCCCCACGTCGAGGCCAACCCGTTGCGGGAGCGCCCACGCGCTCAGCTCATGCTGGCGCTGTATCGGGCGGCTCGCCCCTCTGAAGCGCTGGAGGTCTATCAGGAGGGCCGGCGCGTCGCCGTCGCCGAACTGGGCATCGAGCCGGGAGCTGAACTACGCAAACTGCATGGCGCCGTACTGAGCAGGGATCCCGTGCTCGACCTCGCCACGCCCGCACAGGAGACCGTGCTCGGGGAGCCGGTCGCGCCGGCCGAACTGCCCGCCGACACGCGGGCGTTCACCGCCCGGACCGAAGAGGTCGCCTGGCTGCGTGACGTGCTCGCCCGACCGGCTCAGGGGGTTCCGGCCGTGGCCGCCATCGACGGTCCCGGCGGCATCGGCAAGTCCGCGCTGGCCGTCCACGCCGCGCACGCCGTCGCCGACCGGTTCACCGACGGAGTCGTCTACGTCAATCTGCACGGCGCCACCGCGGGGCTCCCGCCGCTCTCCTCGATCGAGGCGCTGAGGCAGCTGCTGCGCTCGCTGGGGCTCGACGGCACCGCCGTACCGGCGGAGCCGGACGAGGCCGCGGCTCGCTATCGTTCGCTCACCGCGGCGTGCAACCTGCTCGTCATCCTCGACAACGCGCTCGACGCCGCGCAGGTGCGCCCGCTGATCCCGGCAGGAGCAGACTGCGCCGTCGTCGTCACCAGCCGCGATGTCCTCGGCAGTCTGGACAACGCCCACCACCTGCACCTCGCCGGGCTTACCGACGCCGAAGCGGTCACGCTGCTCGCACGCATCGCGGGACCGGCCCGTGTCCAGGCCGAGCCGGGGGCCGCAGAGCGGATCATCCGGCTCTGTGGTGGGTTGCCGCTCGCCGTTCGCATCGCGGGCGCGCGGCTGGCGTCCCGTCCTGACTGGGCGCTGGCCGACCTCGCCGAGCGGCTGGCGGACGCCACGCGCCGTCTCGACACGCTCCAGTACGCCGACCTGGCCGTGCGCGCCGGCATCGCGGTCAGCCACCAGCACCTGCGCGAGGAACCCGCCGGTCAGGACGCGGCTCGCGTCCTGACGATGCTCGGCCTGCTCGACACGCCCACCCACACCCCGGCGGCCACCGCCGCGCTCACCGGCTGGCCGGAGCACCGTGCCGAGGCGGCCCTCGACCGCCTCCGCAACGCCCGCCTCCTCGAATCGGCAGGCCCCAGCCGATACCGGCTCCACGACCTCATCCGCTTGTACACGCGCGAACAGGCCGCCCGTGAGCTCCCCGAACCCGACCGCGCCGCCGCCGTCCACCGTGCCCTGCACCATTACCTGGCCACGGCCACGACCGCCGGTTCGTGCCTCCACCCCGCGAGTCAGGTCCTTCTCGGCAGAAAGGCGGACCAGCCCGGCGTCGCCCTCACGAGCGCAGAGGAGGCCAGCCGGTGGGTCGGGGAAGAACGGGACAACCTTCTCGCGGTCGCGCAACAGGCTCTCGACGGTCCCGACCCGCAGACCGCCGTCGCACTCGCCATCCGCCTCCACTGGCCCTTCTGCTACCAGGGGTGGCACACGCAACTGATCGGCATCTACAAGGCCGCCATCGAGGCGGCCGGACGCTGCGCCGACCGGGCAGGCAAGGCACAGATACGCAGCTTCCTCGGCTGGGTCCACCGCGACCAGGGCCGCTACGATGACGCGATCTCCGAGCTGGAGCGGGCGCTCGCCGCCTGGGACCGCGCCGGGCTGCCCCGGCGGAAAATAGGCGCGCTCAACACCCTCGGTGTCACCAACACGCTGGTGGGACGCCTGGACGCCGCCCTCAGCCACCTCGGGCTCGCGCTGACGTTCGCCGAGGGAAGCGAACAGCTCGGCGCCGAGGCCACGATCCGCAACAACCGCGTGCACGTCTACTACCGTCAAGGCCGGATGGACGAAGCGGTCGCGGAAGCAAGAGCTGTTGTGGACCTGTTCTCACGAGAGCGCGTGTCGCTCATGGGCGAGGGCACGGCGCGCGACACGCTCGGTGACGCCTACCGCCACGCCGGCCGCCTCACCGAAGCGGTGGAGAGCTATGAGCTCGCCGTCAAGATGCTCCGCGAATCCGGCTATCGCCTGGGGGAGGCGGTGTCCCGCTGGTGGCTCGGCACCACCCTTCACGACCTGGGCAGACACGACGAGGCCAGGAAAGCGTGGCGAGAATCCCTCATGCTCCTGCGGGACGCGCGTCTGCTCACGCCGGCGGAGGCGGATGACATCGACGGCCAGGCCGTGCCGGAAACGCCGAGACCCATCATGAACATGCTCTGACCTCGTCGTCCGGGGCCGCTGTGCCCCGGCGAAGGCGGCCAGAACCGCAGGGCTAGCGTCCCTGGTAGGTCTCGCGGGCCGACATGACGTCGGGCATGCGGCCCTCCACCCAGGAGATCAGCGGGATCAGGTGCTCGGCGGCCTCGCGGCCGAGCGTGGTGAGGCTGTATTCGACCCTGGGCGGGATCGTGTGCTCGGCCTCCCGGAGCACCATGCCGTCGCGTTCCAGGGCCTGGAGGGTCTGGGACAACATCTTCTCGCTGACGCCGTCGACGCGACGGCGTAGCGCGTTGAACCGGTAAGGCCCTTCGTACAGGGCCGCCAGCGCCAGGATCGCCCAGCGGCCGGTGATCGTCTCCAGCACCGTGCGTGAGGTGCACCTGCGCGAGAAGACGTCGGCCACCAGGTTCTCGAACTCGTCCTCCATGGGGGCCACCTTACGCGCTCGCAGCACTTTCTGGTAGAAAGTGCTAACCGAACTGCAGGTACTAGAGGAGAGTAATCATGATCGTGGTAACAGGGGCCAGCGGACACCTGGGCCGGCTGGTGATCGAGGAGCTGAAGAAGCGCGTTCCCGCCGAGCGGATCGTCGCCGCGGCGCGTACCCCGGAGAAGGCCGCCGATCTCGGCGTCGAGGTGCGGGAAGCCGACTACGACCGGCCGGAGACGCTGAAGGACGCGCTGCGCGGCGCCACCAAGGTGCTGCTCATCTCGGGCGTGGACGTCAACCGGGCGCAGCAGCACGCGGCGATCGTGGACGCGGCCAAGGAGGCCGGGGCCGCGCTCGCCTACACCAGCGCGCCCAGCGCCGACATCACCGAGACGGCCCTCGCCGCCGACCACAAGGCGACCGAGGCGTACATCAAGGCGTCCGGGGTGGCGTACACGATCGTGCGCAACAACTGGTACCACGAGAACTACGCGCAGTCGATCACGATGGCTCCCCAGCTCGGCGCCCTGTACGGCGCCGCCGGCGACGGCCGGATCGCCTCGGCCTCGCGCGCCGACTACGCCGCCGGCGCGGCCGCCGTGCTGGCCGGTGACGGCCACGAGGGCAAGGTCTACGAGCTGACCGGCGACACCGCCTGGACCCTTGCCGAGCTGGCCGCCGAGATCTCCGCGGTCACCGGCAAGGAGATCGCCTACCAGAACCTGTCGAAGGACGACTACGCGGGCGTCCTGGCCGGCGCCGGCGTGCCGGCGCCGATGGCGGGGGTGCTGGCCGACGTGGACGTCAACATCTCCCGTGGCTGGCTCGCCCACACCCCGGGCACGCTCCGGGAGCTCATCGGCCGCCCCACGCAGCCGATCGGCGAGTACGTCCGCGCCGTGCTCGCTTAGCGTCGGCGAGGAGTTCCGTCACGGCCGACGGCAGGCCGGGGAAGGGGACGCTGGGCAAGGTGACCGGCAAGTGCCGTTCAAAAGGTGCTTGTCCGACGTCGTGGCGCATTGCCCCGGCACATGCGGCGGCGTGCACTGCACAAAGGCCGTGTCGGCTCCGCCCTGGCTCGCTGTCCCGTACCGCGATGGGCTCGGGGCGCGGGCCGAACCGGGCGGACGTCATCACCGTGCGAGGAGGAGACCGCTGTGATCCGACAGGATGAGCCGACCGCGGATGGGCTGGTCGACGTCACCTTCACGCTGCCCGCCGACATCCCCGGGCGTGTCTCGGTCGTGGGCGACTTCAACCATTGGGATCCCTACGCCCATCCGATGCGGCGTACCGAGCATGGCACCCACACCGCGGTCGTCACTCTGCCGCAAGGTGCCAGCATCTGCTTCCGGTATCTGGCCGAGGGCGGGCGCTGGCTGGACGATCTGGACGCTGACGCCCGTGACGAGCGCGGCTGCATCGTGCACATCTCGGCCACCGCCGGCGGGAACAGGGAAGGTCAGGCACGCCGCCGCCGTGGGCGCGACCGCCTGCGCGTCGCCGACGTGACCCTCCCGCCGGAATACTTCTCCGGATAGGCGGTCCGCTCACGGCTCCGGCGCTCGTCCGTCAGACTCCACAACGCCGCCACCAGCGGGCTGCGCAGGTCCGCATGGCGGCCGGTGGCGGGCCGAACTGTCATGATGGCTGCGTTTCTCACAGCCGCTGCCGGACACGGAGGACAAACCGTGCGCATCGCTCTCGCCGGGCTCGCCACCAGCCACCCCTACACCGACGCCCGCACCCTGGCCCGCCACGCCGAGCTCGTCGTGTGGGAGCAGGATCCGGAGCGGCTGCGGAGGTTCACCGATGAGCATCCGCAGGCGAAGGTGGCCGGCAGCCTGGAGGAGATGCTGGCGGGCCGGCTCGACGGTGTGGTGCTGACCGTGCCCAACCCCCAGGTGCCGCAGGCGCTGGCCAAGGTGCTGGAGACGGGCGTGGCCTGCTTCGTGAACAAGCCCGCCGCCGCCGCCCGGGCCCAGTTGGAGCAGCTCGATCGCCTGCCGATCCACGACCGTGTGTTGTCCAGCTCGGTGCTCCGGTTCGCGCCGGCCTTCGCGGGAGCGCGGGTCGAGCGGGGCGAGGTGCTGGCGGTGCGCGCGACCGTACGGCATGACGTGGGCATCTGGGCGACCGGCTACAACGCCTGGCAGGACACACCGGGCCAGGGCGGCGGAACGATGGTCACCATGGGGATCCACGGAGTGGAACTGCTGGTGGCGCTGCTCGGTCCCGACGTACGCCTGGTGGGGGCGGCGGGGGCGCGGCGGCATTACACGACGCTCCGGTCGGAGGACACCGGAGTGATGGCGTTGCGCTGGGATGACGGCATCACCGGGACGGTCGAGATCCTTGGTGTCTCCGCGTCCGAGTCCTACAGCGTCACGGTGCATACACGCGACGCCACCGAGACGATCGTGATCGAGGGTGGCGACGATCCGATGGCAGGTCTCGGGTACGAAGGGACGATCGAGGCGTTCCTCGCGATGGTGGGCGGTGCGCCGAGTCCGGTGCCGTGGGAGGAGACGAGAGCCGTCCTCGATGTGCTCGTCTCCGCCCGCGAGAAGAGCGCCTGAGCGGCCCCGCCCCGTTGACAGGCGAAGTCCGCCAAGGTTACGGTCTGGACCGTAAATCACGGATGGAGGAGACCGCGTGCGGACGACAGCGGAACTCGAGGAGCGGCTGGCACGGCCGAGTCCTGGGCTCGTCGACGATCTGGGCAAGCTCGACGGCGACATCATGATCCTGGGCGCCGGCGGCAAGCTCGGTCCGAGCCTCGTGCGCCTGGCCCTCAACGCGACCCGGGGCGAGCGGCGGGTCATCGCGGTGTCCCGCTTCTCCGAGCCGGGCCTGGCCGCGGCTCTCCAGGACGAAGGCGCCACCGTGGTCGCCGCCGACGTCGCCGACGAGCAGGCGCTGCGCGAGCTGCCGGACGCGCCCAACGTGGTCTTCCTGGTGGGCGCCAAGTTCGGCACGCAAGGCCGCGAGCACGCCACCTGGTTCACCAACGCCTACCTGCCCGGCCGCGTCGCCGACCGGTTCGCCGGCAGCAGGATCGCCGCGCTGTCCACCGGGAACGTCTACCCCCTCGTCCCCGTCACCAGCGGCGGCAGCACCGAGGACTCGCCCACCGGACCCGTGGGCGACTACGCGATGAGCTGCCTGGGCAGGGAGCGCGTCCTGACGCACTTCGCCGAGAAGAACCGCACGCCCATGTCGCTCATCCGCCTCAACTACGCGGTCGAGCTCCGCTACGGCGTCCTCGTCGACCTCGCCCAGAAGGTGCTCGCCGGAGAGCCCGTAGACCTGACGACGGGCCAGGTGAACGTGGTCTGGCAGGGCTACGCCAACGAGGTCGCGCTCCGGTCGCTGCTGCTCGCCGACGTGCCGCCGTACGTGCTCAACGTCACGGGCCCCGAGCTGATCTCGGTCCGGCAGGCGGCGCGGGCGCTCGGCGCGGCGCTCGGCAAGGAGCCGGTGTTCACCGGCGAGGAGGCGCCGACGGCGCTGCTGTCGAACGCCTCCCGCTGCCACCGCCTGTTCGGC
The DNA here is from genome assembly GCF_004011505.1 of Nonomuraea polychroma. Lineage (NCBI taxonomy): Bacteria > Bacillati > Actinomycetota > Actinomycetes > Streptosporangiales > Streptosporangiaceae > Nonomuraea > Nonomuraea polychroma. The sequence goes on from NZ_SAUN01000001.1 coordinate 2,693,803, forward strand.
TACCCCGAGCTGACCCCCGCCGAGCTCATCGAGCACACGGCGCGCTGGGTCGCCGACGGCGGGCCGCTGCTGGGCAAGCCCACCAAGTTCGAACGCCGCGACGGGCGTTTCTGATCCGCGTGCTCACTTCTCACGACAAAGGGGGACCTCACGTGCTCAGCACGGCTCCACAGGCTCAGACGTCTGTGCGCGACCTGTTCAGGCGCGGCTTGGTGATCCCGGCGCATCCCCTGGCCCTCAGCGAGGACAGGAAGCTGGACGAACGCCGCCAGCGCGCGCTGACGCGCTACTACGTCGAGGCCGGCGCGGGCGGCCTGGCGGTGGGCGTGCACACCACGCAGTTCGCCATCCACGGCACCGGCCTGCTGGCGCCCGTGCTCGAACTGGCCGCCGGCACGGCCAGGGAGTCCGACCGCGAGGTGGTGCTGGTGGCCGGTGCGACCGGGTCCACCGAGCAGGCGGTGGCGGAGGCCGAGCTGGCCAGGTCGCTCGGCTATCACATGGTGCTGCTCAGCCCGAACCGGGAGCTCGACGAGGACGGGCTGATCGAGCGGGCGCGGGCCGTGGGCGACGTGCTGCCGGTGATCGGCTTCTACCTGCAGCCCGCGGTGGGCGGGCGCCCGCTGTCGCGCGAGTTCTGGACGAGGCTGGCGTCGATCGAGTCCGTGGTGGGCGTCAAGGTCGCGCCGTTCGACCGATACCGCACCCTGGACGTGCTGCACGGCGTCGTACGGGCGGGCCGGGCGGGCGAGGTGGCGCTCTACACGGGCAACGACGACCACATCCTGGCCGATCTCATCACCTCGCACCGGGTGGTCGTGGACGGGCGGCAGGTGGAGGTGGAGTTCGTCGGCGGCCTGCTCGGCCAGTGGGCGGTCTGGGTGCGACGGGCGGTGGAGCTGCTGGAGGAGGCCACGATGGCCCGGGCGGGGGACGACGCGGCGGTACGCCGGCTGCTCGGCCTCGACGGTCACCTCACCGACGCCAACGCGGCCATCTTCGACTCGGCGAACGGCTTCCGCGGCTGCATCCCCGGCATCCACGAGGTGCTGCGCCGCCAGGGGCTGCTGGCGGGCCGCTGGTGCCTCGACCCGGAGGAGGAGTTGTCGCCGGGGCAGCTCGCGGAGATCGACCGCATCTGGGCCGCCTACCCGTGGCTTCGTGACGACGACTTCGTGGCCGAGGGGCTGGACCGATGGCTGGCCTAGAGGCGCGGGTCAGAGGGTGAGGCGGTAGAGGGTGAGGGGACGGCCGCTGGAGCCGCTGGTCAGGTTGCCGGTACGTTCGGCCAGCCCGGCGAGCTCCAGCCGGTGCAACATCCGCCGGGCGGTGCGCTGCTGGACGGCGAGCCGTTCGGCGATCTCCCGGGTGGTCAGCGCCTCGCCGCCGGCCGCGTCGCGGGCCTCCAGCAGCTTCTCCAGGGTCGGCACCGACAGTCCGACGCGCCGCGCGAGCACCGACAGGTTCTGCTCCCCGGACGGCATGCTGACCACCGACTCCAGCACGATGTCGGTGTCGGCCCGCAAGGACAGCACGGCGGCCACGTCCCCGATGCGCCTGGCCCTGGCCAGCGCCCGGCGGGCCAGGCTCTCGGCCTCGGCGGCGCTGCGCCCGAGGCCGAAACCCACCCGCGCCACGCTGCTGTGAACGGCCAGCCGCGCCAGCATGGGAAGCCCGGTGAAGCCGCCGGTGGCGTCGAAGAGCGGGCCGCGGGTGGTCACCAGCAGGTGCGTGCCGCCGCGGAAGGCGGCCAGCGTGCCGCCCAGAGCGGCGGCCTCGCGCAGCAGGCCTTCGTCGCCGTCCACCTCCACCAGGCCGAGCGCGATCTGCGCGTCCTCCTGAGCCTGGCCTTCGGCGGTCAGCAGGAGCTGGCGCAGCGCCACCCGGACCGAGTGCTCCGACGGCGCCAGGCGCAGCACGTGCATCTCGCCGCGCAGCGCCTCGTGCACCGAGCTCAGGCAGGTGATCACCGGGTGGTCCGGGTCGCGGCGGTGGAAGGAGACGATCTTCTTGGAGGTCGTCTCCGGACGGTAGCCGAGCGTACGCAGGCGGTCGGTGGGCAGCCCGGCCTCCACGAACGTGGCCGTGACGTCGGCGGGGGAGATGGTGTCGATCGACAGCCGCGTGATGTCGTGGCCCTCGCGCTGAAGCCGCACCAGGGCGCTGAGCAGGGTCGCGCCCGAGTAGTCGACGAACACGGCGGGGCGGGTGAGCACGTCGGCGCCGCGGGCCAGCATGTACGGCACGATGCCGGTGAACAGCCAGCCCTCGACCGCGCCGGCATGGGCCTCGACGATGGCCGGAGCCTGCGACTCGTGGTCGTAGTCGAGCCGGAGCGTGCTCACGCCGGGCTGCTCCTCGCAGGTGGCGGCGACGTCGTCGACCAGATCGTGCGGGCCGACGACTCCGATGACGATACCCACCCGCGCCTCCTTCCCCATTTTTACGGTCTAGACCGAAAGGCTATCTGGTGACCCTGCACTTTCCCAACATGGCCGAACCCGCAGGCCGCACGCTCGGCGACGAGGAGGTGGCGGCGCTGGACCGGGTCATCCGCTCCGGCATGCTCAACTCCGTGTGGGGGACCGAGGCGCGGGCGCTCGAACGCGAGGTCGCGGAGCTTTACGGCTCCCGCCACGCGATCGCGTGCTCGTCCGGCACCGCGGCCCTCCACCTGTCGGTCGTGGCGGCGGCGCCGGATCCCGGTGACGAGATCATCACGACGCCGATCACGGACTTCGGGACCGTGGCCCCCATCTTGGCGCAGAACGCCGTTCCTGTCTTCGCCGACGTCGACCCGTCCGACGGAAACCTCGATCCGGACGCCGTGGCCGCGCTCATCGGGCCGCGCACCCGCGCGATCATGGCGGTGCACCTGTTCGGCGCGCCCGCCCGGATCGGCGAGCTGCGCGCCCTGGCGGACGCGCACGGTCTCACGCTCATCGAGGACTGCGCCCAGGCCTGGCTGACAGAGTTGCCCGGCGGCCGGTACGCGGGCACGGCCGGCCACGTGGGGACCTTGAGCCTGCAGCAGTGGAAGCACATCACCTGCGGCGACGGCGGGCTGACCATCACGAGCGACGACGAACTGGCCAGGCGCATGCGGCTGTTCACGGACAAGGGATGGGACCGGGCCGCGGGCCGCTCCCACGAGAGCCTGGGCCTGAACTACCGGATGACCGAGCTGCAGGCGGCGGTGGCCAGGGCCCAGCTCGCGAAACTGCCGGGGATCGTGGAGTCCAGGCGCCGCACCGCCGTGGAGCTCACCGAGGCGCTGCGCAGGATGGGCCGAAGTGACGGGGTCACGATGTGGCTGGCCCGGCCGGACGGATCCGAGGCCGAGATCGGGCTGCCCCGGCCGGACGGGCACGCCTGGTGGTTGTTCCCGCTCGTGCTGCCCGGGGGCGGCGCGCCCGAGCTGGCGGCGCACCTGAGCGCGGCCGGGATCCCGGCGCGGCCCGGTTATCTGAAGGAGCCCCTCAACCAGGCCCCGCTGTGGGGGCGGCCCGTGTACGGCGCCTCCCGCTATCCCCTGGAGGGCTACCGTCCCGCCCCTTGTCCGGAGGCCGAACGCCTGGTGGGCAGCACGCTCCTGATCATCGACTGGAACGAGCACTACACGTCCGAGCACGTCAAGGTCATCGCCGACGCCATCGCGAACTATCCCGCCAGAGCGTAGTTACGTTCATGTATCAGGCATTGACCGGACCCACCCCGATCACTAGGTTTCGGTCAGGACCGGTATTCAGGAAAGGAAGGCCGCCGATGAGAAACGTAGCGGCAGCCGGCATCGCGGCCGCCCTGAGCGTCGTGATCGCCGGATGCGGATCCGGTGGCTCGGGCTCGGACAAGAGCACGCTGACCCTCTGGATGTACCCCGTGATCGCCGACCAGGCCAAGCACAAGGCCTTCTGGGACAAGGTCGAGAAGGACTTCGAGGCCAAGAACCCCGCGATCGACGTCAAGATCGACCAGCAGCCCTGGGACGGCCGCCAGGAGAAGATCACCACGGCACTGGCCTCCAGGAAGGGCTTCGACCTGGTCGTGCTCGGCCCGGACCAGATCCCGCAGTACGCCCAGCAGGGCACACTGGAGCCCGTGGACGACGTGATCGCCGCCGACAAGGCCGCCTACCTGCCCAACGCGCTCACCGCGCTGACGGTGAGCGGCAAGCTCTACGGCGTCCCCATCTACCAGACGATCACGGCCCCCATCTACAACAAGAAGCTCTTCGCCGACGCGGGCGTCACCAAGGTGCCGGAGACGCTGGCCGAGCTGAAGGAGGCCGCACCCAAGCTGGCCGCCAAGAAGGTGGCCATCCTCGACTACCCCGGCAAGCCCGAGGTCTCGCTCAACCAGAGCTTCTACCCCATCCTGTGGGCCAACGGCGGCTCGGTGTTCTCGCCCGACGGCAAGAGCGTGACCGTCAACAGCCAGCAGGGCATCGACAGCCTGCAGTTCCTGCTCGACCTGAAGGCGGTCGGCGGCCTGCCCGAGAACACCGCCAGCAAGAGCAACGACGTCGAGGGCGGCGCGCTCGCCGCCGGCAAGACCGCGATGTACCACGCGGCCACGGCACTCAACGCCGAGCAGCTCGGCGCCGCCATCGGCGCCGAGAACGTGGGCATCGGCCTGCCGCTGGAAGGCACCAAGCGGGTCGCGTTCGGCATCCCCGGCGGCCTCGTCCTGGCCAAGCACTCCGAGAGCAAGGACGCGGCCAAGAAGTTCGCCGCCTACGTCGCCTCTCCCGAGGTGGCCGGGCCGCTGGCCAAGGAGTCCGGCTTCTTCTCCGCGCGGACCGACGTGACGATCCCCGACCAGTCGGCGACCTCCAAGGAGTTCGCCAAGTCGCTGCAGTACGCCTTCCCCGGCGACGCCCACCCCAAGGCCCGTCAGGTCATGGCGATGATCTCGGCCCACATCCAGGCGGCGCTGATCGGCAAGGAGGACGCCAAGACAGCACTGGACGCCGCCGCCAAGGAGGGCAACGAGCTGCTGGCCACCGGCGGCTGACACGATCCGGGCCTCCTCCAGGGGAGGCCCGTCTTCTCGGAAAGGTGTGAGACCCGGTGCGCCATCGCCTGCGTGATCCGGTCACGGGACTGCTGTTCGTCCTCCCGATGCTCGTGCTGTTCCTGATCTTCAGGATCTTCCCCACACTCGGGGCGGCGGGCATGAGCCTGACGAACTGGAACATCGGCGGAGAGTGGAGCTTCATCGGCGCCGACAACTACACGCGGCTCGTGAACGACCCGAACTTCTGGTCCAGCCTGCGGGCCACGATGGTGTACACCGTCATCTACGTGCCGCTGGTCATGGCCGTCTCGCTCGGCACGGCGCTGCTGCTCAACTCGATCGTCTTCCTGCGCGGGCTGTTCCGCGGCATGCTCTTCCTGCCGTACGTGACCAGCTTCGTGTTCGCCGGCATCATCTGGCGCTGGATCTACGAGTTCGACGGCCTGATCAACGGCGTGCTGGCCAAGCTCGACCTGGGGCCCGTCGCCTTCATGGAACGGGCGGAGCTGGTGCTGCCCGCCCTGGCCCTCGTCTCCTGCTGGAAAGGCTTCGGCTACTCGATGCTGATCCTGCTGGCCGGGCTGAAGGCCATCCCCGGCTCGTACCTGGAGGCCGCCAAGGTCGACGGCGCCGGCCCCTGGCAGCGCTTCCGCGGCATCACGCTGCCCCTGCTCAAGCCCGCGCTCTTCTTCGTGCTGGTGATCGAGACGATCGCCTCCTTCCAGGTCTTCGACACGATCTACGTGATGACCGGCGGCGGGCCCGCCAAGGCCAGTTACACGCTCATCTACGGCATCTTCGAACGCGGCTTCAGGTTCTGGGAGTTCGGCTACGCGGCCACGTGGGGGATGGTGCTCTTCGCCGTCGTGCTGGTCGTCTCGCTGATCCAGCGCCGCTTCGTCGGCAAGGAGAACACCTGATGACGATGACGGCCACGCGCCCGGCCGCCACCCGGGTCCGGCAGGGCGCCACCCCCCGCCGGCACGGCACGAGGTGGGCGCTCTACGCGCTGCTCGCGGTCATGTCGCTGCTGACCCTGGGCCCGTTCATCGCCATGGTGATCGTGGCGCTCTCGCCCAGGGGCGAGCCGACCGTGCCCGTCCAGTGGCCGGACTCGCTCACCTTCGACAACATCATGCAGGTCCTGAACGCCTCCGGGTTCGTCGAGTGGACGCTCAACTCGCTGATCTACTCGGCCGTCTCCGTGGTGATCATCCTGCTCACCGCGTCGATGGCCGGCTACGCGTTCGCCAAGAAACGGTTTCCCGGACGGGACACCATGTTGTGGACGTTCCTCGCCACGATGATGGTGCCGTTCCAGGCGACGCTCATCCCGCTGTACGTGCTCGTGTCCGACTTCGGCGGCGCCGACACCTTCTGGGGGCTGATCGTTCCGACGCTGGCCAACTCGCAGGCGGTCTTCCTCATGCGCCAGTTCATCCTGGGCCTGCCGGACGAGCTGTTCGACGCCGCCAAGGTGGACGGCGCCTCGGAGCTGCGCGTCTACTGGACGATCGTGGTGCCGCTGACCAAGCCGATCCTGGCCACGTTGGGGGTGTTCGTCTTCCTGTGGCACTGGAACGACTTCCTGTGGCCTCTGGTGATCTCGCAGAGCGACGCCACGCGGACGCTGACCGTGGGGCTGACGGTGCTCAAGACGGAGGAGCTGCAGTGGTCGATGCTGATGTCCTCCGCGGCGATCTCGGCGGTGCCGTGTCTGCTGGTGTTCTTCCTGCTGCAGCGTTATCTGGTCAACAGCATCGCGATGACCGGCCTGAAGTGACCGGCTCCCGGCCCCGGAGCTGAACGGCTTACGCTTGTCGCCCGGAATGTCCGGTGAGGGGAGCCATGATGAGCACGCCGATCGATCCGAGGGCCGCCCGGCTGCGCGACCGTCTGCGCGGGGCCCTGGTCGCCGCCGCGCTGACGCCGATGACGCGGGCGGGGGAGGTGGACCTCGACGTCGCGGAGGCGTACTTCCGGCGGCTGGTCGCCACGGGCGCCGACGCCCTGGCCGTCCTCGCCCACACCGGCCGTGGGCCCTTCCTGCCCACGGACGTCCGCGCCGGCCTGATCGCCCGCGCCCGCCGCACGGGCGTCCCGGTCATCGTCGGCATCGGCGGCACCCCACCACCCGCCACCACCGGCGACGCCGCCCAGCCATCCGCCCCAAGGGTCGGCGCCCAGCCGGCCGCTACCGCAACGGGCGGCACTGTCCAGCCACCCGCCACCGCAGCACCCGCCACCGCAGCGGCCGGCGCCGCCGCGCGCCGCGTCGGCGAGCGGCGGAAGCCGGGGGCGGGCGAGCAGGCGGCGGTGGCGGATGCGCGGGCGGCGGCTGAGCTGGGGGCCGACGGGGTGCTGGTGTTTCCGTCGCCGGGGGATCGGGTGGCGCTGCACGAGGCGGTGTGGGCGGCCACCGGGCTGCCGATGATCGCCTTCGACCTGTACACGACCCCCTGCCCGCCCGCCACACTCCGCCGCATCCTGGATCTCCCCGGGGTCGCCGGGCTCAAGACGGCGCTGTTGTCGGACGCGATGGGATGCCAGGAGACGATCGCCCTCACCCGCGAGGCCGGCAGGCTGGCCATCACCGGCGAGGACCGCATGTTCGGCCCCTCGCTCCTGTGGGGCGCCCAGGCGGCGCTGGTGGGCATCGCGGCCGCGTCGGTGGAGACGACTGCGGCCGTGATGCGCGCGTTCGAGGGCGACGACCTGCGCGGTTTCGAGAAGGCGTCCGCACGGCTGGACCGGCTGGCGGCGGCCACGTTCACGGCGCCGATGGAGGGATACGTGCAGCGCATGTTCTGGCTGGCCGCCGCGGAAGGCCTCATCCCCGGGTCCCACGCCTGCGACCCGTACGGCCCCGCTCTCCCCGAGGGCGAGCACGCCGGGGTCCTGGCGGCCGCCTCGTGACCGTCAGATGGCGATGCGGATGAGGTTGCGGCCCTTGAGACAGTAAAGGCTCTCGCGGGACGGGTCGATGTTGAGCCGGGAGCCGCCGCCGAACCAGTCGCTCGCCAGCCCGTCCACGAGCGTGCGGGACGTGAAGCGGACCAGGTCGATCTTGTAGACGGCGTCCTCGTCGCTGGTGTACGCATGGAGGCCGGCCAGCACGAGGTCGCCGCCCCGGTCGCACACCTGCAGCGTGCGGGTGACCTCGCGCCGGCGCAGGTCGTACTCGAACAGGACGCCGCCGTCGGTGATCCCGTACAGGGCGAGCGGCGTGTGCTTCAGGCTCGTGACGGCTTTCGCGCCGGCCACCGGCTCGATCTCCCACCGCACCTTCCGCGTGCGCAGGTCGAAGGCCGCCAGCTTGGCCGTGGTCGTGACCGGCGGGGCGCCGAGGCCCTCCTGCGTGCTGGTGCCCATGTAGACGGTGCCCAGCCGGGCCGTCAGCGAGAACACGGTCTGCCGCTCGACGATCGGCCGGTAGGTGTCGAGCTTGCCGGTCCGCGGGTCGTACACGTCGAGCGCGCCGTTCGGGTGTCCGGGCTCGGGCTGGGTGGACATCACGATCAGCCCGGTCAGCTTGTCGTGGCACAGGTCCTTCGGCCGGTCCTGGTTGTGGCCGGTGCGGAAGAGCAGTTTGGCCTCGGGGTCGCCGGCGCGGTGGGAGTAGAGGGCGGCCTGGGTGTAGATGCCGAGGTACGTGGTGTCGCCGGCGGTCATGATGGTCTTGGGCTCGCCGGCGATGGCCAGCCTGGTGACCTGGCGGGTGGCCAGGTCGTGAATGTCGCAGCCGCCCTTGCCGCCGACGTAGACGCGTTCGCCGTCGCAGTGCACCGACATCGGCTCCTCCGGGGCGGCCCGGAAGCCCTTCTGCACGTGGCTGACGTAGTCGATGGTGCCGGTGGCCGGGTCGTAGACGAAGACGCCGGGATCCTGGATACCGTAGATCTTTCCCTGGTGCTCCAGGATGCGGACGGTGGCCGCCTCCGGGAACGGCACGCCGAGCACCTCGTACGTGCCGGTCGCGATCCGGTAGCGGTAGAGGGTCCCGGAGGGGCGGCCGGCGAAGTAGACCCAGCCGTCGTGGATCAGCACCGAGACGATGTACTTCTCGCCCGGCGCCGTGGCCTTGACCACCTTGTACGCGGCCGGGTCCGCCTTCTCCAGCACGATCAGCTCCGCCAGCGAGTTCATCCCGCCCGCCACGTGCGTGTCGCTGATCGACATGCTGGACACCCAATCGCGGTCGGCCACCTCGGCGGGCAGCAGCTCGCGCTTCTCCCCGGTCTGCCGGTCGATCGCGACGAGGTGGGCGTTGGTGCCGACGCCGGCGTAGACGTGGGTGGCGTCGGCCTGGATGCTGCGGACGTACGCCTCGCCTGGGGCGGGCTGGCCCAGGTCGCGGCTGACGCCGGTGGCGGGGTCGTACTCCACCACGCGCCCGGGCTGCGACATGCCCATGTAGACCTTGCCGTCGGGGGAGGCCGCCATGGTCCAGATGTACGGGTCGGGGTATTGCGCGAGCCTGGTCGTGGCGCCCGTCAGTGTGTCGATCTTGTAGAGGTCCGATCGGGAGTGGGTGCCGACGTAGACGTCGGTGCCCACCTTGCACATCGCCCAGATGCCCACTCCGGTGGTGATCTCGAAGTGGGCCGTGACCTTGTCCTGGGCCAGGTCCCAGGCGCCCACGACGTTGGGCGCCAGGCCGCGCGAGCCCATGTAGAGCACGTCGCCGACGAACTCGGCGTTGCCCAGAGGGCTGGCGACGCTGGCTGGGCCGAGGTCGGTGATCGTGCCTTCCGGCTCGCGGGTGGCGGCCATCGCGGGGGTGGCCGGGAGGGTCGCGGCGGCTGCGGAGGCGGCTGCGGCTTGGAGGAAACGGCGGCGGGGGATCATGCGGCTGGTCACTCCTCGGGAAGACTGGCCGAACGCTATAACGGCCTAGGCCGTAATGTCCAGATCGAAAAGCTGGGCGGCGTTCCGCCACGCGACCAGCTCGGCCGTCTCCGGGTCGAGACCCGCCGCCGCCACCGCTCCGAACGCCGAGGCCGGGTCGATGAGGGTCGAGTCGGTGCCGAAGAGCAGCCGCGTGCGGTCCACGGCGGCCGCCACCTGCGCGATGCGGCCGGTGGGCGCGTGGGAGTAGCAGGGCTCCAGGTAGAGGCGGTCGCAGGCGTTCGCGGCCTCGATGGCGTAAGGGAAGGCGTCGGCGCCCATGTGCCCCGCGATGACCCGCAGGCCGGGCGTGTCGAGGCAGCTCTGTGCCAGGTCCAGCACCGTGGCGCCCCAGGTGTGAACCAGCGCGGGCACGCCCGCCTCCGCGACCATGGCCAGCGCCTCCCGCATCTGGGGCGAGGAGGCGGGCGATCGTGTGTAGTCGGTGTGGATCTTGACGCCGACGAACTTGCCGGTGGGCAGGTATGCGCGCAGGTCCCGCTCGGCGTCGGCCGGTCGGCGGGGATTGATGGTGACATATCCGAGGTGGCGGTCCTGGGTGTCCAGCCAGGCGGCCAAGGCCCGGTTGCCCGCCGGGGCGTCGTAGATCACCGCTTCGGTGGCCGAGACGATGGACAGGTCGATGCCGAAGCGGTCCATGGCGGACAAGTTGGCTCCGGCGACGTCCATGGTGAAGAACCACGGGCCCCAGTGCGCGTGCACGTCGATGATCATCCGAGCAGCCTCCTCGCGTTGCCGCCCGCCACGGCGGCGATCTCGTCCGGCTTCAGCCCGCTCGTCGCCAGGCGCAGCAGCGGCACGACCGGCTCGTAGTGGGGGGTGCGCGAGCCGTACAGGAGCCGGTCCGCCGGCACGGTCTCCAGCGCGTCGGGGGAGTTGAGCAGGCGGGTCGAGGTGTGGAAGCCCGGCTCGTCGGCGGCGACCACGAGGAAGTCGCCCAGGTGGTAGAAGTGCGTGTCGAGGAAGACGACCGTGGCGTCCAGGCCGGAGAACGGCTGCCAGAAGCGCCGCACGTCCCCGCCGGTCAGCACGACGAGGCCGAGCCCGGCCGCCTTCCTGGCGACGTGGCGGACCGAGGGGAAGCCCGCCTCGACGCCCTGCTCGTCGGGGAAGAGCCTGACGGCCTGCACGCCCAGCTCGGCGAGCCGGTCGATCTCGCGTACGGCCCCGATGGGGTCGCGCAGATCCACGGTCCCCACCGGGACGACCGCCGGGTCGCGGCCGGAGGCGGTCCCGGTGCCGTCGCTCGTGGCCAGGGCCAGGACCTCGTCATTGCCTGACCGCATGTCGAACAGCGCGGCCCGCAGAGACGCGACCGCGCCCGCCCGGATGCGGTGTGCGGCCAGCGTGTCCAGCACCGCCCGGGGCGTGCCCGGCGGGCCGTCACGGTCGGGATAGGCGCCGACCAGCACATCCACGTCGAGGGTCACCTCGAGCCCGCCGACAAGACTGCTCGCGTCGAACGCCGTCACAACCGCCTCCATTGACTTATCCAGCTCAGCACATTACGGTCTGGGCCAAAATTGGGCAACACGCTCTTGTGGAGGTGCGGCCATGCCGCGTAAACCCCTCGCGGTCTCCGCGGCCCTGGCCGCCACCCTGCTCTTGCCGGTGCTCCCGGCCCAAGCGGCCACCCCGCGAGAGGCGGCCTCGTGTGCCGGGCCGCGCGTGGAGACGTTCGGGCCGGCGTCGGTGACCGGCGCCATCGTGGGCGCCGCGGTCCACAAGGACAAGGCCTACGTCGTCACGCGCGGCCAGAAGCCTCCTGTGCTGGCCGAGATCGACCTGGCCACCCGGGAGGTCGTCAGGAGCGTGCGCCTGCCCGACGGCCCCGCGGCCGGGGAACCGGAGGGCGGCTGGGCCACGGCCGTATCGGGCGGCAAGGTCTACGTCGGCACGTACCCCGTCCCGGACCTCTACCGCTTCGACCCGGCTACCGGCGAGGTGGCGCGCCTGGCCTCCTTCGGCAGGAACGGCGGCTACATCTGGGCGCTGGCCGCGGCCCCCGACGGCACCCTCTACGCGGGCACCTATCCGGACGGCCGGGTCAGGGAGTACGTCCCCGCCACCGGCGCGGTACGCGACTTCGGGGTGCTCGCCACCGGCGAGCGGTACGTCAGGACGGTGGCGGCCGACGCCCGGAACGTCTACGCGGGCCTGCTCGACAAGGGCAAGCTCGTTGCGATCGACCGCACGACGGGCGCCGTCAAGGAGCTGGCCCAGGGCCCGGCCGGCATCGGGGTGGTCGCCGAGCACGGCGACCGGATCCTCGCGGTCAGCGGCCAGACGCTCATCGACGTGCGCAAGGACGGGACGGACGCACGGCATGTCCCCCTCGCCGCGGGCAGCCTCGACGCGCTCACCGTGGCCGCCGACGGCACGGTCTACGGCACCTCCCGCCCCGACGGCGCCGTCCACCGCTACCGCACCGGCGACGCCGCGCCCGCCAAGATCGCCGACCCGCCGTCGCAGGACGACGAGACCAGGCGGCTCGCGCTCGCGGGCGACGGCACCCTGATCGGCTTCTCCGGCAGCGGCGGCATGTGGTCGCTGGACCTGCGGACCGGCGAGTCCCGGTTCACCGACCTGATCGAGGCCGGCCTGCCGAGCGGCCCCGAGCGGCCCCAGAGCATGCTGCTGGTGCCCGGCCGGGCCGTCTACGTCGGCGGCCACTTCTTCATGGACGTCCGCGACCTGCGTACCGGTCAGAAGCGCAGGTTCCGCGTCCCGGGCGAGCCCAAGGACCTCGTGCGGCGCGGAAACAAGATCTACGCCGCCATCTACCCGAGCGGTCAGATCATCTCCATCGACCTCCGCACCGACGAGATCCGCGGGCTCGGCTACCTCGGACACGGCCAGCAGCGCCCCTGGGACATCGAGTACGACCCGGTGACCGACAAGCTGCTGGTCGCCTCCGCCCCCCTCGGCGGCAAGCTCGAAGGCGCCCTGTCGATCGTGGACCCCGACACCGGCGCGATCGACGTCTACAAGGGCGTCATCCCCGGCCAGAGCCTGATGAGCCTGTCGCTGGACGCCCGCAACGGCATCGTGTACCTCGGCGGCGACGTGCTCGGCGGCGGCGGTGTCACGCCGGTGAAGACCTCGGCGTCCGTCGCGGCCTTCGACCTCCGAACCCGTACCGTGTCATGGCAGGTGGACCCGGTCCCCGGCTTCCGTACCTTCCAGGACATCAAGGTGCACGGCGGCCTGCTCTACGGCGTCTACAAGCGCGACTCCGGCGCCTGGATCGCCCTGGACCTGGCCACCAGGACAGTCAAGCACCAGGGCACCCTGTCCGGGTACGGCGAGCTGACCACGCACCGCGGCAAGGTGTTCGTCAGCACGTTCTTCGGCGGCGGCAACGCCTACGAGCTGAGCGACCAGGCCACGCACCTGGCCACCGGCCTCGGCGACGACTGGTACACCAACCCGCAGCTGCACTTCGAGCCCGGCTCATGGAAGGCCTGGGCCCTGAGCGGCCGGCATCTGGCCAGGATCGACCTCGACCCGCGCTGCCCGCTCCTCACCGTCACCCCGCCGCAAAGCCGATGACGGATCTCGTCGTGGACGCCCACCGGCTCATCGGCCCCGTACCCTTCGACGACCTGCCGGAGGACCCGCGGCCGGAGATGGACCGGCTGGGCATCCACCAGGCCTACGTGACCCACACCCTCGCCATCCACTCCGACGTCCGCGCCGGGAACGAGGCGCTGCTCGACCTCCACGACCCCCGGCTCGTGCCGGTGCCCGTGCTGCTGCCCGAGTCCTTCGAGCCGGTGCCGGACTGGGACGTGCCCATGGTCAGGCTCTGCCCGAACCGGCACCGCTTCGAGCTGACCGGGCCGACGGCCCTGCGCTGGCTGGCGGCGCTCGGCGTCACGGCGGCCGTCGACTTCGAGGAGACCTCGCCCGGGCACCTGCTCGCCCTCGCCAGAGAGCTGCCCGAGCAGCGCATCCTGCTGCTCAACCCCGGCTACCGGCGGCTGCGCGCGATCGCCGAGCTGATGACCGCGATCCCGAACCTGTGGCTGGAGATCGGCACCGTCAACACCCAGCGCGGCGTCGAGTGGCTGGCCGGGCACTTCGGGGCCGAACGGCTGGTGTTCGGCACCGGCGCCCCGGTCATGGACGACTGCGGCCCCCGCTTCCTCCTCGACCACCTGGACCTGCCGGAGGCCGACGTCGCCCTGATCGCATCGGGAGGGAGCCTGCTGTGATCCTCGACGCGCACGGCCACCTCGGCCCGTGGCCCGACTTCCTCATCCCCGACCCGTCGGCCGACGGCATGGTCGCCCTGATGGACCGCCTCGGCATCGACGCGATCGGCATCAGCCACCTGCTCGCCGTCGGCCCCAGTGCCGAGGAGGGGAACCGGCTGGCGTTCGCCGCCGCCGAGCGGCACCCCGGCCGGTTCGGCGTGTGGCAGGTCTACAACCCTCACCAGCGCAACCGGCTCACCGATCAGGGCGTCTGGGGCGTCAAGATCCACCCGGACGTGCACCAGTGTCCCCTCGACGACCGCCGCTACGACCCCGTCTGGGAGCTCGGCCTGCCCGTGCTCGCCCACGGCCAGACGGACTCGCCGTGGAGCGACCCTGACCGGTTCGTCACCGTGGCGCGCCGGCATCCCGGCGTACCGCTGCTGCTCGGACACGCCGGGCTCTGGCCGTACGGCTTCGCCCGCGCCGCCGGGCTGATCCGCGACCACCCCAACGTCTACCTGGAGATCTGTGGCTCCAAGATGACCGGACGATGGATCGCCCGCCTCGCCGCCCAGGTCGGCGCCGACCGCGTCGTCTACGGTTCCGACGCCTGCTTCCTCGACCTGCGGATCGGCTTCGGCCGCGTCGCCCTCGCCCCGCTCGACGACGCCGACCGTGCCCTCATCCAGGGCGGCAACCTCGCCCGCGTGCTGGAAACGACCCGCTCCACCGACCGCGGCACCACGGAAGGACGCCTCCCATGACACTCGACGCCGAACGGCGGGCGACGCTCGCCCTCCATGGCGGCACTCCCGTACGCACCGCCCCCTGGCCGTCGTGGCCGCCACCGCTGGACGCGGCCCAGCGCGAGCTCGTCACCGCCGTGCTGGAGAGCGGCCGCTGGGGCGCCACCCAGGGCGGCTCGGCCTGCGCGGACCTGACCGCCGCGTTCGCGCGCCGCTCCGGCGTCGCGTACGGCGTCGCCGTCGGCAACGCCACGCTCGGCCTGTTCGCCGCGCTGCGCGGCCTGGGCGTCGGGGCCGGCGACGAGGTGATCGTCCCGGCGTACACGTTCGTCGCCAGCGCCACGGCCGTCCTGCTCGCCGGCGCCACACCGGTGATCGCCGACGTCGACCCGGTCGATCTGCACCTGTCCGCGTCTGCCGCGGAGGCGGCCGTCACGCCCCGCACGGCCGCGATCATGCCGGTGCACCTGGCCGGCAGCCCCGCGGACATGGACGCTCTGAACGCGGTCGCCGCACGGCACAGCCTGGCCGTGGTGGAGGACGCGGCCCAAGCACACGGCGCCACGTACCGAGGCCGCCCCATCGGCGGGCTCGGGGACGCCGGCGTCTACAGCTTCCAATCCAGCAAGGCCATGACGGCGGGCGAGGGCGGCCTGATCGTCTGCCGCGACGAGGCCGTCCACGCGGCCATCTGGTCGGTCTGCAACCTGGGCCGCACGCTGGACGGCGCCTGGTACGGCCATCCCAGCGTCGGCTGGAACCTGCGACTGACCGAGATCCAGGCCGCGCTCCTGCTGCCCTGGCTGGACCGGCTCGACGAGGAGATCGACCGCAGGAACGCCTTCGCCGCGGCCGTCGAGCGCGAACTGGCGGCGATCCGCGTGCCCGCCGGTGACGACGGTGGGGACCCGCCGGTGACGGTGGTCCCACCGCCGCCGGGCGCCACGCGCGACTCGCGGCACCTGCTCATGCTGCGCCTCCACGTGCCGTTCGACCGGTCGTTCCTGCTGGAGGCCATGGAGGCGGAGGGCGTGCCGCTCGACGGCGGCTATCCGCCGCTCGGCACGATGCCGGCCCTGACCGAGGCAGGCGCCCGCGCGGAGCCCTGCCCGGCCGCCGAGGCCGCCTCCCGCGAGGTGCTCTGGGTCCGCCAGTCCATGCTCATGGACGACCCCTCCGGCGCCACCCACCTCGCCGAGGCCCTGGCGAAGGTCCTCGCCGCATGAGGCTCGGCCCGTCTGCCGTGCCTCTCCCCAGCGTGGGAGGCGGTCAGTGGCGACGCAGAAAGCCCCGGTCAAGATCGTTGAGGCCGGCGCAGCCCAGCAGGGTCAGGATGTTCACCACTTCCTGCCGAAGAAGGTCGAGCACCCGTGCCACTCCTGCTTCGCCGCCGGCGATCAGACCGTAGACGGCCAGGCGGCCGAGCACGACGACGTCCGCGCCGAGCGCGAGCGCCTTGACCACGTCGGAGCCGCGCCGGACCCCGCTGTCGAAGGCGATGTGGGCGCGGTCGCCCACCGCGCCGGCGATCTCGGGAAGCGCGTCCAGCGCTGCCGGGAGGCCGTCGAGCTGTCGGCCTCCATGGTTGGACACGCCGATCGCGCTCGCTCCGGCGGCGATGGCGGCCTCGGCATCGGGGACCGTGGTGATGCCCTTGGCCATCCAGGGCAGGCTCGTCCCGCTCATGAGCCGGCGCAGCTTCTCCCACGTCCAGGCGGGTCCGGAGCCGCCGAAGAGGTCGGCGAAGGCGTCACCCGTGCCTTCGTCGCCGGCGAAGTTGCCGCCGGTGACGGCGTGCGGAGGCGTGTACCCGTTGCGGCGATTGCGCTCCCGCCAGCCGGCCGTCGGGGTGTCGCACGTGACCACCAGCGCGCGGAAGCCGCAGCCCTCGAAGTGCTTCAGGCGGCGGGTGAAGGCGTCCTCGGGCCCGACGGGATGGAGTTGCCCGAAGGCCATCCCGCCGGGGGCCGCACGCCGTACCTCGGCGTAGGAGTATGAGCCCCCTTCAGGGGCCATCCCGGAGGTGCCGGAGCGGGCGGCGGCGCGGGCCACGGCCTTCTGGCCTTCCGGATGGAACAGGGTGTCGACGCCGAACGGCCCGGTCAGGATGGGTATGCCGAGCGGCACGCCCATGAAGGTCGTCCGGAGGCCGGGGGCCTGCCGGCTGCTCATGAGCCGAGGAGCGAAGCCCCACTCGGCGAACGCCTCCCGGTTCCTGCGTAACGTCCACTCCTCGCCGGCGCCGCCCTCGAGATAGTCGTGCACGTCAAGCGGCAATGACTCCAGGGCCGCGGCTTCGATGTCGGCGAGGGTTTCGTAGTGCGTCGTCGCCGCCGAGGGATGGGTCACGACGTGTGCTCCTTCACGCATGAGGAAATATCTCACCGGCTGAGCGGCGTCCCCATGGTGCCCTGGAAGCTCGTTCTGTTCTGTGGAGAAATACGGGTAGCTCAGGGTTTGCCGGCGGCGTTCACGATGCGGGTGGTGGAGCGGCCCGGGATGGCGCTCATCTCCCAGCACTCGGCTCCCAGGATCGCCGCCGCGGCCGCGCGGGCGCCCGCGTGCGGGTCGCCCGCCGTGTGCGCCAGCGCGCCCGGGTGCATCGGGGCGAGCAGGTCGATGTAGTCCTCGGGGCCGTGGGCCTCGGGCGGGCCCGTCACGATGAAGACGCCGGTGACGAAGCGGAGCGCGGCCAGGACCTCGGCGCGCTCCGCCGAAGGGTTGAGCGGCCGGCTGGGCCCCTTCCAGGCGCGCACGCGCGGGTCGTCCTCGACGCCGACGACGAGCGGCAGGCCGCGGGCCGCCACCGCGCCGAGGTAACGCACGTGTCCCACGTGCAGGATGTCGAAGACCCCGGTGACGACCGCCGCCCCCGGCCTGTCGTACGGCTGCACCCAGACCGCCTCCAGGCTGCTCACGCGACCTCCTCCGCTGCCCCACGGGCCTCGATGATCTCCCCCACGGGCCTAGACGACTCGTCGATCGCAGCGTACTCGGTCGCCGTCGGCGGTCGTGCAGGCGACCTTGGGAAAGGGCATTCCTACCTTTTCGCGATACCTTCCGGCAGCCACCGGCGCGTCCCATAACGCAGCCTGAGGTTAGGGGCCCGACTATGGGGGAGGTCGCCGTGGCACTGGACTTTCACCGTGCCAACGGGGGTGATCCGCTCGGTTCGCGCGATCTCATGGTCCGGTTGCCGGGGATTCCGTCCCAGGTGTCCAGGGCCAGGGGGATCGTGACGGCCGCGCTCGGGCGCGATCATCCGCTCTATGACGACGTCGTGCTGCTCACCAGCGAGCTGGCCACGAACGCGATCCTGCACACCAGATCCGGCTCGGGCGGCTGGTTCACCGTGGCCGTGACCCACTCGGAGTCGGCGGTACGGGTGTGCGTGTCGGACGCGGGCTCCGACGGACCGCCGTGCGTATGCCGTACCAGCACGCAGTCCACGAGCGGGCGCGGCCTGCCGCTGATCGAGGCGATCAGCCACCGCTGGGGATTCACGCGGGAGAGCGGCTCGACGACGGTGTGGTTCGAACTGCTGCGCGCCGACGTCCCGGCCGTGGCCGTCTAGGCTGCCGTCCCTCCAGAGATCCGTTGACACCGTGCCGGTGGATTCAAGGGCGGTGGTCGGACATCAGGAGGTGCCAACCGCGTTCGACTGACCGATGGCACTGGTCGGGGTTGTCGCCTGCGTTGATGAAGAGGGCGGTCAGCAATGGCACGCCATGGGCGAGCGCTTGACGGGGCAAGGGGCCGGTGGCGACCAGTGATGCCAGTCCATGGCCGATGGTCCAGCTCTGCGTGGCCAGCTCCAGCGGGTCGACGTCGTCGCGAAAGCGGCCGGCTGCGGTGGCCCGTTCGATGGCCCGGACGAGATGGTGCAGTGTTTCATCCGCGGCAGCGGTGTCCTCGAGCTCGAAACCGGCGTCGAACATGACCCGGTAGAGATCGGGATCGGCCAGCGCGTTGGACAGGTAGGCGGCGCCGAGGGCGGCCAGATCCCGCACGGCATCCGGGGACGGTGACACCGCGTCGAGCTTGGCCGCCAGGCGGGTGAACCCTTCCTGACGCATCGCTTTCCACAGACCGTCCATGCCACCGAAGTAGGTGTAGACGGCCATCGTCGAGACGCCGGTTCCGGCGACCAGCGAGCGGAGCGTGACCGGCTGCCGGGCGCTGAGCATCTGTGCGGCCCGGTCGATCAGCAGGGAACGGACCGCCGGGTCTTTCGTTCTCGCCATGGCGCCACATTACATAACATTGCTATGGTTTCGGTGATTGCCGTACTCGCCTGCGCTGATGCCAAAGGAGCGGATATGCCCGTGACGCTGGTCAACCCCGATGGGCTGCCGAAGCCCGATGTCTACCGCCAGATGTCGATCGCCACCGGGTCGAAGCTGGTGTTCCTGGCGGGCCAGGTGGCCCGCGATGCCGAGGGCGGACGAGTCGGGGAGGGGGATCTGGCTGCTCAGATCGAGCAGGCCTACCTCAATATCGGCACTGCCCTGGCCGAGGCCGGTGGGTCCTTCGATGACGTGGCGAAGCTGACCATTTACGTCGTCGACTGGACTCCCGACAAGATGCCGCTGCTGGGAGAGGGGGTCGCTCGGGCAGCCGCGAAATTGGGGATCGACCCGGTCAAGCCGATCACGCTGCTGGGCGTCGCGGCACTGGGAGAACCCGATCTCCTGGTCGAGGTCGAAGCCACCGCGGTCATCGACTGAGTCGGGCGCCTCGGACACGCTCCCTACACGTCCAGGCGGCACAGGCCCTCGGCGAGGGCCTTGGTGGTGAGGCGGGTGCGGCTGTCGCAGCCGAGCTTGGCGAAGATGTGCTCCAGGTGCGTGGTGACCGTGCGGACGCTGAGCACGAGCGCGGCGGCGATCTGCGGGTTGGAGTCGCCTGCCGCGACCCGCGTGAGGACGTCCACCTCCCTGCCGGTCAGCTCGTACGGCAGCGCGCACGGCCGCTCGGCGGCGACCACGCCCTGTAACGCCCCCTGGAACCCGACGCCCGCCCGGAGCAGCCGTAACTCGTGCCAGTGCCCGCCGTCGTCCAGCCAGAGGCCGTGCCTGGTGAGCTCACGCGAGTCGATGAACGCCCTGGCGTACGCGGCCATCGCCGGCTCGTCCCACAACGCGGCCGACGTCTCCCGCCCGGGCACCTCGCGGCGCGTTCCGAGCCGGTCGAAGGCGACCGCGCGGAAGTCGGGCGGCAGCCCCACCGGGTCGATCACGCACCTCGTCAGGTCGGTCACGTGGGCCAGCATCGGGCTCACCGCCGCCACGAGGGCCCCGGTGAGGTGCGGGAACGCCTCCCTGGACGCGAGGTGCAGCAGCCCCGTGTAGCGGCCCTCGCGCAGGAACAGCGGCGCGGTCAGGCCGGCCCGCCAGCCGTAGGGGGCCAGGTGACGCCGGAAATAGCGTTCGGTGTCCGGCTCGGGCATGCTCACGGGCGCGCGGGTCGCCATGGCTCTGCGGTACGCGTCCAGCCCGGCGTATTCCTCGGCGGCGTCCCGGTCGATGCGCCGGTGGCCGTCGGAGACGACGCTGTGGTGCCGGCCCGTGGCGGGATCGAAGGCGACGAACTCATACGCGTCCAGCGGGATCACCCGGCGCAGCGCGGCCATCGCCCCGTGCGCGTCGCCGCCGCCCGCCACCTGATAGCCGACCTCGGCGAACGCCTGCAATTGGCAGACGTCCAGGGTGATCTCGGCCACGGCGTCCTTTATATCATTTGCCAAACCTTGAGGTCTTCTTGAAACTTTTTTTCAGATGCTTCCGGATGTTAAGATGATCAGCATGCAGCGCGCCTTTGTCTTCGCCACGACGACGCCGGACCTCGTCCCGGCGCGCTGACTCCATGCTTCCCGGGCGAACGCCCGGGAGCTGGTCGTTCGCCCTTTCCCTGGAAAGGATCATCATGAACGACCACCGCAGGCTCGGCCGCGAGCTCGGCATCTTCGACACCGATCCGATGATCGGCTCCGGCCTGCCCTACTGGCTGCCCGCCGGCGCGGCGATGCGCAAGGCCATCGAGGACTACGTCCACGAGCTGGAGCGCCGCAACGGCTACCTGCACGTCAACTCGCCCGTGCTGGGCAAACGCGAGCTGTACGAACGCTCGGGTCATTGGGCGCACTACGCCGACGACATGTTCCCGCCCATGAACGTGGGCGGCGAGGAGTTCGTGCTGCGCCCCAGCCTGTGCCCGCACCACGCGCTCATCTACCGCTCGCGGCAGCGAAGTAAGCGCGAGCTGCCGCTGCGCCTGGCCGAGCTGGGCGGCCAGTACCGCTCCGAGTTGTCCGGCGTCCTCGGCGGGCTGACCAGGGTGCGGTCCATCCAGCTCAACGACGGCCACGTGTTCTGCCCGCCGGAGCAGGCCGCCGCCGAGGTGTCGGCCGCGCTCGACCTGATCGAGGCCGCGCACGCGCAACTCGGCATCCGGGCCGCGCGCTACAGGCTGTCGCTGCGCGGCGACGGCGACAAGTACGTCGACGACCCGGAGATGTGGGCGGCCTCCGAGGCCATCCTGCGCGAGGTGCTCAAGGAACGCGGCCAGGCCTACGACGAGGAGCGCGGCGAGAGCGCCTTCTACGGGCCGAAGATCGACATCCAGATCGCCGACCCGGCCGGACGGGAGAACACCCTGTCGACCGTCCAGGTGGACCTGTACATGCCCGAGCGTTTCGACCTGCGCTACGTCGGCGGTCACCGTCCCGCCATGGTGCACCGCAGTGTCGTCGGCGGCCTGGAACGCCTGGTCGCGCACCTCATCGAGGTGCACGGCGGCGCGTTCCCCGCGTGGCTGGCGCCCGTGCAGGCGGTGGTGCTGCCGCTGTCCGACGCCGAGCTGCCGGCCGCCGAGGACCTGCTGCGCCGCTGCCTGGCCGCCGGGCTGCGCGCCGAGCTCGCGCCCGCCGACCGGGGCAGCCTCGGGGCCAGGATCAGGGCGCACCGGCTGGTGCCGTACCAGCTCGTGGTGGGGCCGCGCGAAGTGGCGAGCGGGCAGGCGGCGGTGCGGCTGCGCGACGGGAGCCAGGCGGGCGAGGTGCCCATCGAGCGTTTGGCCGCAGATTCGCGACCGTTCATCTGACGGGCGGA
Organism: Nonomuraea polychroma; assembly: GCF_004011505.1. Taxonomy (NCBI): domain Bacteria; kingdom Bacillati; phylum Actinomycetota; class Actinomycetes; order Streptosporangiales; family Streptosporangiaceae; genus Nonomuraea; species Nonomuraea polychroma. Next base: position 2,715,784 of record NZ_SAUN01000001.1, read on the forward strand.
AATCAAAAAGGTAACGAGGCCTTCCCTGATCACGTAAGGGGCTCGTAAAGTCCCTGCAACGCGTGTCGGGGAGGACGTCGTGACCCAGCTGAGCGATCGTGAGGCCGAACTGGTCTCCGCCCACGAGCAGGAGCGCCCGGCGCGGGAACTGGGCGGGGCGCTCCGGCTCGGCGTGTGGATCGTGGGCGGGTTGTTGTCGGTCTACTCGCTCGTCGTGGTGTTCCGGCCGGTCGAGGCGCTCGAACATCGGATGACGTTCCTGGCGGTGGCGTTGCCGCTGGTGTTCCTGTGCTACCGATCGGGGCTGTCGTCGTGGGTGAGCAGGCTGCGCCGCCAAGGCCTCCGATCGGTGCTGTCGTCATGGGCCAGGAGGCTGCGCCGCGACCCGGCCAAGGTCGCTTCCGTCGATGAGGCCGGTCCGCCGGCCGGGGCCACGGTGGACGGGCGGCCGGTCCCGCCGCAGGGCGAGGGCGAGCCCGACCCGCTGGCCGGGGTGTCACGGGCGGCGGCTCACCCCGATGGAAAACGACGCCGGAGCTCGAAAGAGCGGCCCAGCGTCGCCGACTGGCTGCTGGCCGCCGCCGCGCTGGCCGTGCTGGTCTATCCGCTGGCCGACATCGACGCGTTCCGCGATCGGGGGTCGGGCGCGGCGCTGACGCCCCTCGACATCGTGGCGGGCCTGGCGCTGACGGTGCTGCTGCTGGAGGCGGTACGGCGGACCGTCGGCTGGGCCCTGACCATCATCTGCCTCATCTTCCTGATTTATGCCTACTACGGCTCATATCTGCCGATTGACTGGACCATCGGGCATCGCGGCTTCGACCTCGGCCAGATCGTGTCGCAGCTCTACACCGGCACCGAAGGCTTCTTCGGCGTGCCGATGCAGGTGGCCGCCAGTTACATCATCCTCTTCACGATCTACGGCGCCGTGCTCGACTTCTCGGGCGCGAGCCGCTTCTTCATCGACCTGAGCTTCGCCGCCTTCCGCAACTCCCGCTCCGCCCCCGGCCGCACCGTCACCACGGCGGGCTTCCTGCTCGGCACGGTCTCCGGCTCAGGCGTGGCGACCACGGTCAGCCTGGGCAGCGTGGCCTGGCCGGTGCTGCGCCGGGCCGGCTACCCGAAGGAGCCGGCCGGCGGCATCCTGGCGGCCGGCGGCATCGGCGCGATCCTGTCGCCGCCCACGCTGGGCGCCGCCGCGTTCATCATCGCCGAGTACCTCCGGGTCAGCTACCTCGAGGTGCTCCTGTACGCGACGATCCCCACGATCCTCTACTACCTCGGCATCTTCCTGGCGATCGAGATCGACTCGCGCCGCTTCGGCACCCACGCCGTGCAGGTGGACGCGCCCAAGGCCGGCAAGCTGCTGCTGCGCTTCGGCTACCACTTCAGCTCGCTCATCCTCATCATCGTGCTGATGGCGCTGGACCGGTCGGCCTTCCAGTCGGTGGTGATCGCCACGGCGGTGGCGTTCGCGCTGTCGTTCCTCGACCCCCGGCACCGGATGACGCCCAAGCGCGTCGGGCAGGCCCTGGCGAAGGGCACGCTGGAGGTTCTGCCCGTGACCGCCGTCTGCGCGGCGGCGGGCATCATCGTCGGCGTCATCACCCAGACCGGCCTCGGGCTGAACCTGAGCGCGATCATCGTGGACTTCGCCGCCGGCAACCTGCTCCTCACCACGATCATGTCCGGCCTCGCCGTCATGCTGCTGGGCCTGGCCGTGCCGGTGACCGCGAGCTTCATCATCGCCGCCGTGATCATCGGCCCGGCGCTCACCACGCTCGGCGTCAGCCAGGCCGAGGCGTACATGTTCGTCTTCTACTACGCGGTGTTGTCGGAGGTGAGCCCGCCCACCGCGCTGTCGGCGGTCGCGGCGGCCGCGATCACGGGCGGCAACACGTACCGGACGATGATGATGACCTGGCGGTACACACTGCCGGCGTTCCTGGTGCCGTTCGCGTTCGTGCTGACGCCGAACGGCCAGGCCCTGCTCGGGCAGGGGCCGATCGGGACCGTGCTGCTGATGGCCGCGGTGTCGGCGGTCGCGGTCGCCGCGCTCGCCATGGCCACGGGCGGGCTGACCGGCGTGCCCGAGCGGCTGATGGCGGCGGTGGCCGCGGTGCTGCTGCTGTTCCTCGAGCCCGTCCCCATCGCCGCTGGCCTGGCCGTGCTGGCCGTGGCCGCCGGCGTGCACCTCCTCAGAAGAAGCAGAAGGGACCCAGCGTGAAGCGGACCATTGCGATAGTCGCCGCAGCCGTCCTTACCGTGGCGGGCTGCGGCGGCGGAGGCGCCGGCGGGTCGGGCAACCGGCTGTCGATCGCCACCGGCGGCACGACGGGCGTCTACTACGTGTACGGCGGCGGCCTGGCCAAGCAGCTGTCGGCGAACATCGCCAACACCCAGGCCACCGCGTCGGTCACCTCGGCCTCGGTCGAGAACATCAAGCTGCTGGCCGGCGGCAAGGCCGACATCGGCTTCTCCCAGATGGACACCGCGGCCGACGCGGTCAACGGCAAGGACACCTTCACCGCCAAGCAGCCGATCAAGGCGATCGCCCGCATCTACGACAACTACGCGCACGTCGTGGTCGCCCCCGGCGTCGAGGCGACCAAGGTGGCCGACCTGAAGGGCAAGCGCGTCTCACTCGGCCCGGCCAACTCCGGCACCCAGGTCGTGGCCCGGCGCATGCTGGAGGCGGCCGGACTGAACCCCGACACCGACATCACCAAGCAGCAGCTGTCGATCAACGAGTCGGTGCAGGCCGCCAAGGACGGCACCATCGACGCCTTCTTCTGGGTCGGCGGCCTGCCCACGGCCGGCATCACCGACCTGGCCACGAGCAAGCCGGACATGAAGATGCTCGACACGTCCGACGTCCTGGCGAAGATGCAGTCGACGTACGGGCAGCAGTACGTCTCCCTCGACGTCGACATGTCCGTCTACAAGCTGGACGGCACGGTCAAGACCGTCGGCATCGGCAACGTGCTGCTCGTGCCCGACAAGATGAGCGAGCAACTCGCGTACGACATCACCAAGACCCTGTTCGAGAAGAAGACCGAGTTGTCGGCCGTGCACCCGGAGGCCAAGAAGCTCGACGTGAAGCTCGGCCAGGAGGTCACCCCGGTCGAGCTGCACCCGGGCGCGGCCCGCTACTACAAGGAAAAGGCCTGATCAGGCTGCTGCTCGCGGTCGCGACGGTGATGGCGCTCGGCTCCGGCGGCGGCGCCGGGCGCCTCACCGTGAACGGCCTGCCCGTCTCCGGCGGCTTCATGATCGGGTACGTGCATTCGATCTACAAGGCGCCGACGGCGGAGGTGTTCACGATAGAGGGCCGTCGTTTCACCATGCGGGCGGTCCTCTCGGCCAACGAGAGTGTGCTCGACTACTACGCCCTGGCGGGCGCCCGCAGCCGGACCCGATCAGGCGCCTGGATGTTGCGCCTGGCCGAGCCCGCCACGTACGAGGAGCTGTCGCTGCTGACGACTTCGATCGGCCGCCGCACCCTGCTGGCCGGCGAGCGATGCCTGCCGCTCTTCCCGGAGGCCGGGGCGGCCGAGGTGCGACTGGCCGTGGAGCTGACGCTCGAGGCCAGGGGCGAGCCCTGCCGCCCGCCCTATGACCAGTCCCTCCTCGTGAACGCCGTGGAGATCGTGCCCTAGACCAGTCGGGCGAATCGTCGCGCGTTCCGCACCGCGGCCCCTCCGAGGTCGTTGTTGAAGTACACGCAGACGTCCTCCCAGCCGGCCTCCCGCACCCGCCCGGCCCAGGTGCGCAGGGAGGTCTCGCCGTACTCGACGCCGCCCCGGCCCCGCCCGTGGTGCATGCGCACGTACCCCCAGTCCGCTGTGCGCCAGAGCGGGTTCTGCGGGCGGCCCAGCCGGTCCGCCCAGCACAGGGCGGCCCCATGGGCGCTCATCACGTCACGGACCTCGTCGGTCCACCAGGACGTGTGCCGCGGCTCCACGGCCACCCGCACGTCGCGCGGGAAGCACGCCAGGCATCTGTCGAGCCTGCCCGGTTCGGCCCTGAGCGTCGGCGGCAGTTGCAGCAGGATCGGGCCGAGCTTCTCCTTCAGCGCCGCGGCGGCGCCCATCAGCCGCTGGACCGGCTCCTCCGGCTCGTCCAGCCGCTTGATGTGGGTGAGGTACCGGCTGGCCTTGACCGCCATCACGAACCCGTCCGGCGTGCGCTCCCGCCAGGCGGCGAACGTCTCCGGGCTGGGCAGCCGGTAGAAGGCGTTGTTGCTCTCGACGGTCGGGAACTCCCGCGCGTACGCCTCCAGCCAGAGCCGCTGCGGCAGGCCCTGCGGATACAGCACCCCCCGCCAGTCCTTGTACTGCCACCCTGAGGTGCCGACCAGCCATGCCATGCTTTACGCCTACCCTGACCCCCGCCGTGCAGTACTGTCACTAGTCGTCAGCCGAGGAGGACCTACACGTCGATGGGCGCCAATCACGCGCACGGCACCGCCGTCCCCAACTCGCGGCGCACGCTCATGGCCACCCTGGCCGCGCTGGTGCCGCTGGCGATCGTCACGCTGGCGGGCCTGCTGTGGCTCTGGCCGGACGGCCGGCACGACACCGGCACGCCGCCGCAGTCCAGCGTCGAGCGGCTCACCGGGACGGTCACCAGCGTCACGCTCAAACCCTGCCCGGCCGTCACGGAAGGCGCTCCCAAGCCGGACCCCGCCACCTGCGGCAACGCGACCGTCACGGTCGGGGACGGGCCAGACGTCGGCAAGGACGTCGCGCTCCGCCTGCCCACCGGCCCCGGGGCGCAGCGGTTCGCCCCGGGCGACGACGTGATCCTGCTGCGCGACGCGGACGGCGCCTACCAGATCTCCGACCACGACCGGGCGTTGCCGCTGTGGTTGCTCGGGGCGGCGTTCGCGCTGGCGGTGATCGCCTTCGGCCGCTGGCGCGGGCTCACCGCGCTCGTGGGGCTGGCGGTCACGTTCGTGCTGCTGCTGACGTTCGTCATCCCCGGCATCCTCGAGGGCAAGCCGCCCATGCTGGTGGCCATCGTCGGGTCGGCCGCGATCATGCTGATCGTGCTCTACCTGACGCACGGCTTCTCACCGTCCACCTCCGTGGCCGTGCTGGGCACGCTGGCCGCTCTCGCGCTGACCGGCGTGCTGTCGTACGGGGCGCTGGGGTTCGCCAAGCTCAACGGCATCACCGACGACAGCTCGCTGATGCTGGGCATGAGCGTGTCGATCGACACGCAGGGACTCCTGCTGGCCGGGATCATCATCGGCGCGCTCGGGGTGCTGGACGACGTCACGGTCACGCAGGCGGTGACGGTGGCCGAACTGGCGCAGGCCAACCCCTCGTACGGGTTCGCGCGCCTCTACCGGGCGGCCGGCCGCATCGGGCGGGCGCACATCGCATCGGTGATCAACACCATCATTCTGGCGTACGCGGGGGCGTCGCTGCCGTTGCTGCTGCTGTTCAGCATCGGCTCCCAGCCCTTGGGGGACGTGCTGACGACACCGGTGATCATGCAGGAGATCGTCCGCAGCGTGGTCGGCACGCTCGGCCTCATCTCGGCCGTCCCCATCACCACCGCCCTGGCGGCCCTGACCGCCGCTCGCCACGCCACGCCGGAGTCTTCCCGTGACGGGGACGAGGAGCTCTCCAGCCGCCGCGAAGGCCTCCCCAGCCGCCGGGACAGGCGCGAAGGCGTCTCCATCCGCCGGGGCAGGCGCGAAGGCGTCTCCGGCCGCCCAGACGGGCCCGAGGACTTCTTCAGCCGCGGGGACGACGACGTGGCCGACGACTTCTTCAGCCGTCAGGACGACGACGATCGGGACGACTTCTTCTCAGACCCAGGCGATCGCCGTGAGACCGGCCCGGACCGCCCCCGCGACACCCCGATCCCGGAAGGCGGCTTCTTCACCCCGGCTTCGATCCGTCCCGGCGCTCCAGAGAGCCCGCCCGGGCATCCCGCCACGCGCCCCGCCGAGCGGGCCAGGCAAGGCGATGCCGCCGACCGGCCGCCGCCCGCACGTCATCGCCGCCGCCCGGGCGCGTAGGGGACGTCGCCGCGTCCGGCGCCTGCCGGGCGGGCGCCTAGGAATACGCTTCGGTGCTGCCGTCCACCCGCAGCTTGCGCCGCGCCCGCTCGTAGAACGTGGTGCCGACCCTGACCACCTTGGCCGCGCCCGGCCACGCGCTCACCGTGATCTGGTCGCCGGGGCACAGGTGCCTGACCACGGCCCCGTCCACCTCGACCGCCAGCCGCCCGCTGCTGGGCAGCACCTCCAGCGTGACGTCCTCGTCCGCGGGCAGCACCAGGGCCCGGTTGAACGCCGAGTGCGCCGCGGCCGGCACCACCAGGATGGCCTCCACCCGGGGCGACACGATGGGCCCTCCGGCGGAGAAGCTGTAGGCGGTCGAGCCGGTGGAGGTCGCCACGATCACCGCGTCCGCGGCGTACCGCACGAAATCGCTGCCCGCCGGGGTGACGGACACGGCCGCCAGCCCTTCCCCGGGGATCCGTACGAGCGCGATGTCGTTGAAGGCGGTCACCTCCACGCCCCCGACCCGGCTCCTGATCGCCATGCGCGGCTCGACCGTGTAGCGGTGCCCGTCGATGGCCGACAGCGTGTCGGCCAACTCGTCCACGTCGATCTCCGCGAGGAACCCGAGCCGGCCCAGGTTGACCCCGAGTATGGGCGTCGGCCGCCCGGCGAGCAGCCGCATGGTGCGCAGCATCGTCCCGTCGCCGCCGAGCCCGACCAGCAGATCGGCCCGCTCGACGAGGGCGTCGGCGTCCACGGCCACGGCGGTGCAGTCGATCCGCCCCACTTCCTCAGGTAGTCCCAGCACCGTGGCGCCCTTGCCCGCCGCCCAGCGCAGGATGGTGTCTATCGCCTTCCTGGAGTCGCGCTGCGGGTGCAACACCAGCCCAACCGTCCCGACCATGCCCATGGGGCCAACCTTACGTCTCCCGCGCGGCGTGCCGTCCGGGCGGGACCTCCGATAGCGTCGCGTTCATGCGGCTTCATGTGGGATGCGCGATGTGGACGCACGCGTCGTGGCAGGGCCGGTTCCTGCCCGGCCCGCTCCCGCCCGGTGAGCGCCTGCGCGCGTACGCGACCTGGTGCAACGCGGTGGAGGGCAACACGACGTTCTACGCGACGCCGACGAGGGCGACCGTGGAGTCATGGGCCGCCCAGACCGGCCCGGACTTCCGCTTCGTCATCAAACTTCCCAAGCCCATCACCCACGAGCACCGCCTGACCGGCACCGACGACCAGCTGCGCGCCTTCCTGGAGGCCATGGAGCCGCTCGGCCCGCGGACGCACGCCCTGTGGGTGCAGCTGCCGGGCTCGTTCGGCCCCGCCGACCTGGGTGCGCTGGCGGCGTTCCTGCGCAGCCTCCCTCGGAACCACCGGTATGCGGTGGAGGTCCGGCACCGGGCGTTCTTCGAGGAGGAGCGCGCGGAACGGCTCTTGGAGCGGGTCCTGGCCACCGTCGACGCCGAGTGGGTCCCGTTCGACACCACCGCGCTCTTCGCCGACCGGCCGGCCAGCGACGCCGAACGCGACGCGTGGACCAAGAAACCGCGGGTGCCGCGCCGCTCGCGGGCACTGACCGGCCACCCGATCGTCCGCTACCTGGGACGCGACGCCACGGACCGTACGGTGGAGGGCTGGCGGCCGTGGCTGGACACGGTCTGCGACTGGCTACGCGAAGGCCGGTCCCCGACCGTCTTCATCCACACACCGGACAACGCCGACGCGCTGACGCTGGCCCGCCGCTTCCACGACGAGGTCCGCGCCCGCCTGCCCGAACTGGAGCTGCTGCCCGACCCGATGCCGAACGAGCCGCTCACCCTCTTCTGAGCGCTCCCACCGCGGCGCGTACGGCGCCCGAAGGCCGTTACCCGCTCGAAGGGCGCTCGTCCGCCGCCTGCAGTCGCGCTGGGCCCAATCCTCGATGAGCCGAGGCGTGTTGCCGGGAGAAGCCCGTGCGCGGGGAAGGCCACATGATCGCGTAATCTTTCGTGCCATGACTGCCGACATCGTGGCCAAACGGGTGACCAACCTGCTGGCGCCGCAGGTGCTGGTGATCCTCATGCCGCCCGTCGTGGGACTGCTCGCCCAAGGGTGGCGCGGGGCGGTGTGGGGGATGGTGGCGTCGGCGTTCTGCGGCGGGGTGCCGGCGACGGTGATCGCGCTCGGGGTGCGGTCCGGGCGGCTGGATTCGCATCACATCGTGGATCGGGCGCGGCGGACCCGGCCGTTGCTGGCCGCGGTCGCGGCTGTCCTGGTGGCGTTGGCGTTGCTCGTCGTGATGGGGGCGCCGACGTTGCTCGTGGCGACCGTGACGGCGATGCTGGCGGCGCTCGGGGTCACGGTGCCGGTCACGTTGCGGTGGAAGATCTCCTTTCACGCCGCCGTGTCCGCGGGCACGGTCGTGGTGCTCGCCCACGTGCTGCCCGCCGTGCCGACCGCGATCGCCGGAGGCGCCGTCGTGGGGCTGGTGTGCTGGGCCAGGGTGCGGCTCGCGCATCACACGTGGGCGCAGGTCCTCGCCGGCGTGGTGGTCGGCACGGTGACGACGTGGGGGACGCTGGCGGCGTTCGGGCTTGGATAGGGCGCGGGCGACGCCGGCGGTCTTCGGGTTTGGATAGGGCGCGGGCGACGCCGGCGGTCTTCGGGCGGCTGGAATAGGCGCGCGGCCTTCGGGGTTGCCGCCTGCATGGATGCTGGGAATCGCGGCCGGGTACGCGTCGAGCGGACGGCCAAGCGCGTGCGGACCTACCTGGGCGGCCGGGTGGTGGCCGACACCACCTCCGCTCTCCTGGTGTGGGAAGTCCCGTACTACCCCACCTACTACTTCCCGCTCGCGGACGTGGACGAGGCCGCGCTCAAGGCGACCGGGGCCACAAAGCACTCCCCGAGCAGGGGTGACGCCGTCGTCCACACGGTCACCTCCGGCACGGCGGAGGCCGTCGACGCGGCGCTGGCCTACCCTGACTCGCCGCTGGAGGAGATCCGGGGCCATGTGCGGTTCGAGTGGGACGCCATGGACGCCTGGTTCGAGGAGGACGAGCAGGTCTACTTCCACCCGCGCGACCCGTACACGCGGGTGGACATCCTGCCCAGTTCGCGGCACGTGCGGGTGGAGGTCGACGGTGTCACCGTGGCCGACTCGCGCCACGCGCGCATCCTCTTCGAGACGGGGCTGCCCGCCCGCTACTACCTGCCCAAGCCGGACGTACGGCTCGACCTGCTCGAGCCCACCGACACCGTCACCCACTGCCCGTACAAGGGCACGGCCGAGTACTGGTCGGTGAACGGCAAGAAGGACCTCGCGTGGTCGTACCGGACGCCGCTGCCGGAGAGCGAGCGGGTCGCCGGGCTGATCGCGTTCTACAACGAGAAGCTCGACATCTACGTGGACGGCGAGCTGCAGGAGCGGCCGAAGACCAAGTTCTCCTAAGAGGCGCTCCAGCGAGGGTCCCGGCCGAGGTAGCGCAGGAGGGCCGCCACGTCGTCGTCGCCCTGCGCGGGGGCCAGGGCGGCGGCGTACGCGCCCCAGGCGCGCAGCGGCTCGACGATCTCCCTGGCGACCTTGAGGAGGGGGCGGGCCAGCTCGGGCGTGAGCGGCGACGGCCGGCCCGTCGCCAGGGCGATGTCCCAGGCGTGGACGGCGGCGTCAAGACCGCACGCCGCCGAGCCGGACCACGGGGACATCTTGTGGGGCGGCACGGGCGTGGGCACCTCGGCGGCGTTGCGGTCGACGCCCGCCCACGCCTTGGCCGATCGTGCCAGGGCGTCCTCCAGGAACGCCGCCGGGTCCACCCCCTCCATCTCGCCCGACGGGTCGAACGGGTTGAAGTCGGGGCCGGGCTCGCCGGTCAGCGCGGCGGCGAAGCCGATCTGGTCGCCGACGGCGTGCTGGAAGACCTGGGCGACGGTCCAGCCCGCGCAGGGCGTGGGCAGGTGCCAGCCGTCGGCGGGGACGGCGCGGACGGTCGTGCGCAGCGCCTCGTGGGAGGCGTCCAGGACGTCCCAGCCGCTGGAGATCACGTGATCGCTCATTGGAGAGCCCCTTTCGTGGAGACTCTCACTCTATCAGAACGGAATGCTTTGTTCCATAGATTCAGGTCAGGAGACGGGTGAGGACGCGGGTGCCGAACTCCAGGCCTTCCACCGGCACCCGCTCGTCCTTGCCGTGGAACATGCCGAAGTAGTCGAGGTCCGGCCGGAGCATGAGCGGCGCGAAACCGTACCCCTTGATGCCGATCCTGGCGAACGACTTGGCGTCAGTGCCGCCGCTCATCACATACGGCACGGGCTTGGCGAACGGATCCTCGGCCTCCAGCGCCCCGGCCAGCTCCTCGAAGAACGCCGACGGGTACGGTGCGGCGGGCGCGTCCTCCAGGTTGACGAACTCGCGGGTGATCTTCGGCCCGAGCAGCTCGTCGATCGTCGCGAGGAACTCCTCCTGCAGCCCGGGCATGAAACGCCCGTCCACGTGCGCCTCCGCCGTCGAGGGCACCACGTTGACCTTGTAGCCCGCGTCCAGCATCGTCGGGTTCGCCGAATTGCGGATCTGGCTCTTGAACAGGCTCCCGAGCGGCCCGAGCCGGGCGGCCTCCGCGTCCAGCCGGTCCAGGTCGATCGGCTGGCCGGTGATCTCCGACAGGCTCTGGATCAGCGCGGCGACCGACGGCGTCAGGCGTACCGGCCACTGGTACGAGGCCACCCGCGACAGCGCGTGCACCAGCGTGGCGACCGGGTTGTCCACCGGGGGACGCGAGCCGTGCCCGGCCACGCCGTGCGCGGTGAGCTTCATCCACGCGGTCCCGCGCTCGCCCACGGCGATCGGGTAGACCCGGTGATCGCCGGAGGCCACGCTGAAGCCGCCGGACTCGCTGATCGCCTCGCTCACGCCGTCGAACAGGTCCCGGTGCTCGGTCACCGCGTGCCGCGAGCCGTAGTCGCCGGTCGCCTCCTCGTCGGCCAGGAACGCCACCACCAGGTCCCGCTTGGGCCGCACCCCCTGGGTGGCCAGGTCGATCACGGTCGCGAGCGTCATCGCGCACGAGCCCTTCATGTCGACCGCGCCCCGGCCGTACACGCAGCCGTCCGCGATCTCCCCGGAGAAGGGGTGCATCTTCCACTCGGCCGGGTCGGCCGGCACCACGTCCAGGTGGCCGTGGATGAGCAGCGCGTCGGGGGAGTCGCCGTCGATCCTGGCCACGACCGTGGTCCGCTTCGGCGCGGACTCGAACACGACCGGCTCCAGGCCCGCGTCGGACAGCAGCGTGGCCACGTATTCAGCGGCCGGGCGCTCGCCCGATCCCGGATTGGTGGTGTCGAACCTGATCAGATCCGAGCAGATCTCGGCGACGCTCTTCACGCTCTCCCCTTCAACTTCAGCAGCGGCACCTCGGGCGTCTCCATCCCGAAGATCAGCCCGTAGAAGGCCAGCTCGGCCTCAAGCGCCGCGACGATAGTCTCCTCCCTGCGCCAGCCGTGCTGCTCGCCGGGGAAGGTCAACAGTGCCCACTCTTTGCCATGTTTGTCCAATTCGGCGGTGAAACGCTCCGCCTGCGCGACGTCCACGATCGCGTCCTCCAGGCCGTGCAGCATGAGGCACGGGCCGGACGCGCGGGCCGCGTTCAGCAGCGGCGAGCGCTCGATGTAGCGCTGCCGCGTCTCGGGCAGCGGCCCCACCAGGCCGTCCAGGTAGCGAGACTCGAAGTCGTGCGTCTCGGCCGCCCAGCTCTCCGGGTCCGTGATCGCGTAGTGGGCGACTCCGCCCGCGAACACGTCGCTGTGCACGAGCGCCGCCACCGTGGTCCAGCCGCCCGCGCTGCCGCCGCGGACGGCCAGCTTGGCGGCGTCGGCGCGGCCCAGCTCGACCAGGCCGCGGGCCACCTTGGCGCAGTCGTTCACGTCCACGACGCCCCACTGGTGGCGCAGCCGCTCCCGGTAGGCGCGGCCGTATCCGGTCGAGCCGCCGTAGTTGACCACGGCGACGCCGATGCCGCGGCTGGTGAAGTACGCGATCTCCAGATCGAGCACCATCGGCAGGTGCGTGGTGGGCCCGCCGTGCACGAAGATCACGTACGGGCCGGGGCCCCGCACCCCTGACGGCGGGTAGAGATGCGCGTGCACACCCTCGATCGTCACGGCCTCCGGCGTGGGCAGCAGGTCGCGGTCCGGCAACGCCTTGCCGGCCGACACGATCTCGTGGCCGCCCCCATCGAGGCCGACCAGCGCCACCTCCATCGGCGTGTACGGCGTCGCCTGCACGGCCGCCACCCGGCCGCCCGCCACCGACACGGTCGCGGACCAGTGGGTCGCCGCGCCGCCGATCTCCCGCAGCTCACCGGTGTCCGGATCGAGCACGCCGAGGCGGCGGCCGTCGCCCGTGCCGTAGACCACGGCCAGCCTGCCGTCCTCCGCGACGGCGAAGTACGTCAGTCCCGGCTTCCAGGCCGCGTCGCCGAACTCCAGCTCCATCGGTGTGAGGTTGTGGCCAGGGGATCCGTCCACGGGGATGAGGTGGATGTTCCACCAGCCGGTGGGGTCGGTCGCGGCGTACAGGGAGTCCTCGTCGCGCCACTCGGCCTGCGTCACCGACTCCCGCGGACCGCCGGCGACCACGCGGTGCTCGCCTGCCGTGCCGTCCGCGCGCAGCGGGGCCACGCACAGGTCGGTGCCGTCCCAGGGCATGTTCGGGTGGTCCCAGCCGATCCAGGCGATCTTTTGCCCCTCAGGCGAAATGCGGGGATTGATCAGGAAATGGTGAGCTTTGACGATCACTCTGACCGGTCCGCCGTCCAGCGGCACCGCCACCAGGTCTCGTACGTCGTCGGTCTCCCGGACGGCCCAGACCTCGTCCCTGCCGGGAGGGAGGTAGAGGTCGGCATAGCGCGAGGGGCCCTCGGGAGTGATCGGCACGGGTGGGGAGCCGCCGTCGAGCCGGTACAGGCGCTGGTCGGACCAGTTCGTGAAGACCAGGCCGCCGCCCGGCAGGGGCCGCCAGGAGCGGCCGCCGTACTCGATCACCCGGTTGCGCGCGTTATACCCCGGGGGCAGCACGTCGGTACGGGTGCCATCCGGCAGCCGGCGCACCACGCACCGCCTGCCGCCCTCGTGCGGGCGCGGCTCGTCCCACCAGGCCTCCACACCGGCAGGCGTGGCCACCGCCTCCACCCACAGGGGCCTGCCGTCGGTCCGGGCCACGTCGATCGGTCGAATGCTCACCACGAACTCACCAATTGCCGTCGGTACAGGGAGGAAGGGGATGCCCGGGCGGGTGCAGCACGTACGCGATGCCGCCGCTGCCGGAGCTCCTGAGCCACACATTCTCGTACGCCGCCCGCGGGTAGACCCGCCGGACCTCGTCGTCGCGCGGCGCGGCCGGATCGTTCACGATCACGTCGCCCCCGGCCGTGAAGCCGACCACCACCAGGATGTGCCCGTTGGTGGAGTAGCAGGAGCCGGGCAACTCGTGACTCTTGAACGACTGCGACGTGATCACCGGGATCCCGGCCCGCACGAACGACTCCAGCTCCGCCGCCGACCGCAGCCGCGTCACGAACCCCGCCAGCCCGTACCGGCCCGCGTACGCCACGTTGAACGGCCAGTTCCCGGTGCCCTGGTAGCTCACGTCGTACGTGCCCATGGCCGCGTGATCCACGATCGGCGCCGGGTCGTCCGCCCCCACCCAGTCGAGTTCGCCGGGTTCGGGGCCGCGGCCCCAATAGCCGAGCACCATGGCCACCGACGCCGGGCTGCACCAGTTGACGCCGCCGCCGTCGAAGCGCGGATGATGCCCCGCGTGCACGTGCTGCGAATGACGCGGCACCGCCAGTTCCACGGCCTCCGCCGCAAGGGGGTCGCTGGGCGTCACGGGGTGCCGGGGCAGGGCCGAGGCCATCACACCGAGCCCGGTGACCAGGGCTCCCGCACCATGCCGGGTGACCCGCACCTGGTACGCCACCACCGGCCGCCTGGCCACGAACGTGTCCACCGCCACGTCCCCGTCCACGTCGCCCTGCCCGGGCACCGACATCCGCGGATCGCCGGCTTCGGACCAGCGCCCCATCACGTACCACTTGGTACGGGCCCCTGACGCGGCCCTGGCCCGAAGCGCGACCTCGATCCACGCGCCCGGCGCCGTACGCGCCGTCCACGAGGGCACGAGCTGGGTGGCGGGAAAGCCGATCTCACATTCGTCGCTCGTCCACACGTCCTCCGCCGCGACGGGCACGGCGAAGCGGGTGAAGGAGACACGGGCCAGATCGACGGTGAGCACCAGCCCAATTGTGGTTTCGCACCTCGTGTCGCACATCGGATGGTTTACGTACCAGCCGGATTGTGTCGGTGAAGATCTCTATGGTTCGGGGCATGACTCAAGCGGTACAGGCATACTCCTACGCCGGCCCCTCCACGCTGACCGATGGCAAGCTCGGCCTCTCGACCTCGGGCGGCACGGCGTTATCCGGCCCGCAGACCCACCCCAGGTTCTTCAGCGGGCTGCTGTCCCACGCCGCGCCCGCCGCGGCCGGGTTACTGGCCGTCGCCGACGTGGCGCTCACCCGCTACCACCAGCCCCGCCCCGGCTGGACCCGCGACCCGGTGGTGACGTGCGACGGCGACCGGCTCAGGTTCGAGTCGTTCTCGGCCTGCGGCGGCGTCTACGCCCGGCTCGACGTCTTGGAGCTCGACGGCGACGTGCTCGACCGGGGCACCACCAACGTCGACGTCAACGGCCCGCTGCGCGAGGCCCTGGCCAGGGTCGGCGGCCGGGACCCGCTCCACCTGGGCGTCGGGCCCGACGAGCTCACCGTCACCACGCTCGACGGCGCCGTCGTGGAGAAGAAGGTGCCGCTGCCGACGCGGTGGCTGCGCGGGTTCGCCGAGGTGCAGGTGATCGCGGCCGGGTTCGACCTGCGGGCCGAGCTGGCCGGGCCGCACGCCGTGCGCTTCCTGCGCTCGTTGCCGCGCGGCGCCCGTTCCACCGTCTGGGCCGTCCCGTCGGGCCGCGACCTGCGCGTCTCCTCCGGCCCCGCGCCCGGCGGCGTCTGCCTGTCGGGCACCGGGAGGGTGGCCACGCTGATGCCGCTGCTGCGCTTCGCCAAGAAACTGCGCGTGTACGGCCCGGCCGACGGCTCCTCCACGAGCGGCGCGTGGGAGCTGGAGCTGCCCGGGATGCGCTACACCCTCGCCGTCTCGCCCGAGCCGTGGCGCGGCTTCTCCGGCGAGGGCGCGGTGCTCGCCGACCTGGCCACCGACGAGGCCGCAGGGGACGCCGACGTCGTGGGCATGCTGCTCAACTTCGAGCCCACGGTCGAGCTGGGCCTGCTCGCCGACCGCTCCGGGCTGACGATCGAGCGGGTACGCGCCGCGCTCACCCAGCTCGGCAGTGCCGGCCGGGTCGGCTACGACCTGCACGAGGCGGCGCACTTCCACCGGGAGCTGCCGTACGACAGGGAGCAGGTGGCCCAGCTCAACCCGCGGTTGACGGCGGCCCGCGCACTGGTGGAGTCGGGGGCCGTGCGGCTGGAGGGCGACTCGGCCGAGGTGACGACCGACGGCGGGGTGCGGCGGGTGCGCGTCGAGGCGGGCACGTGCACGTGCCCCTGGTGGTTCGACCACCGGGGCTCGCGCGGGCCGTGCAAGCACGTGCTGGCGGCCAGGATCGCGGCCCGCGTGGACGTCGAGGTGACCGTATGACGAGCGGCGACACGCCGTGGGAGGCGGTGGCGGCGGCCGTCGACCTCGGCGATCCCGAGCGGGTCGCCGCGTGCGTGCTCGCCCTCGACCGGCCCGGCCGCCGTGCCGTCGCAGCCGGGCTGCCCGCGCACATCGCCGCGGCGGCCGGGCGCGACGACGGCTGGATCGACGCGATGCGGGTCGCGGGTGCGGGCGTGATCGGCGGGGCGGCGGCCGTGGTCGCCTGGCTCAACCGCCGCGACTTCCAGGGCCGGGGGAGCAGGGCGGACGACGTCACGGCGCTCCTGGTGCGCGTGTTGTCGGCCCGCCCGCCGGCCTGGCAGGCCGACTTCGCCGCACGCGCCACCCTGAGACTGCGCAGCGGGCGCGGCGGCGGCGCCGGCGACGTGGGCGCGCTCGCGCTGGCCATGCTGCGCCACACGGGCGTGGCCCCGCCGGAGCACGATCCGCTCGTGGTCGCCTGGGTGAGCCGTCCCCCGACCGCGGCCGAGCTGCGCGCGGACCCGCTGCTCGACCACCTCCTGCCCCGGCTGTTCGAGGCCGAGGGCGTCGGCCGCGCGCTGCGCGACGAGCGCCCTGGTGTGGCTGCCGGTCGCGAGCGTGCCGGGCCGGCCGGGTCGGGCGCCTGGCTGAGCGCGCTCACGGCGCTCGCGCAGGACGGCATGATCGGGCGTGACCTGCTGATCGACGGGTGCCTGCGGCGGTTCCTGCGCGGCGGTACCGCTGCCGACCTGCGGTTCTTCGTTCACCTGCACGAGCTGCTCGACCCTGCGCACGGCGAGGTGAGCAAGCGCGCCCGCGACTACATGCGGGTGCTGGCCGCCGCGCCAGGACCGGTCGCGGAGCCGGCGTTGCGGTGCCTGCGCGGGGCCGGCGGGCTGGACGCCGGCGAGGCGACCGAGGCGGTGCGTGCGCTGCTGTCCCGGCCCGAGCGCAAGCTGGTGACGGCCGGGCTCGCCTGGTTCGACGAGCTGGCCCGGACGTCGGACGGCGAGCTGGACGAGCTGGCGCCCGCGCTGGCGTACGCGTTCGCCTGCCCGTCCGGCGACGTGCAGGGCAGGGCGGTGCGGCTGGCCATCAAGCACGCCAAACGGTTCGGTCCCGCGGGCGCCGAGGCCCTCAGGGACGCGGTCGGGCTGCTGCCGCAGGACCTGGGGGAGACGCTGGCGGCCGTGTTCGGCGGGGAGGCGGGGGAGGAGGAGGGGTTCACGCCTGTGCCGCTGCCCGAGCCACGGCAGGCCGGGCCGTTCCCGCCGCCGGTCGGCTCGGTCGCCGAGCTGGGGCCGGCACCGCACGGCGACGGGTGGGAGGCGGCCGAGTTGTGGCTGGCCGGTGTCGTGCGGCTGCACGCCCTTGACCGGGCCGGGCTCGTGGCGGGACTGGCGGGCGATGCGGTGCCGCAAGAGGCGGACCGAGGTCCGTGGACCGACATCCGGCAGTGGGCCGGTGAGATCGTCCGGCTCCTCCAGGAACGGCCGCAGAGGACCGGCGCCGAGCCGCCGCCGGCAGGCGGTGCCGGGTCGCCCAGGGGCGGTGTCATGGGGAAGCCGGTGGCGGCACGGCTGCCGTCGGCCGCCGCGGTCTCGGCGCCTCACCTGTTCCTGTTGCGGCGCTGGGCCGAGGTCCACGACGGGTTGCGGGCGGGGAGCCTGCCGCCGTATCTGCTGGCCGAGCCCACCCAGTCCACCGGACACCTGGACCCGGCCGAGCTGGTCCGGCGGCTGGAGGGCTACGAGCGCTGCGGCGCCGAGGCCATGCCCGCCGACCTGCGGCAGGCGCTGCTGCGGCTGCCGCGCGCCATCCCGCCCGAGGTGGTGGCCCGGGCGAGGCGGCTCACCTCCGAGGCGGGGCGGGTGGTGGCACGCTGGATGGGCGGTGGGCGCCCGGAGCCGGTCACCGAAGTCGGCTGGTCGTACAGCGCGCGCTGGGAGGAGCCGGCCGAATACCTCGACGATCGCGAGCCGGTCCGCGGGCCCAGCCCCATCCTGATGCCGCGGATCCAAGCGGGGCCGGCGCCGGACGACGGGCTGCTCGCCGCCCCCGCCCCGCGGCCCAAGGAGGGCCACGGCGGGTACCTGGCGTGGTGGCCGTCCATGATGCCGTCCGATCGGGAGGTCGTCGCGCTGCACTTCCTGCCGCAGCTGCTCTACCAGTGGCCCGTCCCGGTCCGGCCGTCGCAGGCACGCGCCCAGGCGCTGGCCGGTGGGCCCGCCGGCGAGGCGCTCGCGCTCGTGCAGGCGTACTTCGTGGCCGACCGGTCCGCGGGCAGGTCGCCGGAGGACCGGACCCGGCCGGTGGTCGAGATGGCGGCCCGCGGCGAGCTGGACGCCGAACAGCTCGGGCGGCAGCTGGCGTTGTTGCTGCGCAGGACGTGGTTCAAGCCGGGGCCGGTGTTCGAGACGCTGGAGAGCGCCGCCGCGCTCGGAGCACACCGGGAGGTGTGGCGCGTCATGACGGGGTTTCTGCCGGTCTTCTTGCCCGGACCGGGGGAGCGGCCGCACGCGCGGCACGCGCAGGCGCTCGCCTTCGCGCTGCGCGCGGCACGGTGGGCCGGGGCGCGAGGGCCGGTGCCGTGCGTGGCGGAGGTCGCCGCACTCCGCGCGTCGAACAACGTCGTACGCGAGGCGCGGCGCCTCCACACCTACTTGACCTAGAGGTAGAGCCCCGTGGACTCGTCGCTCGTGGCGGGGGTGATCGCGCGGCCGGAGCGGATGGCGTAGAGCTCCGCGAGCGTCGCCCCCGACGGGCCCACGCCCTCGGACGTGCCGAGCCAGGCGACGGCCTCGTCCCTGCTGAGCGGGCCGACCTCGAGCTGCGCCAGGCAGCGGCCCGGGCGGATGACCGCGGGGTGGAGCCGGGCCAGGTCCTCGTTGGTGGTGATGGCCACCAGCACGTCGCGACCCTGCCCGAGCAGGCCGTCGGTCAGGTTGAGCAGGCGCGACAGGCCCTGACCCGCCTGCGCCTTGGCGCCCGCGCTGATCAGCTCGTCGCAGTCCTCCAGGACGAGCAGCCGCCAGCGCTGCGTCTCCTCGTCGTCGGAGTCATAGCCGACCGCCACCTCCATGAGATAGCCGGGCTCGTCGAACAGCCGCTCCGGGTCGAGCACGCAGTCCACCTGGCACCAATCGTGCCACTGCTTGGCCAGCGTGCGCAGCAGCGTGGTCTTGCCGGTGCCCGGCTGGCCGTGCAGGAGGATGAGGCGGCCGCTGACGTCGCCGGGGGTGACCGCCATCAGCTTGTCGATGGCCGGGCGCACCTTGCCGGGGTAGTTGGCGCTGATGTCGGACCACGTCTGCGCGGTGATCGGCTTCTCCGAGCGGGTGCCGCCGTGCGTGCCACGCCACCAGAAGCCCATCTCGACGTGGTCGGCCTCGGGCACCGACTCTTCCGCGCCGTCGATGCTCTGCTCGAGCACGGACTTGGCCAGCTCCTCGGTCACCGCCGTCACGCTGACCATCGCGGTCCGGTTGCGGTGGCGCACGACCCGCAGGGTCCAGCCGTCGCCGCTGATCAGCCGCGACTCCGAGCCGTCGTCGACGCGCGCCGTGCGCAGCACGCGGCCGCTGGGCGGGCTGAGCGGCGCGTCCGGGCGCACGCGCTCCAGGTTTGCCAGACGGGACCAGGGCTGGGCGCCGGTCGCGAACGGCGACAGCGCCAGCGCGTCGATCACGTCGATGGCGGAGTCGGCGTCGTCGATCCAGATGTTCATGGGGAGCTCAGAGGAGTCCGGGCTGGGGAACGGCACCTCCCTAATCACAGACATACCGTCAATGATCTAGGCCTCCAGGTCCGATGTCGAAGGGTTTTGGCGGTGGTTCTCGCTGAGCGTACCGGTCCGCGACGCGGGGCCGGGACGCACTATGGCCGATCTGTTACCAGTCACCCTGCGCAGGCCAAGATCGCCCGGTACTTTGGTGCGTTGGGTCAAATCACTCCTTTCACGGAGGTATCGGGGAAAGTGTCGAAGGTCACGTTGCGCGAACGGGCGCGGTACTGGTTCGACAACACGATGTCCAAGGGCACCGCCTCGCTCATCGGCTGGCTCGCGGTGGTGTCGGTGGGGCTCATCGTGGTCGTGGCGGCGCTCACCCTCTGGCTCGCCCCGGGCGAGCCGCAAGGCGTGGGCCACGCCGGGGAGGTGCTTTGGATCGCTCTCATGCACGCCCTCACCCCGAGCAAGGTGGCCAGCGACAAGGGCTCGCTCGCGTACATGGCCGTGATGTTCGCCGGCTCGCTCGGCGGCCTGTTCATCGTCAGCATGCTCGTCGGCCTGCTGTCGAACGGGCTCAAGCAGAAGGTGGACCGCCTGCGCAGGGGCCGCTCGCGGATCGTCGAGTCCGGCCACACGGTGGTGCTCGGCTGGTCGGACCAGATGTTCACGATCGTGGGGGAGCTGGTCAAGGCCCACGCCAGCCAGAAGCGCTCGGTGATCGCCGTGCTGGCGGAACGTGACAAACTCGAGATGGAGGAGGCCATCCGCGAGCACGTCGGCGACCTGGGCGGGACCCGCCTGGTGTGCCGCACCGGACGGCCCACCGAGCCGCGCGACCTCGCGCTGATGAACCTGGGCAAGGCCCGGTCCGTGGTCGTGCTCTCGCCCGAGGGCGAGGACCCGGACGCGCACGTGATCAAGATCCTGCTCGCGCTGGCCAAGCGTTCCGGCGCGCACCCGCCGGTGGTCGCCGGACTCGCCTCCAGCCGCAACATCGCCGCCGCCCGCCTGGCCGGCGGCCCGGACGTGCACCTGGTGGACTCCGACGACACCGCCTCCCGGCTGATCGTGCAGTCCTCGCGCCAGTCCGGCATGTCCGTGGTCTGCATGGACCTGCTGAACTTCGACGGCGGCGAGATCTACCTGCGCACGCCGAAGAAGCTCGTCGGCGTCACGTACGGGGAGGCGCTGCACGCGTACCAGACCGCCTCCGTCATCGGCCTGCGCCGGCCGTCCGGCGTGGTGCTGAACCCGTCCTCCGACATCGTCATCAACGCCGACGACGAGGTCATCGTCATCGCGCACGACGACTCCCACGTGCGCCTGGCCGCCGGCAAGCCGTCCCTGGACGAGGCCGCCATTGTCGAGGCGGCGAGCCCGGCTCCCGAGCCCGAGCGCACGCTCCTGCTCAACTGGAACGGCCGGGCGGAGCAGATCGTCCGCTACCTCGACGGGTACGTCGCCCCCGGCTCCGTCCTGGAGATCGCCGCCGACCACCCCAAGGCCGGCACCGGCCTGGCCGGACTGCTCAACCTCACCGTGAACGTCAAGGACTGCGACACCACCGACAGGTTCGCGCTCGAGTCGCTCGGCGTCGGCCTCTTCCAGCACGTCATCGTGCTGTCCGACGACCGCTTCGACCCCCACCACTCCGACACGCGCACGCTCATGACCCTGCTGCAGCTCCGCGATATGCAGAGCACGCTCGGCGAGCACTACTCGATCGTCAGCGAGATGCACGACGAGAACAACCGCGCCCTGGCCGAGGTCACCGAGGCCGACGACATCGTGATCAGCGACACCGTCATCGGCCTGCTGCTCGCACAGCTGGCCGAGAACCGGCACCTGGCGGACGTGTTCGGCTATCTCTTCGACTCGCGCGGGTCGGAGATCTACCCGCGCCCGGCCTCCTCGTACGTCAAGACAGGGACGAAGGTGACGTTCTCCACGGTCGTGGAGGCCGCCCGGCGCAGGGGCGAGACGGCCATCGGCTACCGCAACGCGGCCGCCCGCAACGACCCGCCGCACTACGGCATCGTGCTCAACCCGAGCAAGTCGGAGCCCATCGTCCTGGGCGAGCGCGACTCGGTGATCGTCCTGGCCGAGCGCTGAGCGTATTACCGTTTTCCTCGTGAGGACCATTGACTGGGTTGACGGCGCCGTCGAGCTCGTGGACCAGACGCTGCTGCCCGACAAATGCGTGATGCTCCGCATCCACACCGTGGACGAGCTCGTCGACGCCATCCAGCGGCTGGCCGTGCGGGGCGCGCCCGCGCTCGGCGTGGCCGGCGCGCTCGGCGTCGTGCTGGCCGACGGCGACCCGGAGCAGATCGCCAGGCTCCGCGCCGCCCGGCCCACCGCCGTCAACCTCGCCTGGGGCGTCGACCGTGCCGCCGCCCACCTGCCCGAGGGCCGCGAGGCGGTGCTGGCCGCCGCCCTGCGCGTGCGCGACGACGACATCGCCGCCTGCAAGGCCATGGGGGAGCGGGGTGCCGACCTGCTCGAAGGCGACCGGCTGCGGATCATGACCGTGTGCAACACGGGCGGCCTCGCCGCCGTCGAACGCGGCACCGCGCTCGGCGTCGTGCAGACGCTGCACGAGCGCGGACGGCTGGCCGAGGTGCTGGCGCTCGAGACCCGGCCCCTGCTGCAGGGCGCCAGACTGACGACCTGGGAGCTGGCCAGGATGGGAGCGCCGCACCGGCTCATCGCCGACTCGGCGGGACCGTACCTGCTGGCCAAGGGCGAGGTGGACGCGGTGCTCATCGGCGCGGACCGCATCGCCGCCAACGGCGACACCGCCAACAAGATCGGCTCGTACGCGCTCGCGCTCGGCGCGGAACGCGCCGGGGTGCCGTTCATCGTGGTGGCGCCCGAGTCCACGATCGACCAGAGCACGCCCTCCGGAGATCACATCACGATCGAGGACAGGGCCGCTGACGAGGTCGTGTCCTTCGGCGGCGTACGGGTGGCGCCCGAGGGGACACCCGCGCTGAACCCCGCCTTCGACGTGACGCCACACGACCTGATTACGGCGATTGTCACGGACAAGCGAGTAATCAGGCCTTAGAACGAATTCTCCGATCTCCCGACCCTGCCCGCTTCGCCCGCGTTACGCTCGGTGTCCCCGACGACTCTCTCGGAGATCACCGTGGCCATTGACCTGGTGTTACGGCGCGACTGGAACGCCCGTGCGCCGCGCGGCGACTACACCGCGCTTGACTCGACCAAGGGCGTGAAGGTCCACTACACGGGCGGCCGGGTCAATCCGGGCATCGTGTCCGACCACGACGGGTGCGTGTCGCTGGTGCGGTCGATACAGGCCCACCACATGGACGGCAACGGCTGGATCGATCTCGGTTATTCGTATGTGGCTTGTCCGCACATGAAAGTGTTCGAGGGGCGCGGGCTGCACCACTTACCCGCCGCCAACGGCCCGGGACTCAACGCCGGCCACTACGCCGTGCTCGGGTTGGTGGGCAACGCGGGGCTTGTACAACCGCCCGACGGGCTCCTGCACGCGATACTCGACGCCGTTCAGCACGTACGCGACCACGGCCACGCGGGCAAGGAGGTCAAAGGGCACCGCGACGGCTACGCCACCGACTGCCCCGGCGACCCCCTCTATGCCTGGGTGCGGCGGGGCGCACCCCGGCCCGGCGGGACCGCGCCGCCGCGGCCCGGCCCGGTCGCGCCGCCCTTTCCCGGGCGGCTGCTGAGGTATCCCCCGGTGATGCGCGGGGAGGACGTGCGGACCTGGCAGCGGCAGATGCGTACGCGGGGCTTCGAGCTGGCCGTGGACGGCGCGTACGGTCCCGGCTCGCGCGAGGTGTGCCGCAGGTTCCAGCGCCGGCAGGGGATCGAGGACGACGGGATCGTAGGGCCGGTCACGTGGCGGCTGGCGTGGGAGGCCCCCGCCCCTTGACAGGGGTGACCCGGGGTTTCTGGTGACGCGGCGTTGCGCCTACTATCCGAATCATGGAACTCGCATCGGGGTTCGAGCCCACGACCCGGGACGACTGGCGGGCGCTCGCGATGGAGGTGCTGCGCAAGTCCGGGGTCGAGGCAAGCTCGCCGGAGGAGGCCCTGTCGCACGCCACGTATGACGGGCTGACAGTGGCGCCCCTCTACGACATGGACGACCTGCCGGGGGATCCGGGGCTGCCCGGGGCGGCACCATACGTGCGCGGGTCGCGGACGGTCTCCGGCTGGGACGTGCGGCAGCGCCACGCCGTGCCCGATCCCGAGGCGGTGCAGGCCGACCTCGAGAACGGCGTCACGTCGTTGTGGCTGGTCGTCGGGGACGGCGCGATCCCGGTCGGCGCGCTGGAGACCGTGCTCGCCGGCGTCTACCTCGACCTGGCCCCCGTCGTGCTGGAGGCCGGAGGGCTGGCGCGCGAGGCCGCCGAGGCGCTGTTCCGGCTGGCCGCGGCACGCGGCACCGCGGTCAGCGGCAACCTGGGGGCCTCGGGGGCCGTGGGGGCGGAGCTGGCGCTGCGGTGCGTCGCCGAGTTCCCGAGCTCCGCCGGGCTGCGGGCCGTCACCGTGGACGCCACGCCGTACCACGACGCGGGCGGCAGCGACGCCGAGGAGCTTGGGTGTTCGATCGCGCGGGGCGTCGCGGAGCTACGGACACTCACTGGGGCCGGTCTCTCTGTTGAGCAAGCGCTAGGGCAGATCGAGTTCCGGTACGCCGCCACCGCCGACCAGTTCGCCACCGTCGCGAAGCTGCGGGCCGCCCGCCGGTTGTGGGCCAGGGTCGCCGAGGTCTGCGGCGCGGCCGCGCACGGGGCGCAGCGGCAACATGCGGTGACCAGCTTGGCCATGATGACCGCCCGCGATCCCTGGGTGAACATGCTGCGTACCACGCTCGCCTGCTTCGCTGCCGGGGTGGGCGGGGCCGAGGCGGTCACTGTGCAGCCGTTCGACGCCGCTCTCGGGCTGCCGGACGCGTTCTCGCGCCGCATCGCCCGCAACACGCAGTCGCTGCTGCTGGAGGAGTCGGGGGTCGGGCGGGTGATCGATCCGGCGGGCGGATCCTGGTACGTCGAGCGCCGCACGGCCGACCTGGCCGACCGGGCGTGGGCGTGGTTCCAGGAGATCGAGGCCGCGGGCGGGATCGACGCGGCCGCCGGGCTGGTCGCGGAGCGCATCGCCGCCACCCGGGACCGCCGCGCCGACGACGTCGCCCACCGCCGCTTCCCGATCACCGGGGTCAGCGAGTTCCCGAACCTGGGTGAGCAGCCACTCCGCCGCCCCCCGTCCCCCATGCCCCTGACCGCACCGGGAGAGGGCGGGTTGCCGAAGGTGCGTTACGCCGAGGAGTTCGAGGCGTTGCGGGATCTCGCCGACGCCCAGCCTGAGCGGCCCACGGTGTTCCTCGCCACCATCGGCCCCGTCGCCGCCCACACCGCGCGGGCCGCGTTCGCCGCGAACCTGTTCCAGGCGGGCGGCCTGGCCACCGAGACCGCGGGCCCCGGCGCCGACCCCGAGCAGATCGCCACCGCCTTCGCCGTCTCCGGCACCACCGTCGCCTGCCTGTGCTCCAGCGACAAGCTGTACGCCCAGCACGCCGCCGCCGTGGCCGCCGCGCTGCGCAAAGCGGGGGCGAGGAAGGTGTGGCTGGCGGGCAAGGGGCAGTACGACGGTGTGGACGCCAACGTCTACGCGGGCTGCGACGCGCTGCAGGTGCTGCGCACGACCTTCGACGACCTGGAGGTGACCCGATGATCCCGGACTTCTCCGGCATCCCGCTCAACCCCCTGCCCGATCAGCAGGGGCAGGAGCCGAAGGCCGAGGGCGAGGTCTGGGAGACGCCTGAGGGCATCGCCGTCAAGCCGGTCTACACGGCTCAGGACCTCGAAGGCCTGGACTTCCTGCGTACGTATCCCGGCGCGGCTCCGTACCTGCGCGGACCGTACCCCACCATGTACGTCAACCAGCCGTGGACCATCCGCCAGTACGCCGGCTTCTCCACGGCCGAGGACTCCAACGCCTTCTACCGCCGCAACCTCGCGGCCGGCCAGAAGGGCCTGTCGGTGGCCTTCGACCTGGCCACGCACCGCGGATACGACTCCGACCACCCGCGCGTGGCCGGCGACGTGGGCATGGCCGGGGTGGCGATCGACTCGATCTATGACATGCGGCAGCTGTTCGACGGGATCCCCCTCGACAGGATGTCGGTGTCGATGACCATGAACGGCGCCGTGCTGCCGGTGCTGGCGCTGTACATCGTGGCCGCCGAGGAACAGGGTGTGCCGCCGGAGCAGCTCGCCGGGACCATCCAGAACGACATCCTCAAGGAGTTCATGGTCCGCAACACCTACATCTACCCGCCGGCGCCGTCGATGCGGATCATCTCCGACATCTTCGCCTACACCAGCGAGAAGATGCCGAAGTTCAACTCGATCAGCATCTCCGGCTACCACATCCAGGAGGCCGGGGCGACGTGCGACCTGGAGCTGGCGTACACGCTGGCCGACGGCGTCGAATACCTGCGGGCCGGGGTCGCGGCCGGGATGGACGTCGACAGGTTCGCGCCGAGGTTGTCGTTCTTCTGGTGCATCGGCATGAACTTCTTCATGGAGGTCGCCAAGCTGCGGGCCGCCCGGTTGTTGTGGGCGAAGCTCGTCTCCGGGTTCGGCGCGAAGAACCCGAAGTCGCTGAGCCTGCGTACGCACAGTCAGACCTCCGGCTGGTCGCTGACCGCGCAGGACGTCTTCACCAACGTCGTCCGCACCTGCGTCGAGGCCATGGCCGCCACCCAGGGCCACACCCAGTCCCTGCACACCAACGCCCTCGACGAGGCCCTGGCGCTGCCCACCGACTTCTCCGCCCGGATCGCCCGCAACACCCAGCTCCTCCTGCAGCAGGAGTCCGGCACCACGCGCCCGATCGACCCCTGGGGAGGCTCCTACTACGTCGAACGCCTCACTCACGACCTGGCCGAGCGCGCCTGGGACCACATCCAGGAGGTCGAGGCCGCCGGCGGCATGGCCAGAGCCATCGAGGCCGGGCTGCCCAAGCTCCGCATCGAGGAGGCGGCGGCCCGCACGCAGGCCCGCATCGACTCGGGGCGGCAGCCGGTGATCGGCGTGAACAAATACCGCGCCGAGAGCGATGAGGCCATCGAGGTTCTCAAGGTCGACAACAGCGCCGTCCGCGCCCAGCAGCTGGAGAAGCTGGCCAGGCTCCGGGCCGAACGCGACGACGTCGCCGTGCGGCACGCGCTCGACGCGCTCACCAAGGCCGCCGACAACCCGGCGCCCGGCCTGGACAACAACCTGCTCAAGCTGGCCGTGGACGCCGCCCGGGCCAAGGCCACGGTGGGCGAGATCTCCGACGCGCTCGAGCGGGTGTTCGGCCGGCACGCCGAGCAGGTCCGTACCATCTCAGGGGTGTATCGCGACGAGTCCGGCCACGCCGCCAACATCGAACGCGCCCGCCAGGCCTGCGCGGACTTCGAGCGGGCCGAGGGCCGCCGCCCCCGCATCCTGGTGGCCAAGATGGGCCAGGACGGCCACGACCGCGGCCAGAAGGTGATCGCCACCGCCTTCGCCGACCTGGGCTTCGACGTGGACGTCGGCCCGCTGTTCCAGACCCCCGAAGAGGTCGCGAGGCAGGCGGTCGAGGCCGACGTGCACATCGTCGGCGTCTCGTCGCTGGCCGCCGGGCATCTCACGCTGGTGCCCGCGCTGCGTCAGGCGCTGGCCGACCTCGACGCCGCCGACATCATGATCGTCGTGGGCGGGGTCATCCCGCCGGGCGATCACGACGAGCTGCGGGCCGCCGGCGCCGCCGCGATCTTCCCGCCGGGCACCGTGATCGCCGACGCCGCGCTCGACCTGCTGGAGGAGCTCAGACGTCGTCACACAGCGTGACCGAGATGGACCGCTGCATGGGGACGGGAGAGGTGATCCGCAACGTGACGCGGTGGGTCGCCCCTGCCGTGCCCGTGAGGTTGCGCGGGGAGGTCAGGTAACGCCGCCCGTTCTCGGAGATGATCGCGGAGGAGCGGGCGACGGGGACGCCGTCGATGAGCCAGGCGTACCTGAATGTCAACGGGTCGCCCGTCCGCGCGACCAGCGCCTGCAGCGTCACCTCGCCGCCGGCCCAGCAGTCGCCGTCGAGCGTGCCGCCCGCCCGCAGGTAGACGACCCTGAGCCGGCCGGTGACGGCGGCGGGCGTCGTCTCGGCGGACGGCCCGTCAGTGGGCCCGTCTGTGGGCACGATGCTGGGGGTGCCATCGGTCTGCGGGGTCGGTCTGGCGGTGCGGGTGCGCTGAGAGCGTGGCGTCCTGGTGGGGGTGGGCGACGCGTCGGAGGTGGGCGCGCCGGCGGTGCTGGGCACGGTGCGAGCTCCGTCGGCCTTGGGCGTGGGGGTCGTCGGGGTCAGCCACACGATGGCGGCGGCCAGGGCCAGGACGGACACGCCGGAGACGCCCGCGATCATCACGGTCTTCAACCGTCGCCGCGCGGGCCGTTTCGGCGCCTTGCCGCTGGTGCCGGGCCGGCCCGCGACGAGGATGTCGACGAGCGCCGAGTGTTGCGCCGCGGCCCCGCCGACCGGCTCGGGCTCGCCCGCCGCCGCGCCCGAGCGCCCGTGGTCGGCCGCATACGCGACACCGCCCGGATACCCGGCGTCGGCGGCGTCCCCGCTCCCGCCCTGGTATCCGCCGACGGCCACATGTCCCGCGGCCGGATGAGCGCCTTCGACAGCGTGCCCGCCGATGCCATGGTGCGTGGCGCTGGAGTTTCCGCCGGTCGTGAGTCCGGTGGCGTGGTGGGCGACGCTGGAGTTCGCGCCGGACGTGTGTCCGGTGGCGTGGTGGGCGACGCTGGAGTTCCCGCCTGTCGTGTGTCCGGCGGTGTGGTGCGTGATGCCAGGCTGCCCGCCGGTCGCCTGTCCGGCGGCGGGGAACTCGCGGGCGGCCAGGGGCACGTCCACCGGGGCCGACAGCGGCTGGGTCGCGTACGTTGCGGAGGGCTGGTGCGGGCCCGCGCCGTGGTGCGGTGCGGCGGCTTCTGCCGGGTCGTCATGCAGCTCCCGGCCGGGGTGCGCCGGGTCGTGCTGCGACGGCCGGCGAGGGTGCGCCGAGTCAGCCCGTGATGCCCGGCCAGGGTGCGCCGAGTCAGCCCGTGATGCCCGGCCAGGGTGCGCCGAGTCAGCCCGTGATGCCCGGCCAGGGTGCGCCGAGTCGGCTCTCGACACAGGAGCGGTGCGCGGGCCAGAGGCGGGGTCGAGGCGGGCGGCCGTGCCGGATGCGGCCTCGCCGTGGGAGGCGGGCGGGGTGGCGCGGGCGGGGCTGGCCGGGGTCGCGTAGTCGTCGTTGGCGGGGGTGCGGGCCGGATGGCGGCGCGGCTGGTCCGGCCGTTCGCCGCCGATCAGCCGCAGCAGCACGTCACGCATCGTGGGCCGGGCGGCGGGATCCTTGGCCAGGCAGGCGGCCACGACGTCGCGCAACGGCGGCCCAAGCTCATCGATCCGCGGCTCGTCACGCAGGATGCGGTTGGCGACGGCCGGCAGCGAGTCGTCCCCGAACGGCGGCACCCCCGTGGCCGCGAACACCGCCACCGACGCCCACGCGAACACGTCCGCCGGCGCCCCCGCGGCCTTCCCGGCCAGCTGCTCCGGCGCCATGTACGCGGGCGTGCCCACGACGTTGCCGGTCGCGCTCATCCCCGCCCCGAGCGCCCCGGCGATGCCGAAGTCGACGACCCGCGCCCCGTCGGGCTCGATCAGCACGTTCGGTGGCTTGAAGTCCAGGTGCAGCACGCCGGCCTGGTGGATGGCGTCCAGCGCGGTCGCGGTCGCCACGGCCAGCCGCCGCAGCTCCGTCCCGGCGAGCGGCGCCGCCTGCTGCAGAGAGCGGCCCTCGACGTACTCGGAGACGATGTACGGCCGCCCATCGGTGGATCCGTCGAGCACCCGCGCCAGGCAGAACGGCTCGACCTCGCGCGCCGCGGCGATCGCCGCGGCGAGGCGTTCCTTCCCGGCCGGCCCTTCACGCAGCACCTTGACGGCGACGGGGGTCCCGTTGCGGGCTTGGCCAAGGTAAACGACACCGTGGCCCCCCGCGCCGAGCCGTCCGACCAACCGGTAAGGTCCCACAGCCGCCGGGTCGCCGTCGCGCAGGGGTTCGACGTTGGGCATGAGGGGAGTGACTCCTGTGACGGCTGAGAAGAGAACTCCAGCACCCTACTGGCAAATGTCAAGACTTGTCAGAAGTTAGGCTGATCAAACAGGAGAAAGGGGTTAATCGGGTGCACGCGCTGGAGGACTACGCCGAGGGCGTACGGGCAGGCTCGCGTACGTGGATCGCCCGCGCGATCACCCTGGTCGAGTCGACCAGGCCCGACCACATGGCCCTGGCCCAGCGCCTGCTCGTCGAGCTCATGCCGCTCACCGGCCACGCGTGCCGGGTCGGCGTCTCTGGGGTGCCCGGCGTGGGCAAGTCCACGTTCATCGACTCCCTCGGCACGCTCCTGACCGGGCAGGGGCGCAAGGTCGCCGTGCTGGCCGTGGACCCGTCCTCCAGCAGGACGGGCGGCAGCATCCTGGGCGACAAGACGCGCATGGCCCGCCTGGCGGTGGACCCGGCCGCCTTCATCCGTCCCTCACCCACCTCGGGCACCCTCGGCGGCGTCACCAAGGCGACCAGGGAGGCCATGGTCGTGGTCGAGGCGGCCGGCTTCGACGTCGTCCTGGTCGAGACCGTAGGCGTCGGGCAGTCCGAGACCGCGGTGGCCGACATGGTGGACACGTTCCTGCTGCTCACCCTGGCCCGCACCGGCGACCAGCTGCAGGGCATCAAAAAGGGCGTGCTGGAGCTGGCCGACGTGATCGCGGTCAACAAGGCCGACGGCGAGTACGCGCTGCCGGCCAGGAAGGCCGCGCGCGAGCTGGCGGGCGCGCTGCGCATGCTGCGCTCGGACTCCACCCCGCCGCCGGTGCTCACCTGCAGCGGCCTCACCGGCGACGGCCTGGAGCGCCTGTGGCGTCAGGTCATGGCCCACCGGGAGTCGCTCGACCTGCCCGCCAAGCGCCGCGCCCAGCAAGTCGGCTGGACGTGGACCCTCGTCCGCGAGCGGCTGCTGTCCGAGCTGCGCAACGACCCCGCGGTGGCGGCGATCAGGGAGGAGATCGAACGCGAGGTCCTCGCGGGCGAGCTGACGCCGTCGCTCGCGGCCGATCGCCTGCTGTCCGCCTTCAAGCGCCCCTGACCAGCCCCACATGGCCCGGCTAAGCTGACCCGATGGACGCCAAGGCCCTCCTGCGCGACCACCCGGACTGGCTCGCGCACCTTGAACCCCTGGGCGGCTTCGACCTCGCCTTCCCCGACGATCTGCCGTCGGAGCTGCTCAGGCTCACCGTGCCGCACGAGGACGTCAACGCCGTCCTCGCGGCCCGCCCGCAGCCGGGCACCCCTGAGTGGTGGCTGGCCGAGCGGTGCGCGCACTCGCTGGTGTCCACGATGGGCAGCCTGGACGACCCGCCGCCGTTCCGGCCGCTGCCCGAGCTGGGCCCGTACTTCTACGTGTACGTCTTCCTCGCCACCCTCCCGCACACCCGGCGCTACCACCGCGAGCTGGGCGTCCCGGAGGAGGTGTCCTGGGCGACGTTCGCCGACCTGGGGCGCAACATGGCCGTGCACCGCAAGCGGCACGGCACGGGCGGGCTGAACGCGCCCCAGTGGTTCATGCTGCACGCCAGGGGCCTGCTGTTCGAGCTGGGCCGGCTCCAGTTCAACCGCTGCCGGCTGGGCACGAGGACCGGGACGGCGGTGCGTGCGGCCGGGCTGCCCGTGGGGCCCGGCGGCCCGGCGCTGGGCGTGCACATCCCCGACTTCCACGGCCCGCTGACACCGGAGGCGTGCGACGCGTCGTTCGCACGGGCCAGGACCTTCTTCCCGCGGCATTTCCCGCAGGAGCGCCGGCACGTCATGGTGTGCGCGTCGTGGCTCCTGGACGACCAGCTCGCCCGCTACCTGCCGGCCGGCTCCAACATCGTGGCCTTCCAGCGGCGCTTCCACCTGTTACACAGGCTCGACGACGCCGACACGCTGGGGTTCGTGTTCGGCGCCGACGCCGCAAACCCGGCCGCGTTGCCCCGCCGCACGAGCCTGGAACGGGGGATCGCCGACCACCTGGCGGCCGGCGGCACCTGGCACGGCCGGGTCGGCTGGCTCCGCTTCTGATGCGTTCGCGCCCGCGCGGTGTCCAGCCGCATGGGCTCGGACAGCGCCCGTCACCGCTCAGGCCTGATCGCTCCCGGCCCCGAGGCCCGGCCCTTCTATGGAGGGACGGGTGAGCATCGCGGGCAAGGGGGCCGCCCGGCCGTCGCGGACGCACACGTACGTGATCGTGCCGACGGCCACCAGCTCGTCCTCCGCGCGCCGCATCGTGAACGTCATCGTGAGGGACGTCGTGCCGACCCTGGCGGGCGTGCTCTCCACCGCCAGCACGTCGCCGAGGCGGGCGGGGGAGTGGTGCTCGCAGCCGCTCGCCTTGACGACCAGGTCGGCGCCCTCCCGCCGGAGCCGGTCGTAACCGCCCCTGGCGGCGAGCCAGTCGAGGAAGGCGTCCTCGAAGTACTCGTAGTAGCGGGTGGCGTGCATCATCGCCTGCGCATCGCAGTGCCGCGGGCGTACCGGGAGATGCGAGATCACGACTGGAACCCTATGCGCGCGAGCGTGAGCGGGGGCCGTCCGGCTCCCCGCCCACCCGCCCTAGCCCTCGTAGAAGGAGTCCAGCGTCTCGCCGTAACGCTCCTCGACCGCCTTGCGCTTGATCTTGAGGCTGGGCGTCAGCTCGCCCGTCTCCACCGCGAAGTCGTCGGCCAGGATCGCGAACTTCTTGACCGTGGCGTAGCTGGCCTGCTCGGCGTTGACCTGGTCGACGGCCTTCTGGACCTCCTCGCGCATGCGCGGATGCTCGCGCAGCTCGCGCGGGTCCTCCGGCAGGCCCTCGGCCTGCGCCCACGGCTTGACCACGTCCATGTCCAGCGTGACCAGCGCCGTGACGTAGTTGCGCCGGTCGCCGTGCACGAACACGTGCGACACGTACGGGCAGGTCGCCTTGATCTTGCCCTCGAGGTATGTGGGCGCGACGTACTTGCCGCCGGAGGTCTTGATCAGCTCTTTCTTGCGGTCGGTGATGCGCAGCCGTCCCTCGGCGTCGAGTTCGCCGATGTCGCCGGTGTGCAGCCAGCCGTCCTCCAGCGCCTCGGCCGTCTCCTTCGGCAGGCCGTGGTAGCCGCGCATGATGCCGCGTCCGCCGATGAGGATCTCGCCGTCGTCGGCGATGCGGACCTCGGTGCCGGGCAGCGGCGGGCCCACCGTGCCGAACTTCGCCGACTCCGGCCGGTTGAGGAAGCTGCCCGCCGACGACTCGGTCAGGCCGTAACCCTCGAGGATCGTCAGGCCGGCCGCGTCGAAGAACTCGGCCATCTCCATGGACAGCGGGGCGGCGCCGGAGATGAAGTAGCGGATCCGGCCGCCGAACCGGTCGCGGAGCTTGGCGAAGACCAGGCGGTCTGCCAGGGCGTACTCGACACGGGTGGTGAGCGGGATGGTCGCGCCGGCCTGGCGGGCCCGGGCGACTCTGATGCCGGTCGCGCGCGCCCAGTTGAAGATCTTCAGCTTGGCGCCGCCCTCGCGCCGCACGGTCGCGGTCACCGTGTTGTGGATCTTCTCGAAGATCCGCGGCGCGGCCGCCATGATCGTCGGCTTGACCACGCCGAGGTTCTCGGCGATCTTGTCGAGGCGGCCGTCGATCGCCGTCGGCACCCCGATGTGGATCATCACGACCTCGAGCAGCTTGCCGAACGAGTGCGACAGCGGCAGCCACAGGAAGTGCAGGTCATCCGGGGAGATGAGGTTGAGCTTGGCGACCGCCTCGCCGGTGTAGAGCCAGTTGTCGTGGGTCAGCTCCACGCCCTTGGGCCGGCCGGTGGTGCCGGAGGTGTAGATGAGGGTGGCGAGGTCGTCCTCGGCGATGGCGTCCACCATCGCGTCGTAGTCCCCTTCGCCGGTGCTCACCGACTCGAGCGTGACCACCCAGCCGTCGTCGCTCGGGGAGCCGTCGATGACGACCACGTGCGTGACGTCCGGCAGCTCCTTCTGCACCGAGCGGAGCTTGGCGACCTGGTCGTCGTTCTCGGCGATGACGATCGTGCTGCCGGAGTCGGTGATGACGAAGGCCGACTCGGCGGCCGTGTTGGACGGGTAGATCGTGGTCGTGGCCGCGCCGGTCGCCAGCACGGCGAGGTCGGTGAGGATCCATTCGAGCCGGGTCGAGCACAGGATGGACACGCGCTTGCCGGGCCCGGCGCCCAGTTTCGCGAGGCCCAGCGCCAGTCCGCGGACCCGATCACCCACCTCCCGCCACGACATCGATTCCCAGCCGCCGGCGCTGGGCACTCGGTACGCCTCGGCGTCTGGGGTGGCCGCGATCCGGTCGCGTAGCAGGGCGGGAATGCTGGACATGCCTGGCCTCCTGGGAAGTGTTGACCAGACTTTAGGACGACAAGACCGTCTCAGTCGATGGCCGGGAACAGACGGGGTCGCACCATGGCCACCGTTCCGGGCGTGCGCACCTCCCAGGCGCCGCAGGCGCAGCGCAGGTAGGAGATCAGGCCCTCGGAGGTGCGGTGCGAGGAGACGACGGTCAGGGCGAGGGGGTCGTGCAGGTGTCCGGAGTGCATGGTTCCAACATGCTGTAATGGCCTTATGCATTTCAACGCTTACGGCGGGAACGGGGCGGCGCTCGCGGCGGCACTGGTCAACGCGACCGACTTCAGCCCGCCCGCGGTCGAGGCGATGCTGACCGAGCACCGGCTCCTGCGGGGCGCCGTCACGGCCGCGCAGGCCCAGGAGCTGCGGGCGTGGGCGCGCCGGCTCGACCCGGTGTTCGGCGAGGCCGGCCAGGATGTGCAGATCAAGCTGATCAACGACCTGCTCGACGTCACCGCGTCGAAGCCGTACGTCAGCGCCCACGACGGCCGCGAGCCTCACCTGCACTTCTACTCGCCGGACGCCGACATCGTCTCCAGGGCCAAGGACACCACCGCCGGCGGTCTGGCCATGTGCATGTCGTTCGCCGGCGGCGGCCGCCTGGGGCGCTGCGACCGGGAGGGCTGCGCCGTCGTCTACGTCGACACCTCGCGTAACGGACGGCGCCGGTTCTGCTCGCTGGCCTGCGCGAACAGGGTCAACGTGGCGGCGCACCGGGCGCGCCGGGTTGCCAGATGATCGGGAGGTCGCCTACGCTGGCAAGCGTCTTATCCCCGATCCGTGAGGGCAGTTGATTTGAGGATCTGAGGTCGCGGGCACCGCGCCGTTCCGCCCTGTCGTGGGCATTGCGCGCACACCTGGACCTCTGGCGACCTCCTCGCCCTCCTGTCGTGGACTCTCCTGTACGAGTTCCTGTGCGTTGCGCGCATCTGCGGTGATTCCCGCCAAGTCACGAAATTTCGACTTTTGTGATGGGAACCGCCTTATGTCTTTTTCTATTGTCGTCGACCACGTCTCCTTCGGCTGGCCCGACGGCACCAAGGTCCTTGACGGGCTCGACGCCGCCTTCCCGGCCGGCCGGACCGGGCTCATCGGGGTCAACGGGTCGGGCAAGTCCACCCTCTTGAAGATCATCGCTCATGAGCTGGTCCCGCAGTCCGGGTCGGTCTCCGTGTCCGGCCTGGTGGGATACCTGCCGCAGAACGTGCCGCTCGCGGCCGCCCGTACCGTCTCCGACCTGCTGGAGATCAGCGGCAAGCGGGCCGCGCTGCACGCCATCGAGAGCGGCGACGTCGCCGAGGAGCACTTCGCCGCGATCGGGGACGACTGGGACGTCGAGGAACGCGCGCAGGCCGAGCTCGACCGGCTCGGCCTGGCCCACATCGGGCTGGACCGCACCGTCGGCACGTTGTCCGGCGGCGAGACCATCATGGTCGCGCTCGCCGCCCAGCTGCTGAAGCGGCCCGACGTGCTGCTGCTCGACGAGCCCACCAACAACCTCGACCTCGAGGCGCGCGAGCGGCTCTACGCCGCCGTGTCCGCCTGGCCGGGCGTGCTGGTGGTGGTCAGCCACGACCGCACCCTGCTCGGGCTCGTCGACCAGGTCGCCGAGCTGCGCGAGGGCGTCATGCGCATGTACGGCGGCAACCTCGACGACTACGAGGAGCAGGTCGCGGCCGAGCAGGAGGCCGCCCTGCGCACCGTGCGCACCGCCGAGGGCGAGGTGCGACGGCAGCAACGCGAGCTGGTCGAGGCCAGGATCAGGATCGACAGGAACATCCGGGCCGGGAAGAAGGCGGCAGCCAACAACAAGGCGCCGAAGATCGTCGCCAACGGGCTCAAGCGGAAGGCCCAGGTGACCGCGGGCAAGCAGCGCAACCTGCACCTGGAGAAGCTGGAGGAGGCCCGTGAGCGGCTGAGCGAGGCCGAGCAGGTGGTGCGTGACGACGCGGAGATCCGCATCCAGTTGCCGGGCACCGAGGTCCCGGCCGGCCGCACCGTCCTCACCCTGGCCCTCGGCGGTCCCCAGGAGGATCGGGCAGGGGAAGGGCAGCCCGAGGTGACGGTGCTGGAGACGCTGGTCATTCGCGGCCCGGAGCGGATCGCGCTGCTCGGGCCGAACGGCTCCGGCAAGACCACGCTGCTCAAGCGGATCGTCGAGCGCGGCGCCCACGTGCCGGTCCGCTACCTGCCGCAGCGGCTCGACCTGCTGGACGACGCGCTGAGCGTGATGGACAACGTGCGCGCCGTGGCGCCGTCCGCCTCGGTCAACGAGGTGCGCGCCCGCCTGGCGCGGTTCCTGTTCAGGGGCGAGCGGGTCAACCAGGCCGTCGGCACGCTGTCCGGCGGCGAGCGGTTCCGCGCCACGCTCGCCGCGCTGCTGTCCGCCGAGCCGCCGCCGCAGCTGCTCCTGCTCGACGAGCCGACCAACAACCTCGACATGCCGAGCGTCCGCCAGCTGGCGCAGGCATTGGCGGCGTACCGGGGGGCGCTCATCGTGGCCAGCCACGACCTGCCGTTCCTGGAGACGATCGGCATCACCCGCCGGCTGCGCCAGGACAGGGAGGTTGGCCTGACGGAATCGTAATTGACGTGCAGGGAGCAACCGGGCGATAGTGTGGCAGGTGGCTGCACCCCGGTTGATCTCGTGCGTTCTCGCATTAGCGACACTTACCCTCACCGCGTGTTCCCCTGCCGTGCCGACGCCGGAAGGCGGCGAGCCGAGGGTCAGCGGCGTCGCCGGCGGCCAGGGCGACGCCGGGACCGGCGGGACGACGAGCAGCACCCCGAGCCCCACCGCGTTGACCCCCGAGGCGTACAAGGCGGAGCTCGGCAGCAGGCACAAGTCCATGACGGCCGCGATCAAGGGCATGGCGAGCGCGCGCGGGGTCAAGGCGCTCGACCAGCGGGTGGCGCGGGCCGAGGAGGCGCTGAGCGGGGCCGCCGACGCGCTGGCCGCGCTCGCCCCGCCCGACGCCGTACGCGCCCAGCACGACGCGTACGTGGCCAGCCTGCGGGACTTCGCCACCGAGCTGGGGAGCACGGAGGGCAAGGTCGGCGCCAGGGATCTGTGCACGTCGTCGGCCGTGCTCACCGACCTCGACGACAAGCTGGCCGCGCTCGACGAGGCGGGCGAGGCCCTGCAGAGCGCCGGCGACTACCCGGCCGACATCGTCGACGTGAAGGCCGCGCGCAAGCAGACCAGGCGGCTGAGCAACGGCGCGTTCGTCCGCAAGGGCAGCACGCTCAACGGCCGCAGCTCGCTGGAGATCGACAACGGCGCGCCGCGCGACGCCGTGGTCACCGTGGTGCGGGGCGGCAGCAAGGCGTTCAGCATTTACGTGCGCAAGAAGGCGAAGTTCAAGGTCCGGGGCGTGCGTGACGGCAGCTACAAGATCTTCTTCACGCACGGGGTGGACTGGGACGGCAAGAACAAGGCGTTCACCCGGGACTGCAGCTTCGAGCGGTTCCAGAAGTCGGTGACGTTCAAGACCACCTTCACCGCCACGCAGATCCGCTGGCACGACTGGCGGATCACGCTGCACGCCATTTCGGGCGGCAACGCCCGCACAGCCCCCGTGGACCCGGACGACTTCCCCGGCTGAGTGCGCCGAGGGCCGCGCACGCTGCCGTGCGCGGCCCTCGGCGATCGATCAGCTCGGCGATCGGATCAGGTCGAGAACAGCATGCCCACCCAGCTGCGCTGCCGGTGGTGGCCGTGGTGGTAGCCGCCACCGTGCGGCGCGCCCCAGGCCGGCCCGGGCCCGGGGGCGGGCGGCGGGGGAGCCGCGTGGTATTGCGTCTCCATCCGGGTCAGCGTCTCCAGCTCGCCGTAGTCGAGAAAGATCCCGCGGCAGTTGTCGCACTGCTCGATGTGGACGCCGTTGCGCTCATAGGTCCGCATATTCCCGCGGCACTTAGGGCACTGCATCTAAGTCGCTCTCCTTGGCATCGGGGCTTCCAGGATGAAACCTACCGCGCGCAACCCCGCCACGCTCGGACGATTCTGTTGCACGACTCGACTAACGAGTGTTCGACCTCATCGAGTTCCCGCCCGTCCCGCTCGGCGTTGACGACGGCCACGGCGGCCAGCTGCACGGTGAGCGCCCTGGCCGGCACGTCGAGCCGCTGCCACGGGTCGTCCCCCCGGCCGAGCGCGGGCCCCCCGGACGCCAGGTACGCGCCGAGGAACCGTTCCCACACCGCCGGATCCAGCAGCCCCGCGGCGTACCAGGCGGCCGGTCTGGCGAGGTCCCACGCCGGGTCGCCGACGCCGAGGTCGTCCACGTCGATGAGCAGCCAGCGGTCGCGGCAGACGAGCTGCCCCAGGTGCCAGTCACCGTGCGTCAGCAGCCCGGGCGCCGGCGTCGACTCCGGCAGCTCCTTGAACGCCCGTCTGATGAGCTGCTCGACGGGCCCGTCACCGGTCATGCGGTCCACCGCGCGGGCGGCCCGTGCGGGCCCTCCGGCGGCGGGCAGCGGCGGCAGGAACGTGAGGGGGATGGCGTGCAGCGCGGCCAGCAGCCTGGCGCCTTCCTCCCACGGCGCCGAGTCCGGGTCGTCCTGCGAGACGGGGTTGCCCGCGGGCCAGACCGTCACCGCGCGCCCGCCGGCCGACAACACCTCGGGGTGGAGCGGGGCCAGCATGACGCCGCTGACCGCGGCCGAGGCGGCGGCCCGCAGCCGGATGCGGAGCGCGTCGGCGTCGTCGCGGGCGGAATGGGCCTTGACCACGACCTCGCCCCTGCGTAACACGACGACGTCCGTACGCGTCGGATGCAACACGGGCGTTCCCGCGCCGCCGTACCTGGCGGCTATGCCCGCCAGCTCCTCCTCCAGACCCACTCGTACAGACTAGGGTGCATGAGAATCGGTTTCGCCGTACCCCTGTCAGGGCCCTGGGCCACGCCGGACAACATGCGCCGCATCGCCGTGCGGGCCGAGGAGCTCGGCTACCACGAGCTCTGGACGTTCCAGCGGCTGCTGTACCCGGTCGGGCACCGCATGGGGCCGACCTACCGCAGCGTTCATGACCCGCTCGTCACGCTGGCCCACCTGTCAGGCGTGACCGGCCGCATCGGGCTCGCCGTGGCGGTGATCAACGCGTACGTGCAGCCGGTGCTGCTCGCCAAGCAACTGGCCACGCTGCAGACGCTGTCCGGCGGCCGGCTCACGGCCGGGATCGGGCTCGGCTGGTTGCCGGAGGAGTTCGAGGCGTCGGGCGTGGGCTTCGAGCG
The DNA here is from genome assembly GCF_004011505.1 of Nonomuraea polychroma. Lineage (NCBI taxonomy): Bacteria > Bacillati > Actinomycetota > Actinomycetes > Streptosporangiales > Streptosporangiaceae > Nonomuraea > Nonomuraea polychroma. The sequence goes on from NZ_SAUN01000001.1 coordinate 2,754,954, forward strand.
GCGGGGGCGCAGGGGCGAGGAGTTCGTCGAGGTGCTGCGCCGGGCGTGGACGGATGACGTGGTCGAGCACCAGGGCGAGTTCTACCGGGTGCCGCCGGCGCACCTCGACCCCAAGCCCGTGCCGGGGCCGCCGCCGATCCTGCTCGGCGGCACCGCCGAGGTGGCGCTGCGCCGCGCCGCGCGGCTGGCCGACGGGTGGGTGAGCTCCAGCAGGGAGGACCTGACGGCCATCGCCGGGCGGGTGGAGCTGATCAAGTCGGCGCTGGCGGAGTCGGGGCGGGACGCGGGTGCGTTCAGGTTTGTGTGCCGCGGCGTCACCCAGGTCAGGGACGGCGGGGAGCGTCCGCTGACGGGGCCGTACGACAAGATCAGGCGGGACGTGGAGGAGCTGGCCGCCCGTGGTGTGACGGACGTCTTCCACGACCTCAACTTCGACCACGAGATCGTCACCGCGGACCCGAAGGAGGCCATGCGCCGCGCCGAGGAGGCACTGGAGGCGCTGGCGCCGTAGCCGCGGTTTGCGTCATCCCACGGCTGCGGGCACACCCCCGCACGTCGGCGCGGGTCCCTTTGGAGGGAGGAGGGGGCCCGCAAGTCGGTGCAGGGCTCCCTGGAGAGCGAAGGCGAGCCGCACGTCGGTGCGGGCCCCTTGGAGGGGGCGGCCGGGTGGTGAGGTGGTGCGCGGGAAGCGGACTAGCCGCCGCCGTACGGGACCGTGATGATCTCCAGGTTGTGGCCGTTCGGGTCGGACCAGTAGAGGCCGCGGCCTCCGTCGTTGGTGTTGATCCGCCCCGGCTCCTGGTGGAACGGGTCGGCCCAGTACGTGAGGCCGCGCTCCTGGATCCGTCTCCGGATCTGGTCGAACTCCTCGTCGCTCACGAGGAACGCGTAGTGCTGCGAGGGCACCGGGGCGTCGGTCTGGACCACGTCCAGCGAGACGTCGTTGTCGAGCGAGACCACGCGGAACGGGCCGTAGACCGGCGCCGGGTCCAGGCCGAGCACGTCGACGAGGAAGGCGGCGGTCTCGTCTCTGTCCTTGGCCGGCACGATGGTGTGGTTGAGATGGACAGCCATACCTCCACGCTATGCCAGGCGCAGCGCCTCGGCGGCGACGGAGTGCCGCAGCTCGCGGATGCCGTCGCGGCCCCGCACCGGATGCACGGCGTTGGTCAGCAGCACCACGGTGACCCGGCGCGCCGGGTCGATGAGGAGCGAGGTGCCGGTGAAGCCCGAATGGCCGTACGCGCCCCCGCCCAGCGGGCCCGTGATGGCCGGGTCGCCGATCCGCACGCCCAGCCCGTGGCGGAACGCGGCGCCCTCGGCGCCCTGGTCGCGCACCATCTCGGCCACGCTCTCCGGCCGCAGCACCGGCCCGCCGCCCAGCCGCAGCGTCTCACCGAAGGCCAGCAGGTCGTCCGCCGTGGCGAACACCCCGGCGTGGCCCGCCACGCCGCCCAGCGCGTACGCCGTCTCGTCGTGCACCTCGCCGCGCACGCAGCCGGGCCCCGGGCGCTCGCGCTTCCATTCCGTGGCGGCGACGCGCGCCTGCGCGCCCGGCCGGTAGCCCGTGTCGGCCAGGCCCAGCACGCCGGTGACGCGGGAGCGCACGAGCACGTCGAGGGGCGCGCCGCCGGCCAGCTCGGCCAGCCGGCCGGCCATGATCATGCCGACGTCGCTGTAGAGGTAAGGGCCGCCGACGGGGTGGGTGATCGGCGTGGTCAGCAGTGCGGCCATGCGCTCGGCCGGGTCCGCGGCGGGCAGCTCCAGGTCGATGCGGCGGGTCGGGGTCAGGCCCGCCGTGTGGGTGAGCAGCCGGCGGAGCGTGATGCGCCGGTCCAGCCCGGGAATCCAGGCGGCGGCCGGCTCGTCCAGGGCGATGCGGCCCTCCTCGGCCAGGGAGAGCAGCACGGCCGTGGTGAAGAGTTTGCTGACCGAGGCCAGGTCGAAGATCGAGTCGCGGCGTGCGGGCGGGCGGTCGGCGGCCAGGGTGCCGTCGGCGTCGGTGCAGCGTACGAGCGCGCCGGTCGCGGCCGCGGCGGCCACGGCGCCGTCCACGGCGATCAGCGCGACCGCCGCCGAGCAGACCCGCGGCACCGCATCGTCCAGGATCGCCCCCAGCCGGTCCGGCGACCGGGCAGGTTCTCCCCGCCGCTGCCCGCGGCCCGGTCGATCGGACATCCCCGTACCCCCTACAAGCCCCGTTGCCCCCGCTGGTGAGACCCCTCAGCCGCTCAGCGCGTCGCTGAGCCGCTCGCCGTGCGAGGTCAGCAGCGCCCGGGCCGCGTCCGCGTCGAGCCCGTGCTGGATCATCAGCACCGCGACCTTGGTCTGCCCGCCCGCCGCGTCCAGCGCCGCGCCGGCCGTCTCGTCGTCGGCTCCGGTGATGTCGCTGACCATGCGCAGCGCCCGCCCGGCGAGCTTGCTGTTCATGGCCGACATCTCGACCATCTGGTTGCCGTACGTGCGGCCGAGCTTGACCATGCAGATCGTGGAGATCATGTTCAGCACGAGCTTCTGGGCCGTGCCGGCCTTCAGCCGCGTCGACCCGGTCACCACCTCAGGCCCGACGACCACCTCGATCGCGTGCTCGGCGGCGGCCGACAGCGGCGCGCCCTCGTTGCACGACAGGCTCACGGTGAGCGCGCCGCGGACGGCCGCCTCGGCCAGCGCGCCCAGCACGAAAGGGGCCCGCCCGCTGGCGGACACACCCACCACCGAGTCCAGCGGGCCGACCGCCAGGTCGTTCAAGGCGGCGGCACCGGCCTCGGCGTCGTCCTCCGCGCCCTCGACGGACCGGGTGAGCGCGTCGGGTCCGCCCGCGATGATGCCCTGCACCAGCGAGGGGTCGGTGCCGAAGGTGGGCGGGCACTCGCTGGCGTCCAGCACGGCGAGCCGCCCCGAGGTGCCCGCGCCGACGTAGAGGAGCCGGCCGCCCTCGGCCATCCTGGCGGAGATCGCGTCGATGGCGCCCGAGATGGAAGGGATGGCCACCGCGACGGCCGCGGGCACGGCGGCGTCGGCCTGGTTCATCAGTCGGGCGATCTGCTCCGTCGGCAGCCGGTCGATCTGGCTGTAGCGGGGATCGCTCTGCTCGGTGGACAGCTCGCGTAGCGGATCAATCATGACGCTAATTTCCACCCTCATCTTCTCTCTTGTAAATATATTTCAGCACAATGGCCTCATGGCCTATGTGCGTACCGGAGTCGAACGGCTGTCGGCGGATCCCGCGCTCGCGGGAGGGGCCCGCCTCGGCCTTGTCACCAATCCCACCGGAGTCCTGCCCGACCTGACCCCGACGCCGGACGCGCTGCTGGCCGCGGGGCTGCGGCTGACCGCCATGTTCGGACCCGAACACGGCCTGCGCGGCACCGCCCAGGCGGACGGGAGCGAGGCCGACACGGTGGACGAGAGGACCGGCCTGCCGGTGCACGACACCCACAAGCTGTCGGGCGAGGCACTGGACAGGGTGGTGGCTGCCGCCGGCGTGGACACGCTGGTCTTCGACATCGCCGACGTGGGGACGCGGTTCTACACCTACGTCTGGACGATGTACGACATGATGGCGTCGGCCGCCCGGCTGGGGCTGCGGTTCGTGGTGCTGGACCGGCCCAACCCGCTCGGCGGGAACGTTACCGAGGGCCCCCTGCCCGATCCGGCGTTCGCGAGCTTCGTGGGCAGGTTCCCGCTGCCGATCCGGCACGGCAGGACGGCCGGTGAGCTGGCCCTGCTGTTCGGGTTCGACCTGGACCTGACCGTGGTGGAGATGGAGGGCTGGCGGCGCGACATGGCCTACGCCGAGACCGGCCTGCCGTGGGTGATGCCGTCGGTCAACATGCCGACCCTGGACACCGCGCTCGTCTACCCGGGGACCGGCCTGTTCGAAGGGACGAACTTCTCCGAGGGGCGCGGCACGACCAGGCCGTTCGAGCTGGTCGGAGCTCCCTACGCCGACGCGCGCTTCGCCTCCGAGCTCAATGCGCTCGGCCTGCCCGGCGTGCGGTTCCGGGAGGTGTGGTTCACCCCGATGTTCCACAAGCACGCCGGGATCCCCGTACGCGGGGTGCAGGTGCACGTGCACGACCGGGATGCGTTCCGGCCGGTGCTGACGGGCCTGTCCATGCTGCACGTGGCCCGCACGCTCTACCCGGACGACTTCGGCCTGCTGGAGTTCCTCGACGACCTGTGGGGCTCCGGCACGCTGACGAGCCGCCTGAAGGCCGGTGAGGACCCCCGCGACCTGTGCCCGCCGCCCGGATGCCCGGCGGGACGGCTGCTCTATGCGTGACATCACACCAGGTCGCGCCGGTAGAGCCAGAAGACGCGCTCGGCCCGCGCGCCCACGGCACGCGAGTAGAAGCGCAGCGGCCCGACCCAGCCGATCTGCGCGCTGGCCTGGCCCGCGGCCCGCTGCTCGGCCAGGCACCTGCGCAGCAGCACCCGGCCGAGGCCGAGCCCGCGAGCGGCCGGCGCGGTCCCCATCGGCCCGAACCAGGCCGGCCGGGCCCCCCAGGCGGCGAAGGCGATGATCGTGCCGTCGCGCTCGGCGTAGTGCAGGCCGGCCGCGTTGGCCGCCTCCCACGCCCACCGCTCGTTCCAGTGCTCGGCGACGAACGCGGCGACCCGCTCCCGGTCCTCGCCGGCCGCGCGCACGGCCACCCCCGCCTTCTCCAGGCGCGGCAGGTCCTCCTCGACGGACAGGTCGCCGGTCAGGTCGGCCGTCATGTTCCAGGCCACGTGGTAGCGCTCGTAGCCGAGGCTCTCGGCCAGGCAGGCGGCGGCGGTGTAGCGCACGTCGATGCCGGGCCAGGCGTAGCACGGCGGGTTCCCGGCCCAGCGGGCCTGCCGCGCGCCCTGGTCGCGCAACCATTCCTCGGCTGCCAGCACCAGCGCCCGGCCGCGCCCCTGTCCCTGCGCCGACGGGTGCACCGCCAGCAGGTCGAGGTGGCCGACGCCGGGGTCCTCGGACGACAGGGACGCCATCACGACGCCGCCGTCCACGGTCAGCGCCGTCCACCGCCGGTCGGCCGGCGGCCGCGACAGCCGCGCCACGAGGGCCGCGCCCTCCCCGGTGTCCAGCGTCAGCGCGGCCTCGGCGATCGTCGCCGCCTCGGCGAGCTGTGCAGACGTCATCACACCTCGCTCATCGGGCGGGCGATGACGCTGCGGCGCTCGGGGTAGAAGCACGCGTGCTCCTGCGGCACCCCCTCTGTCAGCTGCAGCAGCGGCCGCTCGCTCGTGCACCGCTCGCCCCGGAACGGGCAGCGGCGGACGAACAGGCAGCCCTCGTCGGCCTGGCTGTCGTCCAGCGTCTCCAGCGGCATCACCGGCTGCTCGCCCGGCTGCTCCAGGCCGTGCAGCACCGGGATGGCCGACAGCAGCGCCTGCGTGTAGGGGTGCACGGGATCGGCGATGACCGTGTCCACCGTGCCGCGCTCCACCACCTGCCCACGATAGATCACGTACAGCTCGCCGTCGTCGCCGATGTAGCGGGCCGTGGCCACGTCGTGCGTGATGAACAGCACGCTCACGCCGAGCCGCTCACGCAGGTCCTTCAGCAGCGCCAGGATGCCCAGCCGCAGCGACACGTCGATCATCGAGACGGCCTCGTCGGCGACCAGCATCTCCGGGTCCACGGTCAGCGCCCGCGCGATGACGACGCGCTGCCGCATGCCGCCGGACAGCTGGTGCGGGTAACGCGCCAGCACGGAGCCCGGGTCCAGGCCCACCAGCGTCAGCACCTCGGCCGCCCGCTCCTCGATCCATGACGAGGACCGTCCGGTCTGGCCGGCCCGCAGGCTCAGCGGCGCGTACAGGGTCTGGTGGATCGTCCTCGTCGGGTTCAGCGCCGAGTACGGGTCCTGGTGGATCATCTGGATCTTGCGGAAGTGCGGCTGCCGGTGCTTGGGCTTCAACGACGACATCGCGACGCCGTCGATGACCATCTCGCCCCCGTCGTACGTCTCCAGCCCCGCGATGATCCGCCCCAGCGTGGTCTTGCCACACCCGGACTCGCCGATGAACGACGCCGCGCCGCCCTTCGGAATCGCGAAGTCGACGCCGCGCAGCGCCTGGACCTCCCGCGCGCCGAGCACCTTGCCCCGCTGCTTGAACGTCTTGACGATGCCGGTCCCGGTGATCACGCGTGCTCCTTCACGTTCACGGCATGGCAGGCCACGACTCGCGGCCCGTCGGACAGCGCCGCCGGGTCCACGGTGTCGCAGACGTCCATGCGCAGCGGGCAGCGCTCTCTGAACACGCAACCCTCCTTCGGCACGGTCGCCAGCGTCGGCGGCCGTCCCGGCAACGCCTGTGCCTCGTCGATGTCGCCGACGAGCCGTGGAATGGCCTTGATCAGCCCTCTGGTGTACGGGTGCCGCGGCGCGCCGAGCACCTGCCTCGTGGGGCCCTGCTCGACCAGGCGGCCGCCGTACATGACGGCCAGCCGGTCGGCGACCTCCGCCACCACGCCGATGTCGTGCGTGATCACCAGGGTGGTCAGGCCACGCTCGGCGTGCACCTCGCGCACGATCTTCAGGATATTGGCCTGCGTGATCATGTCGAGCGCGGTCGTCGGCTCGTCCAGCACCACCAGGTGGGCGTTGAGCACCAGCGCCAGCATGATGCCGACCCGCTGGCGCATGCCGCCGGACAGCTCGTGCTGGTGCGAGTCGAGCACCCTGGCCCCGTCCAGCCCCATCCGGCCGAGCAGCTCCTTGGCCTCGCGCACCAGGCCGCGCAGGTCGTCCACCCCGTGCGAGCGGCCCAGGTCGAGCAGCTGCTTGCCGACCGTCTTGAGCGGGTTGAGGGAGTTCTGGGCGGCCTGGAAGACGTACCCGACGTGCTTGCCGCGCGCCTTGCGCAGGTCCTCGCCGCGCAGCGCGACCACGTCGCCGAGCCCGTCGATGTCGACGCTGCCCGCCGCGATCCTGCCCGGCGGCTGCACCGCGTTCAGCAGCGACAACGCCAGCGTGGACTTGCCGGAGCCGGACTCGCCGACGATGCCGGTGATGGTGCCGGGCTCGAGCGTCAGCGTCACGTCCCTGACGGCGGGCAGCTCGCCCGCGGGGGTCTTGTAGACGACCGTGAGGCCGTCGACGCGCACTCCCGGCGCTTGTTTGGCCAGGCGGCCTTCGGCCTCCTGACTAAGAGCGCTGTGTCTAATGGTGCCCTCGCTTCGCTGGGTCACGTGTTCTACTCCTCGCGCAGCCGGGGGTTGAAGATCTCGTCCATGGCGTCGACCACGAGCACGATGGCCAGCGTCAACAGCAGGATCGCCAGCAGCGGCCCGAGCAGGAAGCCGAGCGCGCTCGGCACGGTCAGCGCGCCGGAGCGGAACACGGCCGTGTTGAGCATCTGGCCCCAGTTGTTCGACTCGTAGGGCAGCACGCCCAGGAAGAACAGGCCGACCTGCGAGTACACGCCGCCGGTGATCGCGATCAGCATGTTCATCGCGATGTACGGCGCCATGCTCGGCAGCAGCTCCTTGCCCACGATGTGCGAGGTGGACAGCCCGAGCCCGCGCGCCGCCTCGATGAAGCCGCGCTCGCGCAGCGACAACGTCTGCGACCGCACCGCCCGCGCCACGCCGCCCCAGCTGAGCAGCCCCAGCACCAGGCCCATCTGCACGGCGCTGCTGAACTTCCACACGGTGGACAGCACCAGCAGCAGCGGCAGGCCGGGAATGGTCAGCTTCATGTCGGTCAGCCGCATGAGAACCGTGTCCCAGCGGCCCCGCTTGAAGCCGGAGAACAGCCCGATCCCGGTGCCCACGACCACCGTGATGACGGCGGTCACGAGCGCCGCGAGCAGCACGTACCGCGACCCGGTCACCACCAGCGCGATGACGTCCCTGCCCTGGTCGTCGGTGCCGAGCCAGTGCTCCCAGCTCGGCGGCCTGGTGATCTGGTCGGGGTCGCCGGGCAGCGGGTTCGGGTAGAACATCGGCCCGAACACGCCCATGAACACGAACCCGATCATGAGCGCCGCGCCCACCAGGCGGCTGGGCTTGCGCTTCATGACCCGCCAGACGCCCCGCCAGAAGTTGCGGCGCATCGCGGCGCTGGTGGATGAGCTCTCCAGGAGAACACTCATGCCGACACCTCCTCCCCGCTGCGCACCCGCGGGTCGATCACGCTGTAGAACAGGTCAGCGAGGATGTTCGCCACGATGATCGCGACCGTGATCAGCAGGAACGCCCCGCCCATCAGCGCGTAGTCGCGCATCGTGATGCTGTCGAGCAGCAGCTTGCCGAGCCCCGGATAGTTGAAGATGCGCTCGATGAACACCGCGCCGCCCAGCAGCAGACCCAGCGACAACGCCAGGATCGTGAACAGCGGCAGGATCGCGTTGCGCGCGATGTACCTGAAGATGATCGACCGCTTCATCCCGCGCAGCTCGGCGGCCAGGATGAAGTCGTCGCCGAGCACCGTGACGACGCTTGACTTCATCGCCAGGATCCAGCCGCCGTACGCCGACAGCGCGTACGTCGCCACCGGCAGCACCGCGTGCTCGGCCAGCGAGCCGATGTAGCCGGCGTTGAACCCGGGCTCGAAGAGGATGTCCACGGGCCCGTCGCTCGGCAGGATCGGGATGAGCGTGGCGAAGATCGCGCCCAGCAGCAGCCCCAGCACGTACTGGGGCACGCCGTGCAGCAGCGATCCGGAGATCGCCAGCACGTCGCCGAGCTTGCCGCTGCGCTTGATGGCCGCGTAGACGCCCATGATGATGCCGACGAGGAAGCTCAGCAGCGTCCCGGCCAGCACCGGTAGAACGGTCCACTTGGCCGCCTCGGCCAGCACGTCCGTGACCGGCGCGCCGGCGTGGGTGACGGACTGGCCGAGGTCGAACGTGAACAGCCCCGAGATGTAGTCGCCGTACTGCGCCCAGAGGGAGCCCTTCGGCTGGAACCCGTACAGCACACGCGTGGCCTGCTCGGCCGCCTCGGGCGACATGCCCTGCTCGATCAGTTTCTGCGTGTGCGCGGCGACGGGGTCGCCGGGGATGCTCCTGACGATGAAGAAACTGATCGTGGCGACGACCAGGATCATGACGACCCCGCGGGCCAGATGGCCCGCGAGCCTGCGTGCGATAGCAATCATGTATTACTGCTTCTTCTTGACCATGCCGAGCTGCATCCACACCCCCGCGGGGAGGCGCAGCACGTCGCTGTCCTGCTCAGGCCAGCCGCCGAACCGCGTGGTGTTGGTGAACTGCGTGTTCACGTAGTCCCACAGCTGGATCGCCGGGAGGTCCTGATTGGCTGTCTTGGCGAGCTGCGCCATGATGGGCTTGGCCTCCTCGGCGGAGACCGCGTTCAGCTTGGCGGTCAGCTCACCGGGGTTGACCTTGCCGACGCCCTCGACGTCGATCTCCTCTGCGCTGCCCATCCAGTTGCCGCCCTTGCCCGGCGCGCTGTGCGCGACCTTGCCGGCGACGTTGGTCCAGCCGTTGGAGGCGCCATAGAGGCGCTGGAAGATGTCGTACGGCGCGGGGCCGAGCGCCATCAGCCAGAAGCCGACGTCATACTTGCCTGCTGCGATCTCCTCCAGGTAGACGGGGTAGTCCGCGACGGTCACGACCTCGGCGTCGACGCCGTTCGCGACCAGCTGGCTCTTGATGTTCTCCTGCGCGGAGATCCAGTCGGAGAACGGCGCGGGCGCGGTCATGGTGACCTTCCACGGCGAGCCGTCGGCCAGCGTCCACTTGCCGTCCTTCTTCTGCAGGCCGGCCTGCTTGAACTCCGCCTCCGCCTTGGCCACGTCGTGCTTGTACGGCTCCAGGGCGGCCAGCTCCGAGCCGATCCACTCCTGGGCCGGCTTCTGGTGGATGCCGGAGGTCGTCACGGCCGGGGTGCCGCCCTCGGGCGAGGCCACCTTGGTGACCTGCTCGCGGTCGATCAGGTACGCCAGGCCGCGGCGCACGTGCACGTTGTCGTACGGCTTCTTCGACTGGTTGAACGCCATGCCGACGGCCACCGGCGAGAAGCCCCTGATGACGTTGGAGCCGGGCGCCTGCTTGATCCGGTTCATCACGTCGCTGGGCATGGCGGTGAAGCCTGCCTGGTCGAGCTTGCCGGCGCTCAGGTAGTTCCAGATCTGCTCGTTGCCGCTGTAGTTGAGGAACTTGACCTGGTCAGGAACGATGTTCGTGGCGTTGTAGAAGTTCTTGTTCTTCAGCAGCAGCGCCTCGCCGGGGTTGACCCGCTCCAGCACGAACGGGCCGGCGGAGACGTCCTTCGGCGGAGCGAAGGCGAGGACCTTCTGGCCGATGGCGAGGATCTCCTCGCGAGCCTTGTCGGCCGCGTCGCCGGTGCCCTTGGAGGCCTTGAGCTTGTCCCAGAAGTCGGCGGGCAGCACGCTGCTCCACACATGCGCGGGGACGACGAAGCTGTCCATGACGCCCCGGGCGAACTTCGCGCTGGGGTTGCTCATGTCCTGGGTGATCTTGACGGTCTTGTCGTCGACGACCTGGATGTCGGCCGCCGCACCGGCCGCGCCCGGCGTGACCGCGAACGCGGTGCTGCCGGTCGTGTAGGCGATGCCCAAGGACAGCTTGACGTCCTCGGCGGTGATGGGCTTGCCGTCGGACCACTTGCCGTTCGGCTGCAGGTGAAGGGTGATCGAGGAGTTGTCGGGCGCGATGTCCCACTTCGCCGCGATGCCCGGGTAGAACTGGTTGGGGTCGGTAAGATGGTTCTTAACCCAGCCGAGCTTCATCGCGTTGTAGCCCAGGAAAGAGTTGCCCTTCGGCGCCCACGGGTTCGCGGGGCCGCTGGCATCGAGGCCTGGCTTGAGCACGTCGACCGTGGTGAAGAGGCCGCCACCGCCGCCTGAGCCGCTGGAATTGTTGGTTGAACCGCCGCTGCACGCCGCTGTCGCGGTGGCAAGGCCCAGCAACGCCACTACCGCTGCCAGTCGCTTCATTTGCCGCTCCGGGGGATGTCGGACCTGTTGAGGATCTAGGGATGACCCGGACACTACGAGCGCCCCACATCTGCGTCAATAATCTCCAGATGTTGTGAGGCTAATGTAACTTTCCTTCATCAGTGTGCGGACTGAAGCTAAGCGCCGTCAAGTAAAACTTCAGCGGATGACAAGCACGGCAGCCCCGTTGACCTGGTCGTTCGCCAGATCGGTGAGCGCCTGGGCGGCTGTGTCGAAGGCGTAGGGCGCGATTTTCACGCGCGGCGGATGCGCCAGAGCGAGCTCCAAATAGGCCCGCCCGTCGGCCCTGGTGTTGGCGGTGACACTGCGCAGGGTGCGCTCCTGGAACAGGTGCCGGTCGTAGTTCAGCACCGGGACGTCGGTCAGGTGGATCCCGGCGATCGCGAGCGTCCCGCCGCGGTCGAGCGCCTCCAGCGCGGGCGGCACCAGGTCGCCCACCGGCGCGAACAGGATGGCCGAGTCCAGCGGCTCAGGCGGCCGGTCACCGGCCGAGGCCGCGCCCAGCTCCAGAGCCAGCGCACGGGAGGCGGCCGACCTCGTCACCGCGTGCACGGTGGCGCCCTGCGCGATGGCCGCCTGCGCGGTCAGGTGCGCCGACGCCCCGAACCCGTAGATGCCGAGGCGCCCGCCCGCCGGCAGGTCGCAGCGTGCCAGTGCCCGGTAGCCGATGATCCCCGCGCACAGCAGCGGCGCCAGCCGTTCGGCGGGCACGTCGTCCGGCAGGGCGTAGACGTAGTCCGCGGGGGCCGTCAGGTATTCGGCGAACCCGCCGTCGGCGTCCCACCCCGTATAGCTCGAGTGCGGGCAGAGGTTCTCCATCCCCCTGGCGCAATACCGGCACTTTCCGCAGGTGGAGCGGAGCCAGGCCACGCCGACCCGCTGCCCGGTGCCCACGACCCGGCCGACCGCCTGGTGTCCTGGGGTGGTGAGCGGCCGGCGCGGCTGGAGGTCGCCCTCCGCCAGGTGCAGGTCGGTACGGCACACGCCGCACGCCTCCACCCGTACCAGCACCTCGTCCGGCCCTGGCTCGGGAACGTCCCGCTCGACCAGCGCCAGCGGCCCGGAGGCCATCGGCCCCGGCTCGCCCACCACCCACGCTTTCACGAGCTGAGACGCGAGTAAGCGAGCGAGGCGTAGAGCGCGGCGCCGTCCGGCAGCACCGCGTCGTCGAACACGGCTTCGGGGGAGTGGTTGTACGGCGCCGTGGCCGGGTCCCGGTCCGGTGGGCACGCACCCAGGAAGACGAACGCCCCGGGCACCTCCTCCAGCACGTACGAGAAGTCCTCCGACCCCATGATCGGCTGCGGCGAGACGAAATAGCGGCCGGGGCCGAACAACTCGTCCGCCGTCCTCCCCGCGAACTCGGCCTCGCTCTGGTCGTTCACCGTGACCGGGTAGCCCATCCCGAACGACGCCTCGACCTCCAGCCCGTGCGCCGCCGCGATGCCCTGCACGACCTCCACCAGCCTGCGCTTGATCAGCGTCCGGTTGTCCTGGCTGAACGTGCGCACCGTGGCCTCGAACCTGGCCTCGTCCGGGATCACGTTGTCCGCCGACCCGCCGTGGAAGCTCCCGACCGTCACCACCACCGGGTCGAACACGTCGAACGTCCTGGTCACCATCGACTGCAGCGCCGTGACCATCTCGCACCCCGCCTGGATCGGGTCCAGCGCACGGTGCGGCGTCGAGCCGTGCCCGCCGCGCCCCTTCACCGTCACGAGGAACGTGTCCGCCGCCGCCATGATCGGCCCAGGACGCGACGCGAACAGCCCGTTGGGCAACATCGCCGACACGACGTGCATGCCGTACGCCGCGACCGGGCGCGCGCCCGCCGCCTCCAGCACGCCCTCGTTGATCATGTACTTGGCGCCCTCGTGCCCCTCCTCACCCGGCTGGAACATGAAGATCACATCGCCGGCCAGCTCGTCGCGCCGGGCGCTCAGCAGGTGCGCCGCCCCCGCCAGCATCGCGGTGTGCAGGTCGTGCCCGCACGCGTGCATCTGGCCGGGCAGCTGGGAGACGTACGGCAGGTCGTTCTTCTCCGTCACGGGCAGCGCGTCCATGTCCCCGCGCAGCAGCACCGCAGGGCCCGGCCGGCCGCCCCGCAGCACGGCGGTCACCGAGCTGAGCGCCGTGCCTGTCTTGATCTCCAGCGGCAGGCCGTCCAGCGCCGCCAGCACCTTCTCCTGGGTCCGGGGAAGGTGCAGGCCCAGCTCGGGAGTGGTGTGGAGGGAGTGCCTGAGGTGGACCAGCTCGTCCCGCATGTCCAGCGCGGATTCAGTGAACGACATGAGGAACATTGTTCACCTACCAGCACGGAAGTCGACAAGGCGCGCTCGATACGATGGCCGCGTGACTCAGCGTAAGCGGATCGACTCCTGGTTGTCCGACATGGACGGCGTTCTCGTCCACGAGGGACGGCCGGTTCCCGGTGCGGACGAATTCATCAAACGGCTCAGCGAATCCGGCAAGAAGTTCAGGGTTCTCACCAACAACTCCATCTACACCCAGCGCGACCTGTCGGTGCGCCTGGCCGGGGCCGGCCTGGAGGTGCCCGCCGCGTCCATCTGGACCTCCGCGCTGGCCACCGCCCAGTTCCTCGACGACCAGCGGCCCGGCGGGTCCGCGTACGTGATCGGCGAGGCCGGGCTGACCACGGCCCTGCACGAGGTCGGCTACATCCTCACCGACCTCGACCCCGACTATGTGGTGCTCGGCGAGACCCGGACCTACAGCTTCACCCAGATCACCCGAGCCATCCGCCTCATCGAGGGCGGCGCTCGTTTCATCGCCACCAACCCCGACCCCATCGGCCCCTCCACCGAGGGCTCCCTGCCGGCCTGCGGCGCCGTGGCCGCCCTCATCACCAAGGCCACCGGCGTCGCCCCCTACTTCGTCGGCAAGCCCAATCCCCGCATGATGCGCAGCGCGCTCAACGACATCGAGGCCCACAGCGAGACCACCGCGATGATCGGCGACCGCATGGACACCGACATCGTCTCCGGCATGGAGGCCGGGCTCTACACCATCCTCGTCCTCACGGGCGTCACCCGGCGCGACGAGGTCGACCGCTACCCCTACCGGCCCTCGCTCGTCGTCGACTCGGTGGCCGACCTGATTGACCTCATCTGAACCTGACCCCTCCTGACAGGTATGAATGGGAAGCTGACCTGTCATGACCCGCTTGTACCTGGAGATCGGCCCCAAGAAGGTGTTCGCCTGCTCGCTCGACTGGCCCGGCTGGTGCCGGATCGCCAAGGGCGAGGAGGCGGCCATCGAGCGCCTCATGGAATACGTGCCCCGCTACCGCGTCGTGGCCGAGCGCGCCGGCGTGCCCTTCGAACCGGGCGACCCGGTGGTGGTGGCCCGGGTGCCCGGGAGCCCCACGAGCGACTTCGGCGTGCCGTACGCGGTGCCCGACCTGGACCAGGAGCCGCTTCCTGCCGAGGAGGCCGCGCGCGGCGTCGCCCTGATGAAGGCCGCCTGGGAGTTGTTCGACGAGGTCGCCGCGGCCTCGCCGGAGGAGCTCCGCAAGGGCCCGCGCGGGGGCGGGCGGGACCGTACCAAGATCGTGGACCACGTGGTGGAGGCCGAGCGAGGCTACGCCCGCATGGTCGGCGTCCGCCACAAGCCCTTCACGTCGACCGCCGACCGTGACGCCATGCGCGCCGAGCTGGCCGAGGTCCTCTCCCGGCCGTGGGCCCCGCCCCAGACGGCCAAGTGGCCGCCCCGGTATGCCCTCAGGCGGATCGCCTGGCATGTCATCGACCACCTGTGGGAGATCGAAGACCGGGTGTAAGAAAACCGCTCCCGAGGGCCTTACACGCGGCCGACGCGTCCGCGCACTCTCTGCAATCATGTGCTGACAGAAAGTGGGACCCGGCTAGAGTAAGTAGCCAGGTCCCTTCCGGTGACCCTACGGGAGGGACGCGTGAACGTACAGAGCGAGATCGAGGACTTGAAGGTCCGCGTAGGCGATCTAGAGGTGATCGCGGGGAGGAGGGGTGTAGTGACACGCCACTCTATGGAGCTGGACAATCACGCGGATCTGATTTGGGACGTGCGACGGCGACAGGAGGCCATGCAGCTCGACGTCTCGGAGATCAAGGGCGACATGGGCGTGGTGAAGGTCGACCTTGCGAGGATGCAGGGTCGCATCACGGAGGTGAGGGTCGACATCACGGGCGTCCAGAAGGAGATGAACGAGCGGTTCACCGCCGTCGACGCCGAGATCTCGGCCATTCGCTCGGATGTATCGGACCTCGACTCCAAGGTCTCGACCCTCGACTCCAAGGTCTCGACGCTCGACTCCAAGGTCTCGACGCTTGACGCCAAGCTGGATCGGGTCCTGGACAAGATCGGGGCGTAGGTGTCGCGGAGCCCTCGGTCCGCGGTGGGCCGGGGGCTTTGTCGATTCATGGGTGAAACGGAACCCGCCACACTGGGTCACTGATTACCATCGCTACTGATTGCAACCGCATGGTGACGCAAACCGGGGACCGCCTGGGCCGAGCTGGGCGAGGACGTCGCCGCCGAACAGACCGAGGTCGCGGGGCCCACGAGTTCGGCTCCGTGCGTTCCGAGATGCTGGATCTGGGCATCAAGCTCGATCGGCTGCTAAATCGGGACGGATGCCGTTAATCGCTCGGTATGTCCTTCGGGTAGCCTAACCTACGGTGCCGTAACCTGAAGGAGAAGATCTTTATGGCGATGACTCAGACGGAGCTGCTGCACGAGCTCGAGCCCGTCGTCGCGGTGGAGCTTGACCGCCACCACACGATGGCCAAGGAGTGGTTCCCCCACGAGTACGTCCCGTGGAGCGAAGGCCGTGATTTCGACGGCATCTACGGGGGCGAGGCGTGGCAGGAGAGCGACTCGAAGATCCCTGAGGCGGCCCGCGTGTCGCTCATCGTCAACCTCCTGACGGAGGACAACCTCCCCAGCTACCACCATGAGATCGCCACCACGTTCGGCCGTGACGGCGCGTGGGGCACGTGGGTGCACCGCTGGACAGCGGAGGAGGACCGGCACGGCACCGCCATCCGCGACTATTTGACCGTCACCCGCGCCGTCGATCCCGTGGCGCTGGAGCGGGCTCGCATGCAGCACATGGAGAACGGCTTCATCACCGATTACGGCACCATGCTGCAGCAGCTCGCGTACGTCTCCTTCCAGGAGCTGGCCACCCGCATCTCGCACCGCAACACCGGCCGGGCCTCCGGCGACGAGGGTTGCGAGCGGCTGCTCGCCAGGATCGCCGCCGACGAGAACCTGCACATGCTCTTCTATCGCAACCTGCTCAAGGCGGCCTTCGAGCTGGACCCGAGCCAGACCATGCGCGCGGTGACCGATGTCGTGACCACGTTCCAGATGCCGGGCTCCAACATCGACGGCTTCGCCCGCAAGGCCATGATCATCGCGCACGAGGGCATCTACGACCTGCGTCT
Source organism: Nonomuraea polychroma (assembly GCF_004011505.1). Lineage (NCBI taxonomy): Bacteria > Bacillati > Actinomycetota > Actinomycetes > Streptosporangiales > Streptosporangiaceae > Nonomuraea > Nonomuraea polychroma. The sequence continues at coordinate 2,771,344 of NZ_SAUN01000001.1, forward strand.
GCACCTGGACGACGTGCTCATGCCGGTGCTGCGGCAGTGGTCGGTGTTCGACAAGCGCGACCTGGGCCCCGAGGGTGAGAAGGCGCGGGAGGAGCTGGCCGCGTTCCTGGCCAAGGCCGAGACGACGGCCGCCAGGTTCGTCGAGCGCCGGGAGGAGCGCAAGGCCCGCGCCGCCGCGGCGAGGTAAGAGGCATGACGCGACCGGGCCGCGATGACGTGGTCATGGCGGCCCCGTGCCATGATCGGGGCCCATGGATCTTCTCACCCAGCTGTTCATCGGGCTCTTAGCGGTACTGACGATCATCTTGCTGGCCATGGCGGCGCAGCGGCTGCTGGGCGTGAGGTTCGGCGTGGTACGCACGTTCGTGGCGGCGCTGGTCGCGTTCGGGCTGGCGCAGCCGGTGCTCACGCCTCTGGTGACCGCACTGGGCGTCACGGGTGAGGAACGGCCGCCCGACGTGGCGGCGCTGGGCATCCTGCTCCTCGTCCTGATGTGCATGGTGCTCATCCCGATGGTGCTCCTGGTGCTGGCCGAGGCGCTCATCCCGCCTGGCTCGCTGCCGGGGCCACTCGAGTTGCTGCGCTCGGCACGCGGCCGGCTGTCGCGGGCCAGGCGGTACTCGCAGATCACCAGGATCGCCATCAAGCACGGCCTCGGCCCGTACCTGCGGGGACGGGGCGAGCGCCTGGAGGACCGCTCCGGCAAGGTACGGCTGGCCAGGTCGCTGCGCGAGGCGCTCGACGAGGGCGGCGTCACGTTCGTCAAGCTCGGCCAGATCCTGTCCACCCGGCGCGACGTGCTGCCCGCCGAGTTCGTCGACGAGCTGGGGCGGCTACAGGATCAGGTCGCACCCGCGCCGTGGGAGCGGATCGAGCCGGTGCTCGCCGAGGACCTGGGCGGCCCGGTCGAGCGGGTCTTCGCCGAGTTCGACCGGACGCCGCTGGCCACGGCCTCGATCGGGCAGGCGCACACCGCCCGGCTGCACACCGGGGAGAGCGTCGTCGTCAAGGTACGGCGGCCCGGCATCGACGCCGTGGTCGCCAAGGACCTCGACATCGTCCGGCGGCTGGCGGCCACGCTGGAGGCCAGGACCCGATGGGGACGCTCGCTGGGCCTGCGCGACCTGGCCGAGGGGTTCGCCACGGCCATCCGCGAAGAGCTCGACTTCCGCATCGAGGCCGCCAACATGGCCGCCGTCGCCGCCACCGCAGGCGGTGAGGTCACCTGCCCGGACCCGTTCCCGGCCCTGTGCACCGAACGGATCCTGGTCATGCGGCGCCTGCCCGGCAAGCCGGTCACCGCGGCCGCCGCGGAAGACGGCCCCAGACTGGCCCGCGACCTGCTGGGCTGCCTGCTCAGGCAGATCCTCGTCGACGGCGTCTTCCACGCCGACCCGCATCCCGGCAACCTCATGCTGCTCGACGACGGCACGCTCGGCCTGCTCGACTTCGGCTCCGTCGGCCGGCTCGACGCCTCAGTACGCTCGGCGTTGCAACGTTTCCTGCTCGCCATGAACCGGCAGGACCCGCTCGGCGTCACCGACGCGCTGCTGGAGGTGGTGCCCAGGCCGGAGGACATCGACGAGGCCGCGCTGGAACGCGCGCTCGGCCAGTTCATGGCCAGGCACCTGGCGCCCGGCATGGACAGCATGCAGATGTTCACCGACCTGTTCAAGATCGTCTCAGCGTACGGGTTGTCGATTCCGCCCGAGGTGGCCGCCGTGTTCCGGGCGCTGGCCACCCTGGAGGGCACGCTGGTGCGCCTGTCGCCCGGCTTCGACCTGATCGGCGAGGCCCGCGCGTTCGCCGGCCGCCACCTGGCCGAGCAGGTCGCCCCGCACACCGTCAAGGAGTCGCTCACCCACGAGCTGGCCGCGCTGGTGCCGATGCTGCGCCGCCTGCCCCGCCGCGTGGAGCGCATCGCCAGCGCGGCGGAGCACGGCAGATTCGGCATGAACGTCCGGCTCCTGGCCGACGAACGCGACCGCCGCTACGTCACCGGCCTGCTCCACCAGGTGCTGCTCACCGTCCTCGGCGCCACGGCCGGCCTGATGGCCGTCATGCTGCTCGGCGCCGGCGGCGGGCCGCAGGTGCTGACTGGCACGTCGTTGTACCAGCTCATCGGCTACAACCTGCTGATGATCTCCGCCATTCTCGTGCTGCGTGTGCTCGCGCTCATCTTCCGCCGTCCCAGGGACTCCGGCGAGGAGCGGCCGTACCGTTCTTGACCCGGAGATGGTCTTGGACATCCACGGCATCGGGCAGGTTCCCGGTAACACCGGAACCCCTTGGGAGCAGAGGGTGAAAATCATCGGGATCGCCGCCGGCCTCCACGAGGGGTCCTTTATCAACAGATTGCTGGAAGCGGCGGGCGGCGAGCTGCCCGAGGGCGTCGGCTTCCAGGTGTGGCCGGGACTGGGCGAGATGCCGCCGTACGCGCCCGGGCCGGTGCCCGCGCCCGTCCGGCATCTTCTTGGTCTGCTCGCCGCGTCGGACGCGGTGCTCATGACCGCTCCCGAGCACAGCTTGTTGCCTGCCGAGCTGATCCACGCTCTCGACTGGATGTCCGCCAGGGACGCGCTGACCGGCAAGCACGTGGCGGTGATGAGCGCGAGCGCGCGGGCCTGCGGGGCCATGTGGGCGCAGGCGGAGTTGTACAAGCGGCTCCAGGCGGGTGGGGCCGTCGTGATGGGCGCGGAGCTGGTGATCTCGCCTGACTGCCCGCACTTCGACAAGCAGGGCCGCCTCACCGATCCGGCCCTGCGTGGTCAGGTCCGCGCCGTGATCGCCCAGCTGTGCCCGGCCGAGGTGATGGAGCCCGCGCTCCTGCTCTGATCCGCCCCCCGCGCTCGCTCCGACGTCGTATGACGGCGTCAGGGGTCCCGGCGTAGGCGTTTGAGGTCGGCGCGGTGTTTCTTGGCGGCCATGCGGCGTTCGACGGCGCCCCGGCTCGGCTTGGTCGGGCGACGGCGCTTGGGCGGCGGGGCGATGGCTTCACGCAGCCGCTGCGCCAGGCGGTGCGCGGCCGCCTCCCGGTTCCTGAGCTGGGAACGGTACTCCGACGCGGCGATCGTGATCGTGCCGGAGCCCAGCCGGTCGAGCGCCCTGGCCTTCAGCGAGGGCGGCAGCGCCGTGCTCGCCGCGACGTCGAAGATCAGCTCCACGCGGCTGTCGGTGGTGTTGACGCCCTGGCCGCCCGGGCCTGACGAACGGGAGAAACGCCAGACGAGCTCGGCGTCGGGGATGACGACCGAGTCGTTGACGACCAGCGGGCGGGACATGCGCGGGGCTCCTGTCGAGAGATACGCCTCATGTAGGTGAGTGTCACCGTATCTGTGCGTCGTATGCCGTACGCAACGGCATTTCCGTGCCTCGGCCGCGTGTGATGGCCGGATGCAAGCGGCGTGTGCCAGCATCGCGCGAGGAGACGAGGAGAGCGTGAGGAGGCAAGGTGACGGTCATCGTCGGCGTGCACGGGATCGGCAAGTACACCTACTACGTGGAGGCCGGCCGGTCCGCGGCGGGCGCGGCGCAGGCCATGCGCCTCAAATGGGACCGCTACCTGCACACGGCGCTCGGGGGAGAGACGGGGGCCTACTTCAGCGAGATCGCGTACTTCTCCCACCACCTGCACGACGGCAAGGACGCCCCGCGCTCGATCGCCGCCATGGAGACCTCCGCCCAGCAGGTCCTCGTGGAGTGGGCGAAGAACCTGGGCATGGGCGAGCACATCACCGGCGCGCTCAAGACGTTCACCGGCTGGCTGCTCACCAGGCTCGACGGCAGGTCGGCGGCGTTCGCCCAGCTGTTCGCGCCGGAGGTGGCGGCGTACCTGACCGACCAGGTCAAACGCGAGAAGTGCCGGCAGGTCGTGGCCGACACCATCCGCAGGAACCGGCCCAAGGTGGTCATCGCGCACTCGCTCGGCAGCGTCGTCACGTACGAGGCCCTGTGGGCCGACCCTGGCCTCCGGATCGACCTGCTGATCACCCTCGGCAGCCCGCTCGGCATGCGCAACGTCGTCTTCGAACGCCTGCTGCCGGCCCCCATCAACGGCCGGGGCGAGCGTCCGCCCGGAGTGCGGCGCTGGGTGAACATCGCCGACAAGGACGACATCGCCGCCATCCCGCCCGACCTGCGCGGCAGCTTCGCCGGCGTGGACGTCGAAGAGCTGGTCAACCTCGACTGGATCGACTTTCACACCGCGGAGAAGTATCTGGGCTGCCCGGCGCTGAACCCGCATCTGCGACCATTCTTGGCATGACGTGGATTGTCTTCGACTACGGCGGTGTCCTGTCGCTGCCCCAGCCCGAGTCCGACGCCGTGGCCATGGCCCATGCGGTGGACGCCGATCCCGAGGCGTTCCAGCAGAGCTATTGGGAGCATCGGCTGGAGTTCGACCGCGGCCTGTCCCCGCACGCCTACTGGTCCGCGGTGATCGGCAGGAGCGCCACCCACGCCGAGGTCGCCCGTCTGGTCGCCATGGACGTGGCCAGCTGGGCCCATCCCAACGAGGGCACGGTCGCCCTGCTCGATGACCTCATCGAGTTCGGCCACGACGTCGCGCTGCTGTCCAACGCGCCCGTCTGCATCGGCGACGGTCTGGACGAGCTGCCCTGGATCGCCGCCATCGGCCACCGCTTCTACAGCGGCAGGATGGGCCTGGTCAAGCCCGACCGGGAGATCTTCGACGAGATGGCCCGCGCGCTCGGCGCCGCCCCCTCGGAGATCGTCTTCATTGACGACCGCCTGGAGAACGTCGAGGGCGCCGAACGCGCGGGCATGCGCGGCGTGCACTTCACCGATGCTGCGACGCTGCGCGAAACGTTGCCCGACATCCGGGAGGCCGCCCGCTGATTCCACGGCGAAATGTCAGCTTTGTGATCCAAGGTGTCGCGGGCGGTGGGTTATCTCCTGGAGGAACTTCGCGAACAGGACGACTGATGCTGTTCACCCGCCCTTGACTCCGCAGTCACGGCGGGGTCAGCGCGGCCGGACATACCTGGAAACGTGGACCGCAGAGCCTTCCTGACAGCGGCGACAGCCGGCCTTCTCACGACCCAGACCTTCACCTCCCCGGCCTCGGCCAGGACACTCAGATCGGACCCGTTCACGCTCGGCGTGGCCTCCGGGGACCCCTCGTCCGACGGCTTCGTCCTGTGGACGCGGCTGGCCGTCGACCCGCTGAGCGGCGACGGCCGCGGCGGCATGCCGGCCCGCGACGTGGAGGTGGACTGGCAGGTCGCGGCCGACGAACGCTTCTCCACGATCGTCAAGTCCGGAACGGCCACCGCCCGGGCCCGCGACGCCCACAGCGTGCACGTCGAGCTGCAGGGCCTGGAGCCGGGGCGCGACTACTTCTACCGGTTCAGGAGCGAGGGCCGCGTCTCGCCCGCCGGCCGCACCAGGACGACGCCGACCGGGGAGACGACGCCGCTCACGTTCGCGGTGGCCGCGTGCGCGCACTACGAGCACGGCTACTACACCGCCTACCGCCGCCTCGCCGAGCAGGAGCCGGATCTGGTGGTGTTCCTCGGCGACTACATGTACGAGTACGGCCCCAGCGGCTACACGGCGCTGGCCGGCCGCGTCCGTACCCACACGCCCGGCAAGTGCCAGACGCTCGCCGACTACCGGCTCCGGCACGCCCAGTACAAGAGCGACCACGACCTCCAGGCCGCGCACGCGACGGCGCCGTGGCTGGTCGCCTTCGACGACCACGAGGTGGAGAACAACTGGGCCGGGCCGGTCTCCAGCAGGGAGACGCCCGGGTTCGCCCGGATGCGGGCGGAGGCGTTCCGCGCATACTACGAGAACATGCCGCTGCGCCGCGCCAGCCTCCAGGGGGCGGTGCTGAAGGTGAACCGGCGCATCTCCTGGGGCACGCTGGCCCGCTTCCACCTGCTCGACACCCGGCAGTTCCGCGACGACCAGGCGTGCCTGGACGGTGTGCGGGCCGGGTGCGACGACCGGCTCGAGGACCGGCGCACGCTGCTCGGCGCCGGCCAGTGGCGGTGGCTGGAGGACGGGCTGCGCGGCTCCACCACCCGCTGGAACCTGCTCGGCCAGCAGATCATGATGACGCACCGCGACTACAAGATCGGGCCGGGGCGCGAGGTCAACCTGGACTCGTGGGACGGGTACGCGGCCGAGCGCACCCGGCTGCTGGAATCGCTGGCGCGCACGTCCAACCCGGTGGTGCTGACGGGGGACGCGCACATGCACCATCTGGCCGAGCTCAAGACGGACTTCGACGACCCGGACTCGCCGGTGGTGGCGAGGGAACTGGTGGCGTCGTCGATCGCGAGCGACGGCGACGGGTACCGGGACCGGACGTGGATCGGGGAGGCCCTCCAGGAGAATCCCCACATTTCCTACATCGACCAGCGCCGCGGCTACCTGATGGCCCGCCTGACCCGCGACGACCTGTCCGTCGACTTCCGGACGCTGGACTACATCTCGCGCCGCGGAGCCAAGGCCAAGACCGCCCACCGCTTCACCATCCCCGCCCTCACCGGCGCGGCGGCGGCCGGCCAGGCAGGCGCGCCCCGCGTCGGCTGAACGTCCGCTGAGAACCACCTGAAGATCCCCTCAACCCACCCCCGCCTCCCATCGGGACGCGTTGCCTCGCGTCGCCTCGCCTTGAGGCGCGTCGGTGACGAGCGGTGAAGCATGCTCGCCGACGGATGTCCGGGCGCGGTGTCCAGGCATCGTGCGGCGCGCCTGCGTGGCCGCGTTTGGCGGGCCTGCCCTTCGGCGGGTCGGCGTGTGGGGGGTGCTGGGCCAGTTGCGCCGGTCAGGCGGGGGTCAGGCACCGGGCCAGTTGCGCCGGTCAGGCCGGGGTCAGGCACCGGGCCAGGTGCCGTCCGGGAACTCGCCCGTCGTGCTGTCCGCCATGACCACCTGGTCGCTCTCGCCCAGGCCCGAGGTGATCTCGACGTACTGGTCCCCACGCACTCCCGTCCTCACCACCTTCGCCACGTCGTGGCCGCCCGAACGTGCTCACGCACACCCCGCCCGGCACGGCGTTCCAGGTGCGGGTCGGCGTGGACGGCGACCAGGCCGTGGTGGAGGTGGCCGACGAAGGGCCCGGGTTCCCGCCGGAGGTGGCGGAGCGGGTGTTCGAGCGGTTCTACCGCGCCGACCCGGCGCGCAGCGCGGGCGGGTCGGGCCTGGGGTTGTCCATCGCGGCGACCCTGGTCGAGGCGCACGGGGGGATCGTCACAGCCGAGTCGGAGCCGGGCAAGGGCGCCCTGTTCCGGGTCATCCTGCCCGTCGGCGCCGGCTCACCAGACTGAGCCGCCTTCCCGGCTCCTCAGCCGAAGGCGTAGCCGTACAGGCCGGCGCCCTTGCTGAGCTGGCGGACCTTGCCCAGCCGCAGGCCCGGCTTCCGGGAACCCGGCGCGTACATGACCAGCCCCTGGTCCGGCGCCGCCACCACCAGTCCGTACAGCGGCCGGCGCTTCTCCAGCGGCCGGTAGCGCTCGCCCAGCGGCAGCGCGGCCAGCGACGCGCCGAAGTCCCGCCCCTTGCCCTTGATCAGCAGGTTCCCGACCCTGGTGAGCCCGCCGGAGGACCGCCCGGCCAGCACCTGGACCGCCCGCTCGCCGGGTACGCCGATGGCCAGCTCGTCCCGGCCGTCGCCGTTGAAGTCCCCGGCGGCCAGCGACGCGCCGAACCGGTCGTAGTAGCGCGGCTTGCCGTCGAGGGTGTTCTGCGACCAGGCCTCGGTCTTGTCGGTCCGCAGCCCGTTGCGGGAGCCGTAGAGGACGTCGACGGTGCCGTCACCGTAGTCCAGGGCGCGCTGGTTCTTGGTGATGCCCTCGCCGGGGACGCCGATGGCCAGGTCGGCCTTGCCGTCGCCGTTGAAGTCCCCGGTGGCCAGCGCCGCCCCGAACCCGTCCCACTTCTCCGAGACGCCCTTGATCCCCGGGCTGCTCTGGGTGAGCTGCCGCGCCCGCTTGCCCCGTACGTCGATCACCGTCACCGACCCCTGCCCGTCCAGCGTGACGCTGTCGGCAGGCGCCCCGACGGCCAGCTCGTCGCGGCCGTCCCCGTCGAAGTCCCCGGTCGCGAGCGCGGCGCCCCACTGGTCGGTCACGTTCGCCGCCTGCCGCACCCACGGCGTCTTCTGCGTGATCTGGTACGGCTTGCGGCCCTTCATCCAGTACACCGTCACGGCGCCGCCCGACCGGTGGCTGGGCGCGCCCACGACGAGCTCGTCCCGCCCGTCCCCGTCGAGGTCCCCGGCGGCCAGCGAGGCCCCGAACCGGTCGCTGGACGGCTTCGCGAGCGCCAGCTCCTTGCCCTTGACCAGACCGCCGACGGACCCGTTGAAGAGCTGAACGACCCCGTTGCCGTCGCCGAGGTGCACCCGCTCCCCGGCGAACTCCTCCGACACCCCGACGGCCAGGTCGGAGCACCTGTCGCCGTTGAAGTCGCCGACGGCCAGCGCCGACCCGAACGAGTCGCCCGGCTCCGCGCCGTCCTGGGCGAGCTTCACCGTCTTTCCCGACCCGTACATCACGGTCACCGAACCGGCCCTGCGGTCGTCGTACGGGGCGGCCACGGCGAGGTCGGGGCGGCTGTCGCCGTCGAAGTCGAGAGGGTGCCCGCCGCACGAGCGGGCGGCGGGAGTGGCGCCGGACGCGAGGGGGAGAACCAGGCAGGCAGCGAGCAGCGCATTCATACCTACAGGTATGTCCGCCGCGCACGAACCAGGCTTTAACGCCGTGGGAACGTGCCAGGATAGACGGGTGGACATCGACCTCGCTGATCTGGATTTCTGGCGCAGGCCGCTCAAAGAGCGGAATGAGGCGTTCGCCCGGCTCCGGCAATTAGAGCATCCGGTGTTCTTCCCGGAGAAGAAGGTGCCGCTCCTGCGCTCGGGCAAGGGCTTCTACGCGCTCGTACGCCACGCGGACGTGGTCGAGGCCAGCCGCAACGCCAAGATCTTCTCCAGCGAGCCGGCGGTCACCAACCCGGAGCCGCCCAGCTGGGTGAAGCAGGTGTTCGGCGAGTCGATGGTCAACATGGACGATCCGCGCCACGCCCGCCTGCGACGCATCGTCACCCGCTCGTTCAGCCCGAAGATGCTGGCCAATCTGCAGAGCGACATCGAGGACGCCTGCGCCCGCATCGTCGACGACGTCGTCAAGGAGGGCCCGCGCGACTTCGTCACCCAGGTCGCCGCCCGCCTGCCGATCCACGTCATCTGCGACATGCTGGACATCCCGCAGGAGCTGCGGGCCAAGGTCCACCAGCACGTCGACATCTCCACCGCCTACACCGGCGTACGCCCCAGCCTGGCCCGCAGCGTCCAGATGGCCGGCCAGAACATGCTGGCCCTGCTGGCGTTGCAGCGCATGGTCATCAAGCTCGGCCACGAACGCGTCGCCAACCCCAAGGGCGACCTCGTCTCGCTCCTGGTCAACGCCAACCCCGACGGGGAGAAGCTGACCGACAAGGAGCTCGGCTCGTTCTTCGCGCTGCTGCTGGTCGCGGGCAACGAGACCGCCCGCAACACGATGGCGCACGGCATCAAGCTCCTCACCGACAACCCGGCGCAGCGCGAGCTGCTCATGAGCGACTTCGACACGCACATCAACGCGGCCATCGAGGAGATGGTCCGCTACGTCTCGCCCATCATGCAGTTCCGCCGCACGGTCACCGAGGACTGTTCGCTGCGCGGCCTGGAGCTGAAGAAGGGCGACAAGGTTGTGTTGTTCTACGGCTCCGCCAACCGGGACGAGTCGGTCTTCCCGGACCCGGACACGTTCGACATCACCCGCGACACGAAGCCGCACGTCGGCTTCGGCGGCCCCGGACCGCACTTCTGCCTCGGCGCGAACCTGGCCAGGCAGGAGATGCGGACGATGTTCCGCGAGCTGCTCACCAGACTCCCCGGCATCCGCTCGGTCGGCGAGCCCGAGCTGCTCCTGTCGAACTTCGACAACAGCGTCCGCAGTCAGGCGTTCACCTTCTAGTCCTCGGCCGCCAGGACGTTCTGTCTGATCGTGAAGAACGTGATCAGGGCCGCCACCACCATCATCCCGGCGCTGATCAGCATCGCCATCCGGAACCCGGCGTCGAACACCGGCGGATTCCTGAACGCGTCGCCCACCAGCCCCACCAGCGGCGGCACCGCCGCCACGGCGAGCAGGCTGCCGGTGCGGGCGACCGCGTTGTTGACGCCGCTGGCGGTGCCCGCGTACCGCTCGTCGGCCGTGGCCAGGACGGTCGCCGTCAGCGGCGCCACCGCCGCCGCCAGCCCCAGCCCGAAGACGGACGCCGCAGGCAGGACCTGCAGCGGGTAGGAGGCGCCCGGACCGATCGTGCTCATCCAGAGGAACCCGCAGCCCGCGATCAGGATCCCGATCGTCATCGGCACGCGCGGCCCGTACCGCTTGGCGATCTCGCCCGCCCTGGCCGACAGCAGGATCATCAGGATCGTCGTCGGCAGCATCGCCAGGCCCGCCGCGATGGGCGAGAACCCGGACACCACCTGCAACTGCACGACCAGCAGGAAGAACACCACGCCCATGGCCGCGTACATGATCAGCGTCACCACGTTGACCGCCGTGAACACGTGATTCCTGAAGATCCCGACAGGCACCAGCGCGTCGGGCGAGCGCCGGATCTCCACCGCCACGAACGCCGCCCCCAGCGCGAGCCCCGCGATCAGCGGCACCGCCGCGGCCTGCTCGATCAGCCCGTACGTGATGCCGGCCAGCGCCAGGGCCGCCAGCACCGAGCCCAGCACGTCGAAGCGCCCCACCGCCTGCTCGTCCCTGCTCTCGGGCACGTGCCGCAGCGTGACGAGCACCACCACCAGCGCGAACGGCAGGTTGATGAGGAACGCCCAGCGCCACCCCGCCGTCTGCACCAGCCACCCGCCGAGCAGCGGCCCGATCGCGGCGGCCACCCCGCCGAGCCCCGACCACGCCCCGACCGCCCGCGGCCGGTCGTGCCGCACGAACGACGCCTGGATGATCGCCAGCGACCCCGGAGTCAGCAGCGCCCCGCCGATGCCCTGCAGGGCCCGGGCCGCGATGAGGACCTCGATGTTCGGCGCCAGACCGCACAACGCGGACGCCACGGCGAACCACACCGTGCCGACGAGGAAGACCCTCCGCCGGCCGTAGCGGTCGCCGAGGGACCCGCCCAGGAGGATCAGCCCGGCGAGGGTGAGCGTGTAAGCGTTGATCGTCCACTGCAGGCCGTCCATGCCCGCGTCGAGCTCCCCGCCCAGAAAGGGCAGCGCGACGTTGACCACGGTGCTGTCGAGCAGCGCGAGCCCGGACCCGAGCACGGTCGCCAGCAACACCCACCGGCCGCTCGCCGACTTCAGCTCCAGGTGGTCGCCGTTGTGGAGCTCTTTGGGGCCCGATGTCATGGGCCCCATGGTGTCATCGTGCCTGACGCGGTCAGGCTGCCGGGGCGGCAGAAGCGGTCAGGCGGCGGATCGACTGCCGAGCGCCCGCAACACGAACTCGCACACCAGCGCCTGCGCCGCCTCCACCGTGACGGCCCCGCTGATGAGCGGCACCCGCTCGGCCCCTATGACGGCCAGGACCATGCGGGCGGTGGCCGGGACGTCGGCCACCCGGAAGTCGCCCGACGCGATGCCGCTCTCCAGAATCTCCACGAGAATGCGCTGCATGGGCGCGACGTGCTCGGCCAGCTGCTGGTAGGCATCCGGCCCCAGTGCCGCACTGAGATCGGCCGCCCCCGGATGGGGATGCGCCAGCAACCCGGCCAGCTGCAGCCGCACGAAGGCCCGCAACCGATCCGCAGGCGAGGCGTCCTCCGGCAACTCCCGCTCGTAGCTGTCGATGAAGTAGTGGGTCACCCGCTCGGTGAAGGCCAGCAGCAACGCCGCCTTGTCCGGAAAGTAGTTGTACAGCACCGTCCGGGTGATCCCGGCCTCCCCGGCCACGTCCGTCATGGAGATGGCGTCGATGCCCTGCACGCGCGACAGCCGCGAGACGGCCTGCAGGATGCGGTCACGCGTCTGGGCGCGATGCTCGCCGATCGTGGCGGCCGAGATGCGGGGCATAGGACCATGGTAGGCGCAGCCGGGCTGATTCCCCCGGGTCTCCCGATCCTCACATCGCGGGTCAGCCGCCCGTTGTAACGGTCCGGTCACGTCCGATGCCTCCCTCTCGACACCGGAGAAATCTCTGCTTCACAATCACGTCAATCGTTCTACGTAAATCGTTTGACGTGGGGAGTGCGGCTGGTGGCGACGCTGAAGGACGTGGCGACGAGAGCGGGCGTGTCGGTCTCCACCGTGTCGCTCGTCATGAACGGCAGGGACGCCGGACGGGTCAAGCCGGCCATCGGCGAGCGCGTCCGGCGCGCGGCGGCCGAGCTCGGCTACGCGCCCAACCTGCTCGCCCGCAGTCTGCGTACCCGCCAGACCAACTCCATCGGCCTGCTGTCGGACATGGTGGCCAGCACGCCGTTCGCGGGCCGGATGCTCAAGGGCGCCCAGGAGGCGGCGTGGGAGCAGGGTTGCCTGCTGCTGCTCATCGACACGGGCGGCCACGCCGAGATGGAGCAGAGCGCGGTGCAGGCACTGGTCCAGCGCAATGTCGATGCGCTGATCTACGCCTCGATGTACCACCGCGAGATCGAGCTGCCGGAGATCCCCGAAGGACTGCCGCTGATCGTGCTGGACGGGCGGCCCGTCGAGGGGGACTTCGACTGGGTGGTCCCCGACGAGCGCGGCGGCGCGCGGGCCGCGGTGGAGCACCTGATGGCCGCCGGGCACACCCGGATCGGGTTCTGCACGGTCGATGAGGACATACCGGCCGCCCACCAGCGGCTGGAGGGGTTCCGGGACACGCTCGGCGAGCACTTCGAACCGTCGCTGGTGATGCGCGGGGCGGCCGGAGACGTCCACACCGGGCAGTGGACGGCGCGGGAGCTGCTGTCACGGCCCGACCGGCCGACCGCGCTGTTCTGCTACAACGACCGCGTGGCGATGGGGGCTTACCGGGCCGCCCGCCACCTGGGGCTCGCCGTGCCGGACGAGGTGTCGATCGTCGGTTTCGACGACCAGGAGTACATCGCCGACGCGCTTGAGCCGGGGCTGACCACCGTGGCCCTGCCGCACTACGAGATGGGCGCGTGGGCGGCATCCCGCCTGCTGACGAGGGCCGAGGGCGACGAGCGCGAGCACAAGCTCATGCCCTGCCCGCTGGTCGTCCGCGACTCGGTGACGGTGCCGCGGTGACCCTCACGGCGACCCCGCGGCCTGCCGTACGGCAGAGAGCACAGCCCCGAAAGCTCGGGGTGTGGACGCGGGTGCGGCGGTCGTGGCAGCTGTACGTGCTGCTGGCACCGGTGCTGGCGTACTTCGCGGTCTTCAAGTACTGGCCGATGTACGGCGTGCAGATCGCCTTCCGCGACTACCGGCCGGACGCGGGCTTCCTCGGGAGCTCGTGGGTGGGGTTCAAGCACTTCGCCAGGTTCTTCAACTCCTTCCAGTTCTGGGATGTCTTCACCAACACCGTGCTGTTGGCGCTGTTCAACCTGGCGATCGTCTTCCCGGTGCCGATCCTGCTGGCGCTGCTGGTCAACCAGCTACCGAGTGAGCGGTTCAAGCGCTTCACCCAAACCGTGCTGTACGCCCCGACGTTCATCTCCACCGTGGTCGTGGTCGGCATGCTGTACGTCTTCCTCGCGCCGCGCACCGGGCTGGTGAACAACGTCATCGTGCTGCTGGGCGGCGAGCCGATCTTCTTCATGGGCGAAGCGGAGTGGTTCCGCCCGGTCTACGTCGCCTCCAGCCTGTGGCAGGAGGCCGGCTTCCAGATGGTCGTCTACCTGGCGGCGCTGGCGGGCGTGGACCCGTCGCTGCACGAGGCGGCCAAGATGGACGGCGCGTCGCGGCGGCAGCGCGATCGTGAAGGGCGGCGTGGAGACGGAGTGGGACGCCTACGTGGCCCAGCTCGACCAGATCGGGCTCAAGCGGATGGTCGAGATCTACCAGACCGCGCTCGACCGCTACCGGAAGGGCCAGTAGTGGACACCCATCGGCCGGCCTACCACTTCATGCCGCCGGCCAACTGGATGAACGAGCCGCACGCCGCCTTCCACCACGACGGCCTGCACCACCTCTTCTACCAGCGCAATCCGTACGCCCCGCGGTGGGACCGCATCCGCTGGGGCCACGCGGTCAGCACCGACCTCGTCGACTGGCGGCACCTGCCCGACGCCCTCACCCCGGAGGACGTGAAGATCGCCCCCGACGGCGTCTGGTCGGGCAGCGCGAGCGTGGACGCCGATGGCAACCCGGTGCTGTTCTTCACCGCGGGGAACGGCGGCAAGCAGTCGATCGGCCTGGCACGTTCCGCCGACCTCGTGCACTGGACGGCCGAGCCCGTCCTGGACGCGCCCGACGGGCACACCGAATTCCGGGACCCGTTCGTGTGGAAGGACCGCGAGCGGTGGTTCATGCTGGTCGGCGCCGAGCACGAGCAGGGCGGGACCGCTCTCCTCTACTCCTCCGGAGACCTCACCGCCTGGACCTTCGAGGGCCCCTTCGCCGTCGGTGACGCCGAACGGCTCCCGGAGACCGGCATCATGTGGGAGCTGCCCCTGCTGCTCCCGCTCGGCGACTCGGGCAAGCACGTCTTCATGGTCAGCCCGTGGTGGCGCGGCGAGAGCCCGCACTGGCTCACGTACGCGTGGTACTGGATCGGCGTCTGGGACCCGACGTCCATGACCTGGACTCCTGACCACCCCGACCCGCGCCACTTCGACTACGGCGCCCACTTCACCGGCGCCACCGGGACCGTCGACGCGAAGGGGCGGACCCTGGTGTGGAGCATCGCCCAGGACCGCCGCACCGATGCCGAGCAAGAGGCGGCGGGCTGGGCGCACAACGCCGGCCTGCCGCTGGAGCTGACCCTCGGCGACGACGGCGACCAGCGCATCGCGCCCGTCGCCGAGCTGGCCGTCCTTCGCGGACCGGCGTTCACCGGGGAGGTCAGCGGCGACCTCCTGGAGGTCTACCTGGAGGCCGACCTCGCCGCCGACGCCCGCATCGAGCTCCAGGTACGGCGGAGCCCGGACGGCGCCGAAGCCACCACCCTGTTCTACGACGCCGCCCGCCAGTCCTTCGGCACCGGCGACCGCCAAGGCCCGCTCGCGCTCGAGAACGGGCGGCTGCGCCTGCGCGTCTTCGTCGACCGCTCGATGGTCGAGGCCTACGCCGACGAGCGACGCAGCATCACCACCCGGTCCTACCCCACAAGACCCGACGCCCTCGGGGTCACCCTCGTCACCCACGGCACGACGACCGTGCGCGAGCTGACGGCCTGGCCACTACGCCCCGCGATCTTCGAGACCATAGAGACCCTCGAGACGCGTGGTTGACATCTCCCAAGGAGGATTCATGCACCTGCCCCCCCAACAGGGGGTGCGACCCTGCGCGCCGTACCGGCCGCAGCTGCACTACACGCCCGCGCGCAACTGGATGAACGACCCCAACGGCCTGGTCTGGCACGACGGCGAATACCACCTCTTCTACCAGTACAACCCGTACGGGAACGACTGGGGGAACATGTCGTGGGGACACGCCGTCAGCACCGACCTGGTCCACTGGGAGGAACTCGGCGTCGCGATCGAGGCCACCGATGACGAGCACGTCTTCTCCGGGAGCGCCGTGATCGACCATGACGGGACCATGGTCGCCGTCTACACCAGCTACCACCCCGCGTCGGGGCTGCAGGCGCAATCGCTGGCCCGCAGCACCGACCGGGGCAGGACGTGGACCCGCCACCCGGGCAATCCCGTCCTCGACATCGGCTCGAAGGAATTCCGTGACCCCAAGGTCTTCTGGTACGGCCAAGGGGGTTACTGGGTCATGGCCGTCGTGCTGGCCCTGGAGTGGAAGGTGAGCTTTTACCGTTCCGACGACCTGCTCTCCTGGACCTGGCTGAGCGACTTCGGACCCGCCGGATCCGTGGACGGCATCTGGGAAGTGCCCGACCTGTTCGAGCTGGACGGCAGGTGGGTGCTGGTCGTCAGCCTCAATCCCGGCGGTCCGGCCGGCGGCTCCGGCGTGCAGTATTTCGTCGGCCGCTTCGACGGCGTCACCTTCACCAGCGACTGGCCCGCCGCCTGGGTGGACCACGGCCGTGACTTCTATGCCGCGCTCTCCTGGAACAACACCCCAGACGGGCGGCGCCGCTGGATCGGCTGGATGAGCAACTGGGCCGACGCCGCCACCCACCCCACCGACCCGTGGCGTGGTGCGCAGAGTCTGCCGCGCGAGCTCCTGCTGGAGGACATCGGCGGCCGCCCGTGCCTGGTCCAGCGGCCCGTGGCCGCCCTCCAGGCGTTGCGCTCGCCCGACTCGATCCACGTCGCCGGCCTGGACATCCCGCCGGGCGTCCTGTTCCGCTCCGTCCCCGAGGGGGCGCTGGAGATCACGGCGGAGTTCGCGCCGGGTACGGCGGAGCGGTTCGGGCTCGTGATCCACGAGGGAGTGCGCATCGGGTACGACATCGTCCGTGGCGAGGCGTTCGTGGAGGGGACGCCCAGCGGCAGGCACGCCGCCCCGCTTTCCGCGGACGGCGTGCGTAGTTCCACAGACGGCGTGCGTAGTTCCGCGGACGGCGTGCGCCGTTCCGGGGACGGCCTGCGCCTGACAGTCATCGTGGACGCCTCCTGCGTCGAGGTCTTCTCCGACCGCGGTCAGATCGTCTTCACCGAACAGATCTTCGCCGAGCCCGGCTCGGCCCAGGTGGGCCTGTTCGCCGACAGCGGCACGGCGCTGCTGCGGTCCGCGGCCATCCACCCGTTGCGACCAAAGCGGGCATAGATGGTCAAATCATTCGTTCGCTTGCGTGGATGATTGATTCATGCTTCCATGGGTTCCATGGGTTCCATGCTCTACGGCACTCCCGCCCTCCAGACGCCCGACAAGACGGTGCTGGCCGAAATCGAGGACATGCGGCAAGACCTCAAATACCGCCTCGCGGAAACGCACCGGTGGGACGGCCAGCTCCGCAGGCAACTCCAGGCACGGGCGATCCAGGGCTCGAACTCCATCGAGGGCTATAAGGCGAGCGTTGAGGACATTCAGTCGATCATGGCCGGCGAGGAGCCCCTTGACGCATCCGCCAATGTAGCGAAGGAAATCGCAGGCTACCAGCAGGCGCTGACCTATATCGGGATGCTGTCGCGCGCTTCCGTGTTCCGTTATGACGTGGGTCTGCTCAACGCACTCAACTTCATGATGATCGGCCACCACCGCAACAAAACTCCTGGTGTGATACGGCCAGGAGGCATCTATGTCCGGGATTCGGGGACAGGGCAAGTCGTCTACGAGGGACCGGATGCCGAACTGGTCGAAGGGCTTCTGGACGAGCTGGTCCTCTGGCTCAACGAGGGGGAGCTGGAGGCGCCGAGCTATGTGCGGGCCGCCATGGCCCACTTCAATCTCGTAAAGATCCATCCGTGGCGCGATGGAAACGGCCGGATGTCGCGTGCTCTGCAGACCTTGGTCCTCGGCCGGGACCGGATCCTGACGCCTGAGTTTTCCTCCATTGAGGAATGGCTCGGCGAGCAGCGCACCACCTTTGAGTACTACGACGTGCTCGGCGCGGTCGGACGCCAGCGGTGGAGCCCTCACGGCGACACCCTCGACTGGGTGCGCTTCTGTCTGAGAGCGCACCACATGCAGGCGCAGCGGGTGCGCCAGCGTCTCACCGAGGCCGGCGAGATCTGGATGCTGCTGGAGGAGCAGGTCGACGCCGACGGGCTCAACACACGCTGCGTCTCCGCGCTCTACGAGGCGTTTGTGAGCAGGCGCCTGCGCCGCAGCAGGTATCAATCCGACGAGGGCCTCAGTCAGGGACAGGCCGCCCGCGACCTCCGGGACCTGGCCGCCAAAGGCTGGCTCCAGCCGTACGGCGAGACGAAGGGCCGCTACTACGAGGCCGGCCCTCGGATGGCCGCGCTGAAGGCCGACTTCGCCGAGCGGGTCACGCCCTTGCGGGACCCTTACCGCGCCTGATCAGGCGGCGGTCTTGACGACGTGCTGGAGTTCCGCCAGCACCTCGGCGTTCAGCTGGTACGCGAGCTTGACCTCGCCGATGATCCTCTGTCGCTCCCGCTCGTCCAGGTCCAGGGCGTCCAGGCGGGCGCGGTATTCGTTCTTGAAGCGCGGCAGGCTGCCCAGCTCCTCGAAGCGGTAGAAGTCGACGCCGCCGCCCGTTCCGTACCCGTAGATCTTCTGCAGCTCCATGCGGATGAACTGGCCGCCGGACAGGTCGCCCAGGTAGCGGGTGTAGTGGTGGGCGATGTAGCCGCCGGGCCAGTCGGACACCTGATGGATGCGCGCGACCAGGGTGCGGGTGGACTTGGACGGGGTGATCCGGTCGCGCCAGGCGGGACCGTAGATCGTCGTCAGGTCGCGCTCCAGCGACGGCTCCCGGTAGAGCTCGGGGAACACGAAGCTGCCGGCCACCGGGTGGTCGGCGAGTCCGCGCGACACCCCGTCGAGCGCGACGTACGCGAAGTAGTGCTGGGCCACCATCTCGCCGTATTCGTGCTCGCTCAGCCGGCCGCCCATCAGCGCCGCCAGATAGCCTTCGGACTCGGCAGACTGGTGGTCGCCCCAAGTGGCGTTCCTCAAGATCTCGGAGAACGGCGTCGTCACAACCCACCTCAACTCGCGCTGGTGTTTCATGACAAAGTGTCACAAACATCGCCGTGGTGCGTCAAGCTTTTGACGACAGCCTGTCATCAAAGCTCGCCTCCCTTCTTCTTTACCCCGAAAACGACACGTCAAGAGGTCACGCGGCCGGGGTGGCCGAGGGCGATCAGCGCCAGGTTGCGCAGGGACAGGGTGTTGGGGGCGAAGTAGTCGCTGTGCCCGCCGGCGCCTGCCTCGAAGGCGCGGGCGCCGAAGCCGGGGCTCATGGGGTCGGTGCCGAAGCCGAGCGGGCCGAGCTTGGTCTTCGGGATGAACCGGATCCAGTCGTTGTCGCCGAGCCCTGCCCATACGCGCGGCCCCAGGGCGGCGGCCGAGGAGACGTCGAGACCCGGGCTGCCGAAGATGGCCAGGTCGCTGACCGGTAAGCCGGGAGCGGCGGCTTTGGCGCACAACACCGAGCCGTAGCTGTGGCACAGCAGCACGATCGGGGCGGACGTGCGAGTGCGGAGAGCGGCGACCGTGCGGCGTAGCTCGACGGCGCCCTCGTCCGCCGCGGCGTGGGTGACCGCGCCGAGGCTCAACGTCGGGGGAGAGTCGTAGCCGAGCCAGGCCACCACCGCCAGTCGCTCCCCGGGCGCCAGCCGGGCCGCCTCCGCCAGCAGCGCCCGCGCCGCGCCGCCCGGCCGCCTCGTGCTGTCGTCGAACGTCGCCACCGTGGTGTCGGCGCCGGGCACGATGACCGCCACCCGGTCGGCCGTGACGAGATCCCCGTAGGTCCTCACCAACCGTCCGCCGGGCTGCCCCGGCCACACGAGGAACGTGCCGGCCGTCAGGAGTCCCACGAGTGCAAGCCGTCTGAGCATGCCGCGACATTACGGAGCGTGGCCGTTCGTTCGCGTCACCGTGAGGTCTGAACTTCCCCGTCGTACTGGAGGGGGACCGAGGTCATGCCGGGCGTTCCGTGTCATGGCAGGCCGCCTCCTGATCTATCACCGCCACCCGATGCGACACGTGCCGCATCACTGCCGGGTCGTGGGCGATGAACCTCAGCGCCACACCCCCTCCTCGCCACCCGCCGTACTCGGATGCGGGTCCTTCGGGAGAAGGGGGAGGCGGCGCGGGCCCGGGAAGGGCTGACTGCCTGCGTCCCCTCCATCCGCTGGACTTGGGGAGGAGGGGGCGAGAGGTACCCGAACGCGGTCAGCGGGCGTAGCGGTGTTTGGCGCCCGGGGGGAAGTACTCCGGGTCGCCGGCCTCGCGGAGGCGGATGAAGGGCATCTGCTGGGCCGGCGGCACGTAGGCGGCGAACTCGCTGTTCAGCCGCAGCAGCTGGGCCAGGATCGACGCGCCCACGGCCTGCGCCGTCTCGTCCGAGGGCTTCTCGCCCGGCATCAGCTCCACCGTCACCGTCAGATGCCGGTCGCGGCCGGCGTCCTCCACCACCTCCATCACGAACTTGCCCGTCACCCAGCCGGCGACCTCGGGCTGCTCCAGGCCGACCGCGATGTTCTCGGGAAAGACGTTCGCGCCGTAGTACGAGACCGTGAAATGACTGCGGCCGAACACGTACACGAAGGGCCGCTCCGGGCCCGGCACGGTCGGCTCGAAGCCGTGCCGCCGGACGAAGTCCAGCAGGCGCTCGTACGGGATCACGCCGCCCTCGTCGGCGATGTGGTAGCGGATGAGCGGAATGCCGTTGTCGCCCGAGAAGAGCAGCGTGCCCTCGTGCTCCTCGAAGAAGCGCACCTCCGGGTCGTACTGGACGAGCGTCGGCAGCCGCGACTCCCCGAACAGCGCCCTCGCCGTGTCCGGGCGGTCCGACAGGAAGCGGCGGATCTCGACGGACAGCGCGGTCTCGTTGCCCAGCACGCCCGCGTCGGCGGTGCCGTACAGGGAGGCGATGCCGCGTACCGGGTCGGCGATCCCGGCCCGCTCGGCGACCAGCGTGCGCCACTGCTCGCTGAACACCTCGCCCGCCGTGACGAGTTTGATGTTCCAGGCGGCCCAGGGCAGGTGCTCGGTGTCGATGACGTTCTTCAGGAACGGCGGGTAGCCCAGGAGCACCACCTGGTCGAAGTACGGGGCCAGCTCCGGCAGCACGCGCGCGATCTCCCTGCGGTCCGTGCCGGGCGCGACCACGGTGATGGGGTAGCCGCGTTCGGCCAGGTGGCGGCAGCAGTTGACGGTGAACAGGCCGCCCACCCAGGTGCCGAGCGCGAAGCAGACCACGGCCAGCGTCCGGCGCTCCCGGGCGGCGAACGAGTCGCGGAAGACCTCCTCGAACCGGGCGGCGATCACGCGCTCGTCCGCCGCCGAGCGCGGCCAGAACGACGGCTCGCCTGTCGAGCCCGACGACACCGCGATCATGTCGCCGATCTCACCGTTCCTGCAGAGGTCCGGCAGGGGGTGGCGGAGGGTGTAGGAGTCCTTCGTGGTCATCGGCAACCGCTCGAAGTCTTGAAATGTCGTGACTTCGGCGGGATCGATGGCGTGCTCCGCCAGAAAGGCCCTGTAGGCGGGAACGGTCGCCGCCACCTGATGGAAGAGCTCAACCGGGTCCATCAACCGACTGTACGGCGCTCACTCCCCAGGACGCACCAGCCCGCTCTCGTAGGCGAACACGATCGCCTGGGCCCGGTCACGCAGCCCCAGTTTCATGAGCACTCGCCCGACATGCGTCTTGACCGTCTGCTCCGCCACGAACAACTTCTCCGCGATCTCCTGGTTGGGCAGCGCCTGCGCGACCAGCGTGAGCACCTCCGTCTCGCGCTCGGTCAGCTCGGCCATCCGCCTGCCACCGCCGGCCGGGGGCGCGCCCAGCTTGGACGGAGATCACCTGCTCAAGCTTACGATCGCGACCCCTCGATGGCGTCAGACCAAGGTCTGATCCCAGGTATCACCTTTAGGTATCGCTTACATGATTACGATCGCCGTGAGCGAACATCAACAAGGAAGGGAACAATGTGAGGCTCCAATGAATTGAGTCGGTATAACTCAACCCTTTGGAGTTCGCATGAGTGAGAGCTTGACCCTCCCGGTCCTGCCGCTGGACGACGAGGTCGTCCTGCCGGGCATGGTGGTCCCGCTGGACCTGTCCGACTCCGAGGTGCGCGCAGCCATAGACGCGGCCCGTGCATCCGGTGGCAACAAGCCGCGGGTCCTCCTCGTTCCCCGGATCGACGGCCGTTACGGCCCGATCGGCGTGCAGGCCGTTGTGGAGCAGGTCGGGAGGCTGCCCGGTGGCGAGCCCGCCGCGGTGGTCCGCGGCGTCAACCGCGTCCGCGTGGGCATCGGCACCACCGGCCCCGGTGCCGCGCTGTGGGTCGCGGCCGACACGATCGACACCGTCCCCGCCGGGGAGCGCGCGCATGAGCTGGCCAAGGAGTACAAGGCCCTGGCCACCACGATCCTGCAGAAGCGCGGCGCATGGCAGGTGGTCGACCAGGTCAACCAGATCGAGGACCCGTCGCTGCTGGCCGACAGCTCCGGCTACACCCCTTGGCTCACCACGGCGCAGAAGGTGGAGCTGCTCGAAGCCGCCGACCCGGCCGACCGGCTGGCCAAGCTGATCGAGTGGTCCCGCGAGCACCTGGCCGAGCTCGACGTCGCCGAGACGATCCGCAAGGACGTCCAGGAGGGCATGGAGAAGCAGCAGCGCGAGTTCCTGCTGCGCCAGCAGCTCGCCGCCGTGCGCAAGGAGCTCAAGGAGCTCAACGGCGACACCGAGACCGAGGAAGAGGACTACCGGGCCCGCGTCGAGGCCGCCGACCTGCCTGAGAAGGTGCGCGAGGCCGCGCTCAAGGAGGTCGACAAGCTGGAGCGGACCTCCGACCAGTCGCCCGAGACCGGCTGGATCCGCACCTGGCTCGACACCGTCCTCGACATCCCCTGGAACACGCGGACCGAGGACAACTACGACATCACCGGCGCGCGGACTGTGCTCGACGCCGACCACACCGGTCTGTCCGACGTCAAGGACCGCATCATCGAGCACCTGGCCGTGCGCAAGCGCCGCCAGGACAAGGGGCTCGGCGTGGTGGGCGGCCGCCGCAGCGGCGCCGTGCTCGCCCTCGCCGGTCCTCCCGGGGTCGGCAAGACCTCGCTGGGCGAATCCGTGGCGCGCGCGATGGGCCGCAAGTTCGTCCGCGTCGCGCTCGGCGGCGTCCGCGACGAGGCGGAGATCCGCGGCCACCGGCGCACCTACGTCGGCGCGCTGCCCGGCCGCATCGTCCGCGCCATCCGCGAGGCCGGTTCGATGAACCCGGTCGTCCTGCTCGACGAGGTCGACAAGGTCGGCGCCGACTACCGCGGCGACCCGACGGCCGCCCTGCTGGAGGTGCTCGACCCGGCGCAGAACCACACGTTCCGCGACCACTACCTCGAGGTCGAGCTCGACCTGTCCGACGTGCTCTTCCTGGCCACGGCCAACGTCCTGGAGGCCATCCCCGGGCCGCTGCTCGACCGGATGGAGGTCGTCACGCTCGACGGCTACACCGAGGACGAGAAGGTCGCGATCGCCCGCGACCACCTGCTGCCGCGGCAGCTGGAGCTGGCCGGGCTGAGCGCCGAGGAGGTGAGCGTCGAGGACGGCGCGCTGCGCAAGCTGGCCGCCGAGTACACCCGCGAGGCCGGCGTGCGCTCGCTGGAGCGCGCGGTGGCCAGGATCCTGCGCAAGGTGGCGGCCAATGACGAGCTGCCCGTCACCGTCGGCGAGGGCGACCTGGTCGGCTACCTCGGCCGGCCGCGGTTCGTGCCCGAGTCCTCGTTGCCCGAGACCTCGCAGCGCACCTCGGTGCCGGGCGTGGCCACGGGCCTGGCGGTCACCGGGGCCGGGGGTGACGTGCTCTACGTCGAGGCGTCGCTGGCCGACCCGGAGACCGGCGAGACCGGGCTCACGCTGACCGGCCAGCTGGGCGACGTGATGAAGGAGTCGGCCCGGATCGCGCTGTCGTACCTGCGCTCGCACGGCGCGGAGCTGGAGCTGCCGGTCACCGCGCTGAAGGACCGCTCCGTGCATGTGCACTTCCCGGCGGGCGCCGTGCCCAAGGACGGGCCGTCAGCTGGCGTGACGCTGACGACCGCGCTGGCCTCGCTCCTGTCCGGGCGGCTGGTCCGCAGCGACGTGGCCATGACCGGCGAGATCTCCCTGACCGGGCGGGTCCTGCCGATCGGCGGCGTCAAGCAGAAGCTGCTGGCCGCGCACCGGGCGGGCATCACCACCGTCCTCATCCCGGCCCGCAACGAGCCGGACCTGGACGACGTGCCCGCGGAGGTCCGCGACGAGCTGACCATCCACCCGGTCAGCGACGTGCGCGAGGTCCTGGACCTCGCGCTCGCCCCGGCGCAGGTCGCCACCGCCGCGGCGTGACCGTGGCACCCGCTGCCCGCCCCACCCCACCAGGTGCGGCGGGCAGCGGCATGCCTACGTACGGGCCGGCCAGTATTCGTCCCTGAGCAGCCGCTTATAGAGCTTGCCCGTCGGGTGGCGGGGCAGCTCCGCGCGGAAGTCCACGGACTTGGGGCACTTGTAGTGGGCCAGGCGCTCGCGGCAGTACGCGATCAGCTCCGCCTCCAGCTCCGGCCCCGCCTCGTCCATGGACATCGGCTCGACCACGGCCTTGACCTGCTCGCCCATCTCCTCGTCCGGCACCCCGAACACCGCCACGTCGGCCACATTCGGGTGCACCGACAACACGTTCTCGGCCTCCTGCGGGTAGATGTTCACCCCGCCGGAAATGATCATGTACGAGCGGCGGTCGGTGAGATACAGGAAACCCTCGTCGTCCAGGTAGCCGATGTCGCCCAGCGTGGTCCAGCCGCGGCCCTGCGGGTCGCGTGCGGCGCGGGTCTTGTCCGGGTCGCCGTGGTATTCGAACGTGCCGCCGTTCTCGAAGTAGACCGTGCCGTGCTCGCCCGGCGGCAGGTCGTCGCCGTCCTCGTCGAGGATGTGCACGACGCCGAGGAGGGAGCGGCCGACCGTGCCCTTGTGCCGCAGCCAGTCCTGTGCGTTGACGTAGAGGAAGCCGTTGCCCTCGGTGCCCGCGTAGTACTCGTGGATGATCGGCCCCCACCAGTCGATCATCTGCTCCTTGACGGGGACGGGGCAGGGAGCGGCGGCATGGATCGCATGCTGGAGCGATGAAATATCGTATTTTGTCCGAATCTCTTCCGGCAGTTTGAGCATCTTGATGAACATCGTGGGCACGAGCTGCGAGTGCGTCACCTGGTACCGCTCGACCGCCTGCAGATACCGCTCGGGGTCGAAGCGCTCCATCACCACCACGGTGGCGCCGAAGCGCTGGAACGTCAGGCAGTACCGCAGCGGGGCGGCGTGGTAGAGCGGCGCCGGCGAGAGGTAGACGCTGTCCGCCGACGGCGCGAACAACGCCTGGATGAGCTTGAACAGCATGCCGGGCTCGGTGAGCGGGCCGTGCGTGGCGGTCACCTTGACGCCCTTGGGCCGGCCGGTGGTGCCGGAGGAGTAGAGCATGTCCGCGCCGGTGCACTCGTCGTCGATCGGGCTGCTCGGCTGCTTGGCGACCGCCTCCTCGTACGAGTCGAACCCGTCGGCCGTGCCGTCCATCATGAGACGCAGCTCGACCCGGGGCGTGGTGGCGGTGATCGAGGTGGCGACGCCGGCCAGGTCCGCGCTCGAGATGAACGCCCGCGCGCCGCAGTTGCCGATGATGTACGCCACCTCGTCGGTCCGCAGCCGGGAGTTGATCGGCGTGTAGTAGAGGCCCGAACGGTGCGCCGCCCAGGCGACGGCCAGGAAGAGGGGATGGTTGGGCAGCATGAAGGCGATGTGGTCGCCCGGGCGCAGCCCGGCCGCGCGGAACAGGTGGGCCAGGCGGTTGGACTCCTCGTCCAGCTCGCGGTGGGTGATGATCCGTCCGGAGCCCGCCATGATCACAGCGGGCTTGTCTGGGCTGACTGCTGCGATGGCTCCCGGATACATGATCCGAACACTATTCGGCCGACCGGCAGCACGGAAGCCGCGACCTCGCCCTTGAGGCCGCGGCTCCGAGAAGGGGGCGGTCAGGCCGCCGCGTGGTAGACGTCCTTCCAGCCGGAGTGGTAGCCGGTCGGCTGGTGCCGGTTGCCCCGGCTCACGTCCACGTAGATGTGCGCGGCGTTCTTACCGTAGAAGGTGAACTCCTGCGGGTGCTTCGAGCAGTTGCGGAAGCTCTTGAAGTACGCCGAGCCGTTCTTGTTCACGACCTTGAACGTTTCCCACGCGCACTTCTTCTTGCCCCACCACTTGGCGTTGTGGAGCGTGCTGTGGACCTTGAAGAAGTGGTCGTGGCGCCACTCCCAGAAGCGCTTCTTGACCTTCTTCTCCACCCACTTGCAGTGCTTGTCGCCCTTCTTGTCCTTCCAGCAGATCTCCTTCTTGACGGTGATCCACTTCCAGTACCAGAACTTGAACGCCTTCTTCTCGACGCTCACGTGGCCGTAGGCCTTGGCCTTGTGATCGCCGGAGTAATAGGGTCCCCACGCCGCGTCGTACGAGCTCGCGGCGGATGATGCCGACGTGGTGGTGGCGTTGGCGGCGACCGGTGCGCCGATCGCCACCAACGTGGCGGCGGTGACGCCGAGCAGGATTCGTGAAACGAATCGCACTTTGGGTCCTCCTCGGGAGAGGTTTTGCTGACCCGGCATTCCTACGTCCGCCTAATTGCGCCGCACTTGCAATTCACTTGACGCCTGAACCAGTGTGATAAGAGATTATTCCTGTTTCGGCGGCGCGTTTTCAATATCATTCCGCGGCGATCACGGAACCCGCGTACTTCTGCTTGATGAAGTCCTTGACCTTCTGGTCCTGCAGCAGCTTGCCGAGGGTGACGATGTTCGCGTCCTTCTCGTGGCCGGTCTTGACGACGAGCCCGTTGACGTACGGGTTGCTCTCGGTCTTCTCCAGGGCCAGAGCCTGGGTGGCGGGCTTGAGCCCGGCCTCGATGGCGTAGTTGCCGTTGATCACCGCGGCGTCCACGTCGTCGAGCGACCGCGGCAGCTGCGCCGCCTCCAGCGGCTTGAACTGCAGGTTCTTCGGGTTCTCTACCACGTCGCGCTCGGTCGCCGCGGTGCCCGCGCCGTCCTTGAGCGTGACGAGGCCGTGGTCGGCGAGCAGCTTGAGCGCGCGGCCGAGGTTCGTGGCGTCGTTGGGCACGGCCACGGTGGCGCCGCTCGCCAGCGCGGACAGCGCGGTGATCTTCTTGGAGTACACGCCGAGCGGCTCCAGGTGGACCGGGGTGACGAAGCTCAGCTCGGTGCCCTTGGAGGAGTTGAAGTCGTCCAGGTACGGCTTGTGCTGGAAGAAGTTCGCGGTCAGCTGGCCCTCGTCGAGCTGCACGTTCGGCTGGACGTAGTCGGTGAACTCGACGACCTCCAGCTTCAGGCCGGCGGCCGGCGCCAGATTCTCCTTGACGTAGTTGAGGATCTCGGCGTGGGGCACGGGGCTGGCGCCCACCTTGAGCACCGTGTCGGCTCCTTCGGCCGCCGTGCTGGTGGCGGACTGCGACGTACCGCATGCGGCGAGCGACAGGGCTAGTGCGACAGCACCCGCAATGGCACGAAATTTCATTTTGTTTCCTTACTTGTGCGATAGGCGCCGAGCGACCCAGTCGCCCAGGCTCTGCAGGAGTTGCACGATCACGAGGAGAAGGACGACCGTCACGATCATCAGGAGGGTCTCGAAGCGCTGGTAGCCGTACCGGACGGCCAGGTCCCCGAGCCCCCCGCCGCCGAGCGTGCCGGCCATGGCGGAGTATCCGATGAGCGCGACGACCGTCACGGTCAGGCCCGCCACCAGCCCGGGCAGGGCCTCGGGCAGCAGGACCTTGCGCACGATGGTGGTCCGGCTCGCGCCCATGGCTTGGGCGGCCTGCACGACGTCCGTGCCGACCTCCCTGAGCGCGGTCTCGACCAGCCGGGCGAAGAACGGCACCGCCCCGACGGTGAGCGGCACGACGAAGGCGGCCGTCCCGATGGTGGTGCCGACGACGAGCCGGGTGAACGGGATGATCGCGATCATCAGCACGATGAACGGCAGCGACCGGCCGATGTTCACCACGAACCCGAGCGCCGACTTGAGCGCGGGCGCCGGCCGCAGCCCGTCCCGGTCGAACACCACCAGCGCCACGCCCAGCGGCAACCCGAGCAGCAGCGTGAACACCGCCGACCAGCCGACCATCTGCGCCGTCTCCAGCGTCGCCGGCCAGAGCAACGGCAGCATCTCTTCCCACGTCACGAGGCCTCCTCCGTCGGCCTCGTGACGAACGTGCTGTGTCTCATTGTTCTCTCGCTTCGCTCGCTCACGAGGCCTCCTCCACGATCAGGCCGGAGCCGCGCAGGTACGCGAGCGCGGCGGGGGCGTCGGTGCCGTCGAGCGACACGCGCAACCGGCCGACGGAGCCGCCGGCGAGGTCCTCGATCGAGCCGCCCAGGATGCTCAGGTCCACGTCGAACTTCCGCACGACCTCCGACACCACCGGTTGCCGCGGATCGCCGGTGAACGTCAGCGTGACCGAGCCGGCCGGGGCGGGCTCGGGAAGCGGGAAGATCTCCCTGGTCAGGCGGGATCCGGGCGTCTTGATGAGGTCGGCGATGGAGCCAGACTCCTCGATGCGGCCGCGCGCCATGATGGCCGCGGAGTCGCAGACGCTCTTGACGACGTTCATCTCGTGGGTGATGAGCAGGATCGTCAGGCCGAGCTCGGCGTTGAGCCGCTTGAGCAGCGCCAGGATCGACTGGGTGGTGGCCGGGTCCAGCGCGGAGGTGGCCTCGTCGGACAGCAGCACGGACGGGTTGCCCGCGAGTGCCCTGGCGATGCCGACCCGCTGCTTCTGCCCGCCGGACAGCTGGTGGGGGCGGTCCTTGCCGCGGCCTTCGAGCCCGACCAGCTCCAGCAGCTCGCCGACGCGGCGCTCGCGCTCGGCTCGCGGCACGCCCATGACCTCCAGCGGGAAGGCGATGTTGCCCGCCACCGTGCGCGAGGACAGCAGGGCGAAGTGCTGGTGGATCATGCCGATGCGCTGCCTGGCCCGGTTCAGCTCGGCGTCGCGCAGCGCGGTCAGGTCCTGGCCGGCCACGATGACGGTGCCCGCGGTGGGGCGTTCGAGCAGGTTGACACAGCGCAGCAGGGTGCTTTTGCCGGCGCCGCTCTGGCCGAGCACGCCGTAGATCTCGCCTTCGCGCACGTGCAGGTCGACGCCGTCGAGAGCGACGGTCTCGCCGTACTGCTTGCGCAGGCCAGAAGCCTGGATCACGGAAAATCCCCACGACTGAGAGCGGCCCGGGGCCGCTGGGACGAACAGATGCCGGTGATGGCGGCCGGGTCAGCGCGTGCCGGGGTGGAACGGCAGGTGGCTCAGCCTGCGCAGCACGAAACCAGGTGCGATCATGATGACCTTCGAGGAGAACGGGCGGACGGTCTTGTCTAGCGGGCCGGCATTCGCCCCATACGCATGCGACAACACGCGGCGGCCCGGTGGGCGCCGTGCTCGTTCGCGTATGCCTCGTTCACGCCGTTGCAAACGACATGGTGAGATCCCGCTATTCCTCATCCGCCTCGTGATCTGTGTCACGGACCGGCTTCCATCGGTAGAGATGTATCGGTAGCGATGTAATATGCCGTCATGAACATCGCGAGATTGCGCAGGCTGGGACGGCGGCTTGTGGAGCTGTCCAAGCCCGCGGACGACGACGACCGGCCGATGCTGACGCCCGGAGAGGAGGCGGTCTTCGAGGACGTGCTGCGGCACGCGGGCAGCGCGGTGGGGGAGATCCAGGCCCGCACGGGGTTCGCCCAGAGCCACGTCTCCGCCTCGGTGGCCCGGATGCGGGAGCGCGGCATCCTGGAGACCGGCCCCGACCCTGCCGACGGCCGCCGCACCCAGGTCCGGGTGGCCGATGCCGCCATGCACGCGCTGTTCCGGCGCGCGACGACGCCGGTGGAAGAGGTGGTGCGGCGAGCGGTGCCGGACCCGGCGGACGCCGACCGGGCGGTGGCGCTGCTCAAGGAGCTGGAGGCCCTGCTGATCACCGACGAGTCCCACGGCGCGGGCTGACCCCGCCGCCGGTCGTCACTGATCCATCGCGTGGAACCCGTTGTTCGGTCCACCGCAGATCAACAGGATCATGGCGAGGCTCGGGATCAGGATCAATGCGGGTTCACGCCAAGCAGCAGGCCGCCGATCACGGCCCAAGAAGAAGACGACGTCGGAAGAGCCGAATGCGGAGGAGCCGAAGACGGCCGGGATCGGCACGGTGGTGCGCGACGGCGACTTCTCTTTCAAGGTCACCAAGACCGAGCAACTGGCCCGGGTCGGCAACGAGTTCCTCGGCACGGACGCCCAGGGCGTGTTCCTCCTCGTGCACGTCACGGTGAAGAACATCGGCGACGAGGCGGGGTCGTTCTTCGGCGCGAACCAGAAGCTGTTCGACGCCAAGGGCCGCGAGTACGAGGCCAGCTCGGAGGCTGCCATCTACCTGAAGGACAGCAAGTCGCTGTACGAGAAGATCAACCCCGGTAACAGCGTCAAGGATGTGGTGCTCTTCGACATCCCGAAGAACATGAAGCCCACGGAGATCGAGCTGCACGACTCGCTGTTCTCCCAAGGCGTCCGAGTCTCTCTCACCTGATCTGGAGGCTAAGCATGAACATTGGTCTTCCTGAGCTCCTCGTGATCTTGGCGTTTCTCGCCGTCGGCGCGCTGGTCATCGGAGGCATCGTGTTCGTTGTGGTGAAGCTCGCCAACCGCGGCCGCCGCTGAACGACGAAGAGCCCCCGCCCCTCCCGGAAGAGACGCTGTTGGCGCAGTAGATCGAACGGGAAGGCCCCGTGATCACGTTAGTGATCACGGGCCTTTCCGATGTTAGGAGCTGTATGCC